>JAEYXQ010000011.1 GCA_023431205.1 Pseudomonadota bacterium | reverse complement strand
TCATAGAAGGCCAGGAAGCGGACGTCGCTGCCTTCTTCCTCCAGCGCGGCCACAAGCTGGTTGGTGAGGCTGGTCACGTCCTGGCGCGGTTCGAAGGCGGCAAAACCCACCGCGACCACCGCGACCGCCAGGGCGCCAGCAGCGAGACCGCGCCACAGCGCCAGCGAATCCCACCAGGTGCTCCGTCGCTGGCTGGCACCGAACAGGCGGGTCTCGAGGGCGCCGAGCACCCGGGCCGGCGGCGCCACTTCGGCGAATTCGCTGTCCATCCCGGCAAAGCGCGACACCCAGAAGTCGCGCTCGGCCTGAAGGCGCGGATTGGCCGCGATCATCTGCTCCACCTGCGCATGGCTGGTGGCGTCGAGCAGACCGAGCACGTATTCGGCGACCTGCGCCCGCGCTCCGTCCGGTCCGTCGATGTCCTCGTCCATGCTCATGCCGTCAGGCACTCTCTTAATCTGATGAGGCTCCGGCGCAGCCAGGTCCGCATCGTATTCAACGGCACCGTGTAGCGCTGCGCCAGTTCCTCGTAGCTCATGCCATCGAGGTAGGCGCCGCGAACGGCGTTGGCACGGTCGGGTTCGAGCGTGCCGAGGCATTGGTCGATGCGCGCCTTCTCCTGGCTGGCCTCGGTCGCCCGTTCGGGCGATGGGGCGTCGTCAGCCACCTCCAGCGCGACATCGATGTCGTCGGAAACCGGGCGACGGGCCCTCAGGATATCAAGCGCGTGGTTGCGCGCTACCGCCACCAGCCAACTGATCGGGCTGGTGTTGCCTGGTATGAAGCGGTCGGCCCGCTGCCAGATCTTGACGTAGACTTCCTGGATGGCCTCCTCGGCCTCCGAACGGTCCTTCAAGATACGGAGCACCACGCCGAAGAGTTTCGCCGACGTCCGCTCGTAGAGCGTACGGAAGGCCGCGCGGTCCTTGAGGGCACAGCGGCTGATCAGGTCGGCGATGTCGGCGCTCGGCGTCTGCATCGTCATCGTCTAGCCTTTTCCAGTTCGCCTCACCAGCGGCCTTAACGCAGGATAAGCGAAATGGATCGCCTCGCTGTGGACATCTCGACCTTTTCGTCAGCGGCGCTATGGTCTAGACCGATGCCGCCCGTGTCCGGCCGCCTAACAGGATTGCGCATGTCCGATCTCGACGCCCAGAACGACCGCTTCTCCCATGATGCCGGGATCCTTGCGCAGGCGCTACCCTATATGCAGCGCTACGAGGGCAAGACCGTGGTGGTGAAGTATGGCGGCCACGCCATGGGCGACATCGCCCTCGGCCGCGCCTTCGCCCGCGACATCGCGCTGCTCAAGCAGAGCAAGGTCAACCCCATCGTCGTCCATGGCGGCGGGCCGCAGATCGCCCAGATGCTCAAGAACCTGGGGATCGAGTCCAAGTTCGAAGGCGGGCTGCGGGTCACCGACCAGCGCACCATGGACGTGGTCGAAATGGTCCTCGCCGGCTCGATCAACAAGGAAATCGTCGCCCTGATCAATGCCGAAGGCGAGTGGGCGATCGGCCTCTGCGGCAAGGACGGCAACATGGTCTTTGCCCGAAAGGCCCACAAGACCGTCAAGGACCCCGGCTCGGCCATCGAGCGCGTGCTCGATCTCGGCTTTGTGGGTGAGCCGGTAGAGGTCGACCGCACGCTGCTCGACCTGCTTGCCCGTTCGGAGATGATCCCGGTGATCGCCCCGGTGGCGCCCGGCCGCGACGGCAACACCTACAACATCAATGCCGACACCTTTGCCGGCGCCATTGCCGGCTCGCTGGGGGCCAAGCGCCTGCTGTTCCTGACCGACGTTCCGGGCGTGCTCGACCGCAACGGCAAGCTTATCCCCGAGCTCAGCGTCAGCGAGGCCAAGGCGCTGATCGCCGACGGCACCATTCACGGCGGCATGATTCCCAAGGTCGAGACCTGCCTCGAGGCGCTGGATGCCGGTGTCGAGGGCGTGGTGATCCTCAATGGCAAGATGCCGCATGTGGTGCTGGTGGAACTGTTCACCGAATTCGGCGCCGGCACGCTGATCGTGCGTTAGCGATCTGTTTACCACCGGGCGTTTTGCCCGGGGTGTGACACATCGGTCATTGCTGCCCCGGGAAAACTCGTGGCAAATTTTAGGCATTGTTCTTGGGCGGGAGATGACGATGCGTGTGACCAAGGGGCTGGCGGCGAGTGTGGCAGCAACGGTGCTGCTGATGGCGACGGGCGCTTCGGCCCAGCAGGTCGAGACCGTGATGGTGCTCCCCACCGTCGACTCGCAGGCGTATCAGACCTCCTCCTTTGTCTGGGACGGCTTCTATGTCGGTGCGCAGGCGTCCATCCTCGCCACCAAGACCCACGAGCTCAATCCGCTCCTGCCGGGCGAGCAGCTGCTGGGCGACATCGGCGGCAATGCCGGCGTGTTCGCCGGCTACCGCATGACCGTCACCGACTGGCTGGTGCTCGGCGTCGACGTCGAGGCCAACAACGTCGCCACCGAATATCTCTACGCCGGCGCCAATTACGGTGCGCTGAAATGGGATGCCGCGGTGCGCGCCACCCTCGGCTACCCGGTTGCGCCGAACGTGCTCGCCTATGGCATCGTCGGCTACAACTGGGGCCACTTCGACATGTCCCCGTTCAGCGGCACGGCCGATTCCACCTTTACCGCCGGTGGCTGGCAGCTCGGCCTCGGCGCCGACATGATGATCACCGACAACATCATGGCGCGGCTGCAGGCGACCTGGACCCATTTCGGCGTCAACAGCTGGACCCGTGGCGGCGCTGCCTTCGGCAGCAGCGAACCCAGCGACGTGGTGGTCCGCGCCGGCCTCGGCTGGAAGTTCTAGGCGGCGTTCACCGCATGTGACCGGAGGCCGATCGCCTCCGGTGCGCTGGGCGGCGCGAACAGATAGCCCTGCCCCACCGGACAGCCGACCAGCGCCAGGTACCGACGCTGCTCGTCGGTCTCGACACCCTCGGCGATCACCAGCTTGCCGAGGCGCCGGGCCATCACCAGCACCGTTTCGATGATCACTTCGCGCTGCGGGTCCGGCAGGCCGCGCACGAAGGACTGGTCGATCTTGATCTTGTCGATCGGCAGCCGCGCCAGGTAGCTCAGCGAGGAGTAGCCGGTGCCGAAATCGTCGAGCGCGATGCCGGCGCCGAGCTCCCGCAGCTCGGACAGCGCGGCGATGACTGCCGCGTCATTGTCCACGAGCACGGTTTCGGTGATCTCGAGGTCGAGCCGCGCCGCAGGGAAGCCGCTGGCAGCCAGCGCAGCGCGGACACTGCCCACCACGTCACCGAGCCGGAACTGCGCCGCCGACACGTTTACCGACAGCCGCCCCTGCCAATCCCAGCTCGCGGCCTGACGGCACGCTTCTCGCAGCACCCAATCGCCGAGCTCGACGATCAGGCCGGTCTCCTCGGCCAGCGGCACGAATTCGACCGGCGAAACCAGCCCGAATTCCGGATGCTGCCAGCGCAGCAGCGTCTCGACGCCGACCATGGCGCCGCTGGCAAGATCGACCTGCGGCTGGAACAGCAGGAAGAACTGCCCATCCGCCAGCGCCCGGCGCAGCGCCAGATCGAGACGCCGGCGCTGTTCGATGAGCTGGCCATGGTCGGGATCAAAGGCGGCAAAGCGGATTCCGCCGCGGCGTGCCACATCCAGGGCGATTTCGGCCTGGCGCAGCCGCTCGGCTGCCGGCGCGGCGCTTTCGCTGCTGAAACCGAAGCGGGTCTGCAGCATGGCGTGGTGCCCATCAATGGCATAGGCGGCTTCCAGCGCTGCCGAAAGGCGCGCGGCGGTTTGCTCGGGTGCCTCATGGGGCGACGGCAGGAAGGCAAAGGTGGCGTTGCCGACGCGGGCGGGAAGGGCGCCGGTCTGCTGCGCCAGGCGCATCACCGCCTCGGTGAGCACGCGGTCGACGACACCGTGGCCAAGGGTTGCGGTGACGGTGCTGACCCGCACCAGCTCCACCAGGGCGACGCTGCCGGCGTGCCCGAGCCGATCCAGATCGTCCAGCATGGCCTGACGCGAGCGGGCACCGGTGAGAGGATCGTGGAGCGCCAGCCAGGCCAGGCGCGCCTGCTGCCGGCGGTTTTCGGCCCGCTTTTCGGACCATTCGAGCACTAGGGTCAGGATCACCAGGCCGGCGCCAAGGGTGTGGAGGGCTGCCGTGTCGAACAGGATCGCGCCGTCCCGCAAGGCCCACCAGGCCGCCCCTTCGAGGATCGCCGCGCCGACCAGCCAACCACTCAACAGCCGCGGCAGTGAGAGCCGCGCGCCGCCGAAGGCAAACAGCATCACGGCGAGCGCGGCCAGGGCAGCGGCGGGACCGCCCCGCAGGTCGCTGAGGCTGCGCCCGGCCTTCACCGTCTCGGTGGCGGCGATCTGCACCATGGGGCCGGGGAGGACCCCGAAGCGGGGCACGCGGAAAAAATCCCGCAGTTCCACCGCGCTTGCACCCACAACCACCTGACGGCCGGCGATCCGCGTCGCATCCGCCCTACCGGCGAGCACATCGGCCGCCTGGAGCCGTGGTACCGCATCAAGGTCGATTCCATAGTCGATGACAATGCGCGCACCGCTGGCGGCGCCCGGGGTCAGGGCCACCGCCACCGACGGGATGGGCGGCTCCGCCAGTCCGGCCGGAACCGACTGCAAGAGGCCGGTGCCATCCCCATCGACATTGACGAGCACGGGTCCAGCCTGAGCGGCAAAGCGCGGCAGCGGCCGGTTGAGCACCACCGAGCCGTCGGGTGCGCGCTGCTGGAAGGCGGCGAGCCAAGCATAGCCGCCGGCGCGCTCGAGCGCCGCTTCGAAAGCGGCATCGGCCGCTTCGGTGGAGGCGGTGCTGAAATCGACGTCGAACACCACCTCGTCGGCGCCGAGATCCATCAGCCGGTCCAGCAGATCGGCATGGATCGTCCGCGGCCAGGGCCAGACGCCGATCTCGGCCAGGCTGGCGCCATCGATCTCGACGAACACCACCGCGCCGCTGGGGGCGCGATCGGTGGCGGCGAAGCGCAACTGGCGCAGCCCCTGGTTAAGCGGCGCGAACAGGCCGAGCATGGCCGCGACAAGCACCAGCACCGCCAGGGCCGCGGCCAGGCCTCCCCGCATCAGGGGAGCGGGCATGTCAGCCGAGGTGCTCACCCGCCGCCATTGCCCCTGCCATTGCCGCCACCGTGGCCACCGCCGTTATCACCGCCGTTGCCACCGCCGTTCGAGTGTTCCGGAGGGCCGCCACCGCCGGGGTTGCCGCCACCATTGGGGCTGACCCCGCCGCCACCGGGGTTGCCACCGCCATTGCCGCGCTCGGAAGGTCCGGGGCCGGAGGGGCCGGGGCCACCGCCATTGCCCTGGCCGTTGCCACCGGCGTTGGAATGCGCCGGAGGTCCGTTGCCGCCATTGCCGTGGCCCGAATTGCCGCCGCCATTGTTCCCATGGGCGTGAGCCGGTGGGCCGCCACCGCCATTGCCACCGGCGTTGGAGTGCGCCGGAGGTCCGTTGCCGCCATTGCCGTGGCCCGAATTGCCGCCGCCGTTGTTCCCATGGGCGTGAGCCGGTGGGCCGCCACCGCCATTGGAGTGCGCCGGAGGTCCATTGCCGCCGTTGCCGTGACCGGAATTGCCGCCGGCATTGGCGTGTGCCGGAGGCCCATTGCCACCGTTGCCCTGACCGGAACCGTTGCCACCGGCATTGGCGTGCGCCGGGGGTCCGCTGTTGCCGAAGACGGGGTTGCCCGGATCGGGTGCGGCCGCCGGGCCGCCGCCCGTGGCTGGCGAGCCTGACGCCGCCGCGACCGGTTCGGTGGTTCCGGGCACGACCTGGACGCCCTCGAAAGTGAACACGGCTGTAGCGCGGCCGCCGGTGACGTTGAGCGGCGCGTTCTCCGACACCACGGCCTGCTGGCCGGGGCGGATGTCGGTGACGAGATCGTTGCCGGTGTCCTGCACCTGCACCACGCCCCGGTCGACCTCGACGCGGGCGCTGCTGCCATCCACAACCACGGTGAACCGGGTGCCCTTGACCACGGCTGCCAGATACGGCGTCTGCACGGAAAAATGCTGGACGTTGCGCCGCTCGACGTCGACCGAGACGGCGCCATAGACCTGGATCACGCTGGTCTTGAGTTCGCTCCCCGCGTCGCGGAGGCTGATCTCGGTATTGGCGTCGAGGTCGATGGTTTCATTGCCCCGCATGAGCCCGATGCGACCATCGGGGCCGGTGCGCAGCGTCTGCTGCGGCTCGACCACGAGGCCGCGGGTCACCGCTGTCCAATTGCGGCCGATCTGGATTTCCGAGGTTCCACGAACCCGGTTCACCACCCATTCCTGGGCAAGGGCAGGCGCGGCCAGCGCCAGCACCGTCGCCACCGCCAACAAAAATCTTCTCATGGCCCCCTCGCATTCTTGCGTTTGACCACGACGCGCCGCCCACCCTTGCCAAATGGTTAGCGCGGCTCGGCTGTGGCGATCACGGCACAGGAGAGGGTGAAGATTGGGTTGCAGGGGTCGCCAAAATGCTGAAACACCGGCCTCTGCCTTGCTCTTGCCGCCCTCTGCGGCG
The DNA here is from genome assembly GCA_023431205.1 of Pseudomonadota bacterium. Taxonomy (GTDB): domain Bacteria; phylum Pseudomonadota; class Alphaproteobacteria; order Rhizobiales; family Devosiaceae; genus Devosia. The sequence goes on along the minus strand of JAEYXQ010000011.1, from coordinate 47,935 downwards.
CATGATTGGGGCGATCAACGCCCGGGACGGGAGACCGACATGAAAGCGACCTTCACCGCAACCGAAGGACCCATCATGCTCAAGGATATCCCGACCCATGTCATCGATCATCCGCGCGAGGCCGAGCGCCGCGCACCCTAGTTCCTCGAACAGCCGGCGCCGCTGGCGCAAATTCTTCTCCTATTATCGCCCGCATCTGCCGCTGCTGGCGGCAGACCTTGCGGCTGCGCTGATCGTTGCCGCCGCCGCGGTAGCCCAGCCGCTGGTGGCGAACGTCGTCACCACGCGGCTGATCGGCCTGCCGCCGGGCCCCGACGTGCTCAACCAGATCCTGCTGGCGGGGGGCCTGATGCTCATCCTGCTGGCCGTGCAGGTAGGGGCGAGCTTTTTTGTCGACTACCAGGGCCACATGATGGGCGCGCGCATCGAGGCCGATGTGCGCCAGGAACTGTTCGAGCACGCCCAGAAGCTCAGCTTCGGCTTTCATGACCGCACCCGCACCGGGCAGTTGATGAGCCGCATCACCAACGACTCGCTGTGGCTGGGCGAGTTGTTCCACCATGGCCCGGAAGACCTCACCATCACCGAGCTCAAGTTCGCCGGGGCGATGGCGGTGCTGGTCTATGTCGATCCGGCACTGGCCGGCTGCATCGCCCTGCTGGTGCCGTTCGCGGTGCTCTATGCCCTCCACTTCAACGGCCGCATGAACCGGGCGCTGACGCGCAGCAAGCAGGAGATCGCCGCCGTCAACGAACGGGTGGAGGATGCCTTGGGCGGCATCCGCGTGGTGCAGTCCTTCGCCAACGAGCCGCTGGAAAGCGGGCGCTTTGCCACCCACAACCGGCGTTTCCTCGAGAGCCGGCGCGAGGGCTATCGCAGCGAGGCGTGGTTCTCGCTCGGGGCCGATACCTTCGCGCAGTTGATCGTGATCATCGTCATCATCATCGGTGCCCTGCGGGTGCGCGAAGGCGAACTGACGCTGGCCGACATGCTGACCTTCCTGCTTGCCGTCGGCGTGCTGGTCGATCCGGTGCAGCGGCTCGCCAACATCATCCGCCTCTGGCAGGAGGGGCATACCGGTTTCGTGCGGGCCATGGAGATCCTCGAGGTGGAGCCCGATGTCGCCGACCGGCCGGGCGCCACGGCGCTGCCCCGGCCAAGCGGGGCCATCCGCTTCCGCGATGTCGGCTTCCGCTATGGCGGCGGCGGGGCACCGGTGTTCGCGGGGCTCGATCTCGACATCGCGGCCGGGTCCTTCGTGGCGCTGGTCGGCCCGTCGGGTGTCGGCAAGACGACCTTGTGCAGCCTGATCCCGCGCTTCTACGATGTCACGGCCGGCGCCATCCTGATCGATGGCAGCGACGTCCGCGACGTCACCCTCGCCTCGCTGCGACGGCAGATCGGGGTGGTGCAGCAGGACGTCTACCTGTTCGCCGGCACGGTGGCCGAAAACCTGCGCTATGGCCGTCCCGATGCCAGCGAAGAGGAGATCGTCGCCGCCGCCAGGGCCGCCAACGCCCACGACTTCATAACCGCCCTGCCCGATGGCTATGCCACCGATATCGGCCAGCGCGGGGTGCGCCTGTCGGGCGGGCAGAAGCAGCGGCTGACCATCGCCCGGGCCTTTCTCAAGGACCCGGCCATCCTGGTCTTCGACGAGGCCACCAGCGCCCTCGACACCGAAAGCGAGAGGCTGGTGCAGGAGTCGATGGCCCGGCTCGCGCGAGGCCGCACCACCATCGTCATCGCCCACCGCCTGACGACCATCCGCCAGGCGGAGCGCATCCTGGTGCTGGGGCCGGACGGCATCGAGGAGGATGGCACGCACGAGGCGCTGATGCAGCAGGGCGGGGCCTACTGGCGGCTGCAACAGCTCGCTGCCCGCATCTGACGGCTCGACAATCCCGGCCGGCTGCCGCACAAGCCACCCATGGCAGCAATCGCGATCATCGGGGGCGGGCCGGCCGGGCTCATGGCGGCGGAGGTGCTCGGCGGTGCCGGGCACGCCGTCACCGTATTCGAGGCGATGCCGACCGTCGGGCGCAAGCTGCTGATGGCCGGCAAGTCCGGCCTCAACCTCACCCATGCCGAGCCACACGCCGAACTCGTAGCCCGTTATGGAGCGGCCACTGGACGGCTCGCGCCCATGCTCGACCGCTTCACCGCTGCCGATGTTCGCGAGTGGTGCCGGGGCCTCGGGGTGGAGACTTTTGTCGGCTCGTCCGGCCGGGTGTTTCCGACCAGCATGAAAGCCTCGCCGCTGCTGCGCGCCTGGCTTGCCCGGCTGGAAAGGTCGGGCGTCTTCCTGCGCACCCGGCACCGCTGGAGCGGTTGGCAGGGCGGCGAACTGCGCTTCGAGACGCCGGGGGGCCTTGTGGGCCTCCGCTTCGACGCCACCATCCTGGCGCTTGGCGGCGCCAGCTGGCCGCGGCTCGGTTCGGATGCGGCCTGGGTGCCGTGGGTGGCGGAAAAGGGCGTCGAGATCGCTTCCTTCGCGCCCGCCAATTGCGGCTTCGATGCCGGTTGGAGCCCCGTGTTCACGGAGCGCTTCGCCGGCCAGCCGGTGAAGTCGGTGCGCGCCACCTCGGACGCCGGCACGGTTGCCGGCGAGTTCGTGGTCAGCCGCCACGGGGTGGAAGGGAGCCTCGTCTACGTCCATGCAGCGGCGCTGCGCGACAGGCTCGCCGGCACCGGCCGTGCCGCACTGACGCTCGACCTGGTGCCGGGACGCACCGCGGAGCGCCTCTCCGCGGACCTCGCGCGGCAGCCGCCGAAACTCAGTTTCTCCAACCGCCTGCGCCGTGCCACCGGCCTCGATCCGGTCAAGATCGGGCTGCTGCGCGAGGTCGAGCCGGACGCCGCACTGCTGGCCCCCGATCAGCTTGCCGCCAGACTCAAGGCGCTGCCGCTGCCCCTGCTCAGGCCGCGGCCGATTGCCGAGGCCATCTCAGCGGCCGGAGGCATCTGCTGGTCCGAACTCGACGAGCGGCTGATGCTGACGCGCCTCCCCGGCATCTTCGCCGCCGGGGAAATGCTGGATTGGGAGGCCCCGACCGGCGGCTACCTGCTCACCGCCTGCCTTGCCACCGGTCGCGCCACGGCGGCCGGGGTGATGGACTGGCTGGCGGGAAGGTAGACCCCCCTCACCCGTCTCGCGCTGCGCGCGATCCACCCTCTCCCGCAAGGGGAGAGGGTGCCCGAAGGGGCGGATGAGGGGTTCCCTACTCCGCCGGGGCCTCGGCATGCACATCGTCCGGCGCCTTGGGCAGGAAGCGGCGGGTGCGCCGGGCGAAGCCATCGACATAGGTCAGGATCACCGGCACCACGACCAGAGTCAGCAGCGAGGAACTGATCAGCCCGCCGATCACGGCATGGGCCATCGGCGCATTCTGCCCCGATCCCTCATGCAGGCTCAGCGCCAGCGGCAGCATGCCGAAGATCATCGCCAGGGTCGTCATCACGATCGGCCGGAAGCGGGTGCCGCCCGCTTCGACCAGCGCGTCATAGAGGTTCTGCCCCTCCCGCCGGCGCTGGTTGGCGTTGTCGACCAACAGGATGGCGTTCTTGACCACCAGGCCCATCAGCATGATGAAGCCGATGGCCGAGAACATGTTGAGAGTGGAGCCGCCGACCAGCAGGCCGACCATCACGCCGATCAGCGCCAGCGGCAACGAGATCATGATCGCCACCGGCTGGAGGAAGCTGCCGAACTGGGAGGCCAGCACCAGGTAGATGAAGATCACCGCCAGCAGCAGCGCCGAGCCGGCGGCGGCTGCGGTTTCCTCGAGCTGTTCGGCCTCGCCGCCCTGGGAGGCGCGATACCCCGCCGGAAGGTCGAGGGCAACGATTGCCTCCTGCACCTGCGGTGCAATGGTGCCGAGCTGGGCACCCGTCGCGAGGTTGGCGCTCACCGTGACCTGCCGGGCCAAGTCGAGGCGCTGGATTTCACCGGGGCCCTGGGACTGCACAATCTCCGCCACCTGGTCCAGCCGGACCACCGCACTGGACCCGGTGGCACCGCTCTGGGCGATCGGCAGTGCGCCAAGCATGGCGACATTGTCGCGCGCCGCTTCTGGCAGGCGCACCACCACCGCGAAGTTCTCGCCCTGGGGGTTGGTCCACTCGGTCACCTGCTCGCCACCCAGCATCGGGCTGAGGCTGGCGCCGATCTGCTGCAGGCTGACGCCCAGGTCGCTCGCCGCATCGCGGTCGACGCGAACGCCCAGCACCGGCTGGGGATTGTCGAGGCTGGTCTCGATCTCCTGCAGGCCCTCGATGCGGCCGAGCCGCGCAACGAGGTCATCGGACAGGCGGTCGAGCACACGGAAATCGTCGCCATAGAGGCTGACCTGGATGGGCGCAGCCACCGAACCGAGCCCGCCGGCGGCACCAACGTTGAACTCGGCGCCGGGGATGGCCCGGAGCGCCTCGCGCACCGGGTCGGTCATCTGGGTGGGCGTCCGCTCGCGTTCGCTCTGCGGGACCATGGTGACGAGGATGGTGGCGCGGTTGTCACCCGAAGTGGTGCCGGCATTGAGCGTAGCATAGGTGCCGAGCACTTCTGGGAACTGGCGCAAGGTCTCGTCCACCTGCCGAACCTTGCTGGCGGTATGCGCAAGCGAGGAGCCGATGGGGGTTTCAAGGTCTACCTGAAACTCGCCGGTATCGGCCGCCGGCACGAACTCGACCCCCACCATCGGAAACAGCATGAAGCTGCCGACAAAGGCGGCGAGCGCCACGCCCACGGTGGACTTGCGGTGCCTCAGGCACCAGCGCAGCAGCGCCTTGTAGCGGCCCGAGAGCCAGGCGAAGGAGCGGTCGAACTGCGCGACCGCCCGCCCCAGCGGGCCGCGCTTGGCGTCAGGATTGGCGGCCGGATCGTACCAGACGCTGGACAGCATCGGGTCGAGCGTGAAGGCCACGAGCAGCGAGATCAGCACCGCCACCGAGACGGTGACGCCGAACTGGAGAAAGAAGCGGCCGAGAATGCCCTCCATGAAGGCAACGGGCAGGAACACCGCCACGATCGACAGTGTCGTCGCCAGCACTGCGAGGCCGATCTCGTTGGTGCCGTCGAGGGCTGCCTGGCGGTGGGACTTGCCCATATGGAGGTGCCGCATGATGTTCTCGCGCACCACGATGGCGTCGTCGATCAGGATACCGACGGCCAGCGATAACGACATCAGCGTCATCATGTTGAGCGTGAAGCCGAGGAAGTAGAGCACCGTCATGGTGCCGATGATCGAGATCGGCAGCGTCAGGCCGGTGATCACCGTCGAGCGCCACGAGTTGAGGAACAGGAAGACGATGACCACGGCCAGCGCCGCGCCTTCGACCAGCATGTTCTGGACGGCGTGGAAGCTCTCCTCGACCGGCACGGCATTGTCGCGCACGATCTCGAGGCGCACGCCCTCGGGCATGTCGCGCTCGTTGAGCTCGGCAACCGCTTCGCGCACCTCTTCGGCGACTTCCACCGTGTTGGCGCCCTGGGTCTTGACCACGTCGATGGCTAGCGCCCGCTGCCCATTGAGGATGGCAAGGCTGGTGGCGTCGGCCTGCCCCTGCTCGATGGTGGCGACATCGCCGAGCCGCACCGGCTGGCCGCCGCGACGGGCAACGATGAGGTCGAGGAAGTCGTCGGCTTGCTCCAGCCGCCCTTCCACCTGGATGGACTGCACCGCGGCCCCTTCGGTGATCGAGCCGGCCGCCAGGTTCTGGTTTTCGGCCCGCAGCGCCTGGGTGACTTCGCCGACGCCGACATTGAAGGCGTTGAGGCGGTCGGGATCGATCAGGACGTTGAGCTGGCGCGGCACGCCGCCCACCACCGTGGCCCGGCCTACGCCGGGAATGATCGACAGCCGGCTGACGATCACGTCGTCGGTCAGCGCCGTCAGGTCACGGGCGCTCATGGTCTCCGAGCTCACCGCCAGCGAAACCACGGGGAGTTCGGAGGGATCGAAGCGCAGGATCTGCGGGTCGCCGGCATTGTCCGGCAGCACCCCTTCGATCTGGGCCAGCCGGTCGCGCACGTCCTGGGCGGCCGCCGAGGACTGCACGTCCATGTCGAACAGGATGATCACCATGGCCTGGCCCATCTGGGCGACCGACTGGATGGTGTCGATGCCGCTGATGGTGTTCACGGCATTTTCGATCGGCTTGACGATGTCGTTCTCGACCGCTTCCGGCGAGGCGCCGGGATAGCTCGTCACCACCGCCACCACCGGCAGGTCGATGTCGGGCAACTGCTCGATGGGCAGGCGCTGGTAGGAGTAGACGCCGAACACCAGCAGCGCCACCATCACCATGGTGGCAAAGACCGGATGGTTGACGCTGATGCGGGTGAGGATCATCGACCGCCCTCCATCAGCATCTGGATGCGGCTGCCCGGCATCAGTTGCGGCAGGAGGGCGGAGACGATCACGTCGCCCGCGGCAAGGCCGGAGCGGATCTCGGTAAGGCGGTTGGTGCTCCACACCGCTCCCGGCTCCACCGCCTGGCGGACCACGGTGTCGTTTTCGAGTTTGAGCACATGGGGCCCATCGGCATCCTCGCGGATGGCCGCAGCCGGAACCGCGATGGCGCCTTCCACCGTCTCGACCACGATGTTGCCGGTGACGAACATGCCGCCGCGCAACAGGCCATTGCCGTTGTCGAGCGCGACATAGACCGGAATGGTGCGGGTGCCTTCCTGCGCCACCGGATTGATGCGCTCCAGCCGACCCTCGAAGGTGCGGCCGGCGAGCCCCTCGACGGCGATACGGACGGTCTGGCCGGGCTCGATCTGGGCGGCGGTGCCGACGGGCGCCGCGGCGACCACCTCGACGCTCGACAGGTCCACAACCGTGACCAGCGGCGTGCCGGCGGCAACGGTCTGCCCCGGCTCGACCGCGCGCACCGAGACGATGCCGGTCAGCGGGGCGACCACGGTGGCATTGGCGAGCGCGTTCTCTGCCCCGGCCACCTGCTGCTCGAGTGCCGACAGGCTCGCCCGCAGCTGGTTCACCGTGCCCTGCGCCTGTTCGAGCCCTGAACTGGGCGCAAGGCCACGCGAGATCAGGTCCTGGGTGCGGGCCAGTTCGTTTTCGGCCGTCGACAACTGGGCCCGCGTCGCTTCGGCGGTGCTGCGGGCCTGGTTGAGCTGCAGCTCGAGATTGCTGACATCGACCTGCACCAGCACGTCGCCCTCGGAAACGGCATCGCCGGCGCGCACCAGCACTTCGGAAATCTGGCCGTTGACCTCGGAGGAGACCTGGGTCTGGCGCACCGGCGTCACCGAGCCGGTGATGCGCACCAGGTTTTCGAGCCGCTGCGGCTCGAGCGTCAGCACCTCGTCGTGGCGGAGCTGCATCACGGTTGGCGCTTTGGCGGGCTGCTCCTCGGCCGGGGTTTGCGGCGCCGGCTGCTGTCCCTGGCCCATCATGACGAAGAGGGCGGCGCCTGCGGCAGCCAGGATCACCAGCACCAGCAGCACCCACGGCCAGCGGCGACGGCGCGTCAGCCCGGCGGCGGCCAGGGCGTCGCGCTCGCGTTCGCGCCGGGTCTTGGCCCATTCGGGCTTGTCGGAAGGAGCGGTGGCCATGTGTTCTTCCCCGGGTCGGCGCGTGCGGAAGACCTAAGGTCCGCATCGGGCTTGCGCAACCCCGCACGGCACCACCACATTGAGCAGCACAGGGAGACGGGCATGCGGCGAATGGTGGCGAGCATCGGCGGAATCGGGTTGGCGCTGGTGCTCAGCCAGTTTCCCGAATACGCCCAGCAATATACCCAGCGCCTCGGCGGGGCGGTGGACGAACTTGCCGCGGTCACCCAGGCGTTCGACGGCGATGCCGCGGCCGGCGGGCTCGACCGGCAGCAGGCGCTCGAGCGCTACAACGCCTCCAATGACGACTTCCTCGCCGGCCGCGGCGGGTCGATGACGGCGACCTTCCAGCGCTACGACCAACTCAGCGCCACGCTGGCGCGGATCGAAAGCGCCGGACCGGTGGAGCGCTTCCAGAACCTGCCGGCCTATCTTGATACCGCTATCGGCCAGCGCACCCTTGCCGCCTACAAGCCGGCCGTGCCGGTGACGGTGGAAGGCATTCTCTATGCCGGGGCCGGGTTTCTGCTCGGGTACCTCGTGGTTTCGGCGGTGGTACGCACCTGCAGCCTGCCGTTCCGCCGCCGCTATCCGCTCCGGCGGCGGGCCTAACGCCTCCATCTACATATAAACATTCCTTTATGTCCCCGTTGCCGCTCCGGCGGGCTTCGCGTATAGGTGCGGCCAACAGCAAAACGCCCGGAGCCCTGCCCCATGACCACCTTCACCGACTATGCGGTCAAGGACATCACCCTTGCCGGCTATGGCCGCAAGGAAATCGAGATCGCCCAGATCGAGATGCCCGGCCTGATGGCCATTCGCGAGGAATATGCCGCCGCCCAGCCGCTCAAGGGCGCCCGCATCGCCGGCTCGCTGCACATGACCATCCAGACCGCGGTGCTGATCGAGACCCTGGTGGCACTCGGGGCCGAAGTGCGCTGGGTCAGCTGCAACATCTTCTCGACCCAGGACCATGCCGCCGCCGCCATTGCTGCTGCCGGCATTCCGGTGTTCGCGCACAAGGGCGAGACCCTCGAGGAATACTGGGCCTTCACCGACCGGATGATGGACTGGGGCAACGGGCATACCCCCAACATGATCCTCGACGATGGTGGCGATGCCACCATGTACATCCTCACCGGCGCCAAGGCCGAGAAGGACAATTCCATCCTCGACAAGCCGGGCAACGAGGAAGAGGAGATCTTCTTTGCCACCATCCGCAAGCGCCTTGCCACGCACCCGACCTTCTTCTCGACCATCCGCGCGGCAATCCGCGGCGTGTCGGAGGAAACCACCACGGGCGTGATGCGGCTCTACCAGCTGCAGCAGAAGGGCGAGCTGCCGTTCCCGGCCATCAACGTCAACGACTCCGTCACCAAGTCGAAGTTCGACAACAAGTACGGCACCCGTGAGTCGCTGGTCGACGCCATCCGCCGCGGCACCGACGTGATGCTGGCCGGCAAGGTCGCCATCGTGTGCGGCTATGGCGACGTCGGCAAGGGCTCGGCGGAATCGCTGCGCGGCGCCGGCGCCCGCGTGCTGGTCACCGAGGTCGACCCGATCTGCGCCCTGCAGGCGGCCATGGAAGGCTATGAGGTCGTCACCCTCGAGGAGGCCGCCCCGCGCGCCGACATCGTCGTCACCGCCACCGGCAATCGCGACGTCCTCACCCTCGATGACATGCGCAAGCTCAAGGACATGGCCATCGTCTGCAACATCGGCCACTTCGACAACGAGATCCAGATCGCGGCGCTGCGCAACTTCAAGTGGACCAACGTCAAGCCGCAGGTCGACCTGGTCGAAAAGCCCGATGGCAACCGCCTGATCGTGCTCTCCGAAGGGCGCCTCGTGAACCTCGGCAACGCCACCGGCCACCCGAGCTTTGTGATGAGCGCCTCGTTCTCCAACCAGACGCTGGCCCAGATCGAGTTGTGGACCAATGGCGACAAGCTCGAAAAGAAGGTGCACGTGCTGCCCAAGCACCTCGACGAGAAGGTCGCCGAACTGCACCTCGCCAAGCTCGGCGCCAAGCTGACCAAGCTCACCAAGGATCAGGCCGACTATATCGGCGTGTCGACCGAAGGCCCGTTCAAGTCGGGCGAATACCGGTACTAGGCACTGTCAGCCGGGACACGCACCACGCCCTCTCCAGCCGAAGGGGGCGTTTCTTTTGGAGGCGGAAAGCGGTGCGGAGGATATCGGTGGCCGCGACCCCGTCCTTCGACACGCTCAGGATGAGGTTTATGCAACGCACTGGGTGAGCGGCGTTCTCGGTGCCTCCGCACGCCCACTCCTCCCATAGTCCTCATGGTGGGCCTGTCGAACCACGAGGTCGCGGCCACCGAGCGCACACTACCCCCGCTGTTTCTGCTTCGTTCTCGGTCAAGCACCCATTTCGATCCTTTGCCCGCGATCAACAGCCATTAAGACTCTGTTAGCCGATTCACCGCCTCGCTATGGTTTTGATGATTCGGCGGCGGGGGGACACGCTGGTCGGATCGGGGGCCGCTTTCCCTTGGGAATTGCGCGTATCGGCCCTCTTTCAAGTTGAGGCGTACCGGCTCTCCTGGGCCGGCCATCACTAGCGTGAAACAGTTGCAGAGGCAGTCATGGCGCCGGGCAGGCTCCGGAAGCATTGGGGATTCGCACCGTTCGGTGCCGCCCCGCTCACCCTGATGACGGCGGTCCCCGCCTCGGCACAGGGCTTTGCTTCCGCAAATCTGGTGGGCGCCGCGCCCATCGCCATCGCACTCGGTGCGGGTGGCTTTGCGCTGATCGCCACCGTCATTGTCCGCGGCATCATCCGCGACGGCCGCGTCGCCCGCCGCCGCGATGCCGAGCGCATCGCCGGCCTCCGTGTCCTGGTCGACGAATACGAGGCGCTGCTGTCGGGCACCCGCGAGGTCACCGTCCTGTGGACCGAACAGGGCGCCGAGCCGCGCCTGCTGGGTCAGACCAGCGCCATCCTGCCCCCGGGCCGCCACCCCGAAGCGGTGCTCAACTTCGATATTTGGCTGCCGCCGGCCGAAGCCGACCGGCTGACGCAGCTCTTGGCCGAGCTGCGGGTCGAGGGCCACTCCTTCGACACCGGCGTCAAGGCGCTCGACGGTCGCCTGATCCGGGCCCATGGCTGGGTGCTCGGCGGCGGCGTCGCCATGCGCCTGCGCCCGGCCTATCTGCAGCCGACCGGCACCAGTGCCGCGAGCGATGACCTGACCGGCGTGCGCACCATCCTTGCCGCCATCGGCAAGCCGGCTTTCGCCCGTGACCGCGAGGACCGGCTGGTCTTTGCCAACGGCGCCTACAAGGACCTCGCCCGAACCCTGGGCCGAACCGGCCAGCCCGGCTCGGCGCCAGAACTGCTCGACCCCGCCGCGCTCAAGCAGCACCTTGCCGCCTGCAAGGCCAGCGACCAGCCGGTCAGCGCCACGGTGACCTTTCCCGGTAAGGGGCGCTACGAGCTGGTGGAGTTTCCCATCGGGGACGGACGCGCCGGCTATTTCTTTCCGCTCGCCACCGAACAGGCGCCACCCGCCCCCACCGGCTATGCCCATATCGGCGGCATCATCGATGCGCTGGCGACCCCGATCGCCATCTTCAACGCCCGTCGCGAGCTGACGCAGTTCAACCAGGCCTATGCGGCGCTGTGGAACCTCGACAAGAGCTTCCTCACCCCCGGGCTCGACGAACGCGCCATTCTCGACAAGCTGCGCACCGAGGGGATGCTGCCCAACCAGGTCGATTACCAGACCTGGCGCAGCAAGCACCTCGAATCCTACACCCGCAAGGCCCCGTTCGAGGCAGATCCCTGGCACCTGCCGGACGGGCGCACCGTCAAGGTCATCACCGCCCCCGCTGGACCGGAAGGCGGCGTCGTCTATGTCTTTGAGGACATCACCGAGCGTCTCAAGCTCGAATCCACCAACAAGACCTTCAGCAATGTCCAGCGCGAGACCATCAACGCGTTGAGCGAAGCGGTCGCCGTGTTCGGCACCAATGGCCGGCTGACGCTGAGCAATCCCCGCCTGTCGGCCTTGTGGAAGCTGCCGACCAACGAGCTCGGGCACAACCCGCATATCGACCAGATCGCCGAGGCAGCCGCTCGGGCCATCCCCGAGGATGGCGCCAGCATCTGGCGCGACCTCAAGCGCGCGATTGTCGACCTTAACCCGACCCGCTCCGACCAGACCGGCCGCATCAACCGCTCCGACGGGCGCCTGCTCGACTATGCCATCACCCGCCTGCCGGACGGGCAGACGATGATGACCTTTCTCGATGTCACCGAAAGCGCCAGCTATTCCAAGGTGCTCAAGGAGCGCAACGACGCCCTGGTGGCCGCCGACCGGCTCAAGGACGCCTTTGTCGAGAACGTCTCCTACGAGCTGCGCTCGCCCCTGACCAACATCATCGGCTTTGCCGACCTGCTCGCCGGCACCGAAGGCGGCACGCTCAACGCGCGCCAGCGGGAATATATCGACTATATCCGGGCGTCTTCCGTTACCCTGGGCGTGCTGATCGACAACATTCTCGATCTCGCCTCCGTCGATGCCGGCATTGCCGAACTGCGCCCGGAGACGCTGGATGTCGCCAGCCTCATCGACAAGGCCAAGGCGGGTCTCTCCGCCACCTTCCCGGAGGTGTCGGGTGAAGCCCCGATCAACCTTGTGGTGGATATCGAACCCAACCTGCCGGCCTTCGTTGCCGACGGCACCCGCATCGTCCAGGTGCTCTACAATCTCCTCTCCAACGCCGCGCGCTTCTCGCCTCCGGGCGGTGAGATCCGGCTCACCGTCTCCAATCGCGGCGAGCGCATGCTGTTCGTGATCGAGGACGAGGGCCCCGGCCTCACCGACGAGATGAAGTCGGCGATCCTGACCCGGCTCGATACCCCCAATGCTGGCGGCCGCCAGCGGGGCGCGGGCCTCGGCCTTTCGATCGTCCGCACCTTCGTCAACCTCCACGGCGGCACCATCACCGCCGAAAAGCGGGAGCCGCGCGGCTCGCGCATCGTCGTCAACCTGCCGCGCGACAGCGCCATGGCCGGCATCGCCGAATGAGCGAGGAGCGGTTCCTGCCGGGGCCGGAGGATACCGACCGGCTCGGGGCCGAACTGGCGGCCATGCTGGTAGCAGGCGACATCGTCGCCCTCAATGGCGATCTCGGTGCCGGAAAGTCGGCGCTGGCGCGGGCCATCATCCGCACCCTCGCCGGCGATCCCGGGCTCGACGTACCCTCCCCCAGCTTTGCCCTGGTGCAGCCCTACGACACCCCGCGCGGCCCGGTGCTGCACGCCGACCTCTACCGCCTGGCCGATGCCGGCGAAGCCGACGAACTCGGGCTCCTCGATACGCCCGAGGCCATCATCCTCGTCGAGTGGCCCAGCCGCGCCCCGGCCATTGCGCAAGCCGCAACAGTGACGGTCACGCTCGCGCTGCCCGCCGATGGGGTGGGGCGGCTGGTGCGGATCGAGCGCTCCGAAGCCCGTCAGTAGTTGGCGCCCCCGGCGATTTCCCGCAGTTCGAGCACCATGCCGTTGAGGCCGTGGTCGATATGCATCTGCATGAACTCCCGCGCCAATGCCGTTGCCGCCTCGAGGTCGGGTGCCTCGAACACGGCATAGCCGCCAATTACTTCCTTGGCCTCGGCAAAGGGGCCGTCGGTCAGGGCGATCTGGCCGCCATGTCCGGCAAGGCGCCGCCCTTTCTCCGCCGACCCGAGCCCGCCGGTCGAGATCAGCGTGCCCCCGGCGATGCCGCGCTCGATCCACTGGCCCATTTCGTCCATCAAGCCTTGCGAGACGTCCCCGGCCTTGAGGTCGGCGGGCGGGATGATGCTCATGAAGTACCGCATGCAGAATGTCCTCTGGATCGCTGCGTCTGCAGCCTCATCCCGACGGCGAGTGGCGGGGCCGCATTTAGACAGGCTAACCCCATTTTTCCGGTCGCGGGGCTTTTGCTTTGCCCCGTCGTCCATGCGGGCTAGGCTTGCCACCTGCCGTCCGGCCGGAGGAGTTCGATGTCGCACAGGGTCTATGGCTACAGCTTCGGCAGCGTCTATCCGCACTATGTTGCCAAGGCGGAGCGCAAGGGACGAACCAGAGACGAGGTCGACACCATCATCCGCTGGCTCACCGGCTATGACCAGCAGCAGCTCGACCGGACGGTCGCCGACGGCACCACGATGGAAGGGTTTTTTGCCCAGGCACCCGGCCTCAACCCGGCCCGGTCGCTGATCACCGGCGTCATCTGCGGCGTCCGGGTCGAACAGATCGAAGAACCGCTGATGCGCGAGATCCGCTACCTCGACAAGCTCATCGACGAACTCGCCAGGGGCAAGGCGATGGACAAGATTTTACGCCGGCAGCCGCAAGCGGCGGCGCAATAGCAAAACGGCAGGCCCAGGGCCTGCCGTTTTCGTTCTCAGGAGTTCACGAGGAGCTAGAACTCGTTCCAGTCGTCGTCCTTGAGCGCGGTGTTGCCGCGGCTGAGATAGGCGCGGGCGGCGCCCTTGACCTTCTCCTGCAGGCCCTTGATGCCGCGGGCAGAGGGGGCTTCCTTCGGCGCCTCCGCCTGCGGCGCGGCGGACCGGCCCTCGACGCGGAAGATCGAGACGATGCGGTCGAGCCCCTCGGCCTGCGCCTCGGTCTGCTCGAGGGCGGCGTTGGTTTCTTCCACCAGCGCGGCATTGTGCTGGGTCATCTCGTCCATCTGGCGGACGGCGGTGGAGACTTCGGCAATGGCGGAGGTCTGCTCGGCGCTGGCGCTGGCGACGGACTTCATCAGCTCGTTGTTTTCCTCGACCGTCTGCAGGATGGCCTGCAGCTTCTCGGCCGCGAGCGACACGAGCCTCGTGCCACCGTTGACCTCCTGGGCGCTCTGCTCGATCAGCTGCTTGACCTCGGCCGAGGCCTGCGCCGCCGACTGCGCCAGCCGCCGCACTTCCACGGCCACCACGGCAAAACCTTTGCCGGCCTCGCCGGCACGGGCAGCCTCCACCGAGGCATTGAGCGCCAGGAGGTTGGTCTGGAAGGCGATGTCATCGATCAGCCCGATGATGTTGCTGATCTTGCCCGAGGAGGCGGTGATCCGCTCCATGGCCTGGTTGGCGTCGGTCATCACCTGGCCGCCCTCGTTGGCGAGCTGGGCTGCCATGCGGGTGCGGGTCGCCGCCTGGTCGATCTTGCCGGCATTGTCGGTGACGGTGCCCGAGAGCTGCTCCATGGCCGCCGAGGTCTCTTCGATCGCCGCCGCCTGGCGGGTGGTGCGCTCGCTGAGGTCGTTGGCGCCGGCGAGGATTTCGCCGGTAGCGGTCTTTAGCCCGGCCGAGGCCGAACGCAGCTGCGCGACGATGTCGCTGTACTTGTCGGCCATGGCGTTGGTGTCGGCCTTCAGGCGCTCGAAGGCGCCGCGATACTGGCCCTGCATGCGCCGGGTCAGGTCGGCATGGGCGATGGCCGACAGTACCTCGGCGGTTTCGCTGATGCCGAGATCGACCGTCTCCATCAGCTGATTGACCGAGACCGCCATGTCGTCGAGCTCGGCCTTGCCATAGGTGCTGCCGATGCGGGCGGTGAAGTCGCCGGCGACGGCAGCGGCGACGACGCGCGCCACCTCGCCCTGCAGGTCGTTGCGCAGCGCCTGTTCGTCGGCCTCGAGCTGACGGGCGGCCTCGCGGTCGCTGTCGAGCCGCTCGACCTGCTCGCGGTTCTGGCGGAACACTTCCACCGTCCGGGCCATGTCGCCGATCTCGTCGCGGCGTTCGCCGAACGGGATGGGGCTGGTGATGTCGCCTTCGGCCAGGCTCGCCATCCGCCCGGAGATCGAGCGCAGCGCGCGCGAGATGCTGCCGACGGCAAAAAAGCACATGCCGCCCACCAGCGCCACCAGCACGGCCACGATGCCACCCAGCTGCAGGATGGTGCTGCCGGCATCAGCCATGCGGGCCTGGGCCACGGCATCGAGCCGCGCCGTGGCCGCACTAATGGCGGCAGCCGTGGCGCCGGCCCGGAGTTTGGTCGCTTCGGTCCAGGCTGCGGGGCTCACCGCCTGTGCGGCGGCGTCGGGCATGTTGGCATAAAGGCCGGCACGGACCGTCTGCAGCGTCTTCTCGGCGGGACCGGCAAGGAAGGCGCGATAGGGCTCCAGCACGTCGGCGGGCAGGTAGTCCAGCGCTGCCGCGTTAGACTGGCGCAGGTCGCGCGAGTGGACGGCGAAGGCGAACATCGGCGTCGGCAACTGACCTTCGGCGAGGTAGGTGAGACCGAGATTGGTCTCCATCATGCCGGCGTCGTTGGTCTGCATCAGGGCGTAGAGCCCCTGCATGAAGCGGGAGAGTTCGAGATCATCCACTTCGGCGGCAGCGGCGGACACGAGGCCGATGCCGGCGGCAGCGATCGGCTGCAGCACCGAGAGCGCCGCATCGGTGTCGGCAACGCCGCGGTCGGTGTCGGCGCGGAACGCGTCGAGCCGAGCCTTGCTGTCGCCGATATAGGCCGCGAGCCCGTCGATGGCGGCATCGGAAATGCCCTCGGCGGTGAGCTGCTGGTGCGCCTCGGCGACGGCGAAGAACTGGGCGTCGGTGGCGGCCCGCAGCTGGGGCATGTCGGCCGGGGTGGCCGTCAGCTGCTCGGCCGGCAGCGCCTGCGACAGGGCCGCACCGGCGGTGGCGATCTGCTGCACCAGCTGGGCCCGTTCGAGGTTGCGGTACTGGCCGATCACGCTGGCAGCCTGGAAGCCGGCAAGGGTGACCAGGGCAGTGAGGGGAACGATCGCGAGGCTGAGAAGGAGGGATCTGATGGAGAGTTTGGCAACGCCGGAGGATTTGGCGCCACGGAGGAAGGAGAACATGACCGGTAGTCCAGAGGAAGGGTGCCAGCACCCTAGGGACCAGCGATTAAGCGGCACTTAAGCATGCTGGGCAATATTGCCGCAGCGGGGCGGAACCGGGAGGGCAGGGCTGCAAGCGGCCGGTCGTGGAACGGAACCCCCGAGGTCGCATTCAGCCTCCAGCAGGGAGGCGGGCATGGCGCGCAAGGAAAGAATCAAGGACTACACCGGACCGGCCGGCGGCTGGGGCTCGATGGAGTCGGTGACGCGGCACATGATCAAGCAGGGCGTGCCGGGCGCAACTTTCGAGCTTCTCAAGCAGAACAAGCAGGACGGCTTCATGTGCGTCAGCTGCGCCTGGGCCAAGCCCAGCCCGCCCCATCCGGCGGAGTTCTGCGAGAACGGCGCCAAGGCCACGTTTTTCGAGATCACCAGCAAGCGCACCACGCCCGAGTTCTTCGTCCGCCACACGCTGACCGAACTGCGAGGCTGGACCGACCACGATCTCGAGAACGAAGGCCGGCTGACCCAGCCCCTGCGCTACAACCCCGAAACCGATCGCTACGAGGCGGTCGAGTGGGGCGAGGCGATGGCCGAGATCGGCCGGGAGCTTGCCGCAATCCGCAGCCGCGATCCGAAGCGCGCCGTGTTCTACACCTCGGGCCGGGCTTCGCTTGAAACCTCATACATGTACCAGTTGTTTGCTCGCATCTACGGCAACAACAACCTGCCCGACAGCTCCAACATGTGCCACGAGACCACCTCGGTGGCGCTGCCCGAAACCATCGGCCAATCGGTCGGCACGGTGCGGCTCGAGGACTTCGACCATGTCGGCACCATCCTGTTCTTCGGCCAGAACGTGGGCTCCAACAGCCCCCGCATGCTGCACCAGCTCAAGGATGCAGTGGAGCGCGGCGCCACCATCATCACCTTCAATCCGCTGAAGGAGCGCGGGCTCGAGCGGTTCGTCGACCCGCAGAACCCGGTGCAGATGCTGACCCCGAACGAAACCCGGATCAGCTCGCTCTACCACCAGGTACGCGCCGGTGGCGATATCGCCGTGCTGGTCGGCATCTCCAAGGCGCTGTTCGCGCTCGACGACGAAGCCCGCGAGCTTGGCCGGCCGCCTGTGCTCGACACCGAGTTCATTGCCCAGCACACCGCCGGGCTTGCCGAGTTCGAGGCTTATGTGCGGGCCCAGACCTGGCCCGACATCGAGCTCGAAAGCGGCATTTCGCGGGCCGACCTCGAGGTCGTGGCCGGCATCTATGCCAAGTCCCCGTCGGTGATCGGCGTCTATGGCATGGGTCTCACCCAGCACAAGCTCGGAATCGACACCGTGCAGATGCTGTCCAACCTGCTGCTCCTGCGCGGCAATATCGGCAAGCTCGGCGCCGGCATCTGCCCGGTGCGCGGCCACTCCAACGTGCAGGGCCAGCGCACCGTCGGCATTGCCGAAAAGCCCGAGTTGGTACCCCTCGACCGCCTCGCCGAACAGTTCCGCTTCGAGCCGCCCCGCGAGAAGGGCTACAACACGGTGGAGGCCTGCGAAGCCATCGTTGCCGGCGAGGTCGACGCCTTTGTCGGGCTTGGCGGGAATTTCCTCCGCGCCATTCCCGATCGCGACGTGATGGAGTTCAACTGGCCGCGCATGCGGCTGACGGTGCAGATCGCCACCAAGCTCAACCGCTCGCACCTGTTCTGTGGCGATGTCGCCTATCTGCTGCCCTGCCTTGGACGCATTGAAATCGACCGGCAGGCGAGCGGGGAGCAGCTCGTCACCATGGAGGATTCCACCAGCGTCTTCCACAAGTCGCGCGGCATGCAGGAGCCGGCCAGCGAGCATCTGCGCTCCGAGTCCTGGATCGTCGCCGAACTGGCCAAGGCCACGGTGCCCGGTGAATCCACGGTCGACTGGGACGCCTGGGTTGGCGACTACGCCAGGGTGCGCGACGCCATCGAGGCGACCTGGCCCGACAAGTTCGGCGGCTTCAACCGCCGCATCAACGAGCCTGGCGGGTTTCCGAAACCCCTGTCGGCACGCGAGCGGGTGTGGAAGACCGAGAACGGCAAGGCCAATTTCAAGGTGCCGCAGGCATTGCATGCGAGCTTTGATCCGGGCACCGACGACAAGGTGCTGCGCCTGATCACGCTCAGAAGCAACGATCAGTTCAACACCACGGTCTATGGCTATCGCGACCGCTTCCGCGGCATCGAGGGCACCCGCATGGTGGTGCTGATGAACCGGGGCGACATCGACCGGCTCGGGCTGAAGGAAGGCGAACTCGTCGGCATGCAGACGGTGGCCGACGACCACATCGACCGGCGCATGCACGGCTTCAAGGTCGTGCCCTACGACATCCCGGCCGGCTGCGTCGGTGCCTATTATCCCGAGGCCAACGCGCTGATCCCGCTCTACCAGCATGCCGAGCGCAGCTTCGTGCCGGCGGCCAAGTCGGTGCCGGTGCGCATGCTGAAACCCGAGCCGGGGATGGTGTGATGGAAGCCGCCTTTCCGGTCCTGCACGACGTCCACCCGCTCCGCATCCGCGACCAGGCGGAGCTTCACCATCGGGCCGTGCCCGAGGAACAGCCGGTCGCCATCGTCTGCAACGGCACGACGCTGGCGGTGATGATGGCAACGCCGGCGGACCTCACGGATTTCGGCCTCGGGTACCTCCTCAGCGAAGGGGTCATCGACAGCCCCGCCGACATCGAGCGCAGCGAAGTCGTCGCCCACAAGCAGGGCATCGAGGTTCGCCACTGGATCGATCCGGCCAAGGCGCAGCTCATGCTTGCCCGGCGGCGGCAGATGGTGGGTCCCACCGGGTGCGGGTTGTGCGGCATCGAAAGCCTCGAGCAGGCCACCCGCCCCTTGCCGCCGGTGCACTCGTCGCTGACGGTGCGACCGGGCGCCTTGCGGCAGGCGGTGGCCGACCTCCGGGCGCTGCAGGTGCTCAACGCGTCGACCCGCGGCGTGCATGCGGCCGCCCTCTGGCATCCGGAACAGGGGCACCGGCTGGTGCGCGAGGATGTCGGCCGCCACAACGCGCTCGACAAGCTGATCGGCGCCATGACGGGGACCGGTACCGCACCAGGGGTGCTGCTGCTGACCAGCCGGGTGTCGATCGACCTGATCCAGAAGGCGGCGGTCGCCGCTTTTCCGCTGATCGCGGCCATCTCGGTGCCCACCAGTCGCGCCATCGAGGCGGCGGAGAGTACGGGCATCACCCTGGTCGGGGTGGCGCGCGACGATGGGTTCGAGATCTTCTGTCACCCCGGCCGCATCGCCGGCTGCTAGCTGCCGGCGTCCGCCAGCAGCCGGAGCGTCCGCGCGTCTTCCTGCCCACCAAAAAAGGCCTGCAGCGCCCGCCCGAACACGCCCGTCTCCGGACCCGCGCGGTGGAACAGCGTCATCGAGGAATGGAACTTCAGGTCGTCGGGCGAGCCGAAAATTTCGCGGAGGGACCGCGGCGCGGTGCTGTCCGGAGCGTGCAGCAGCACTGCTTCGGTGCACTCCACCAGCCGCGCTGCCAGCACCGCATGGCTGAAATAGAGGCGGGCATCGGCGACGCTCTGGAGCGCATAGCGGCGGGCCATGTCGCTGTGGCCCAATCCTGCCAGTTGCGGAAACACGAACCACATCCAGTGGGTGCGCTTCCTGCCGGCGCGCAGTTCCGCCAGCACCTCGGGATAGACCCCGTTCTGCGCCTCGAGGAACAGCGCCGCCAGCGCGGCTTCGTCGCGTTCGCTCATCACCATCTCCTGTGACCGGTCGAAACGGGGAACCCCGGCGGGCGTCGACGGTTGCTCCGGCAAAGGAGAAACCGAATGCAGATGCCATCCATCCATCCCGATCCGGCCGACGACACCGGCCCCGGCCCCGTCCCGCCCATGGGCCCCTCACCCTCCGATCCCGATCGGGAGACCGTGCCGGTGGAGCCCGACAGCCCGGGCCAGAACCCGACCTTTCCGCCGGGACAGGCGCCGTTTCCTGACCGGGACGAACCGCCCGCGGACCATCCGGACAGCCTCTGAAGCCAGAACAAGGCCGGGGTCCCTGCCCCGGCCTAGTCGTTTCCGCTAGTGGCCGCGGCGCTTGTGGTATTCGCTTTCCTGATTGGCGCCGCGCTGGATGGAGCGGTCGCCGCTCGACAGGTCGTATTCGCCGGCCGGCTGCTCGATGTCCTTGCGGGCCTCGTCGAGCGATTTCTGGTGCGGGTCGACGTCCACCCCCTGCTGCTTCTCGCGCCCCTCGAACATGGCCTTCTGCTGCTCGCGGGTCTGCCGGCCCTGCGTGGTCTTCTCCGTCCCGCGGGTTTCGTGATTGCTCTGCTGAACCATGGTGGATCTCCTGTTGAGCCCTCTCGGTGGAGCAACGGGCCATCGGGGGCACGGTTGCCCCAATGTGATCGCCGCGCTCCCAATCATCGTCCCCTCGCCCCTCCGGAGAGAGGGTCAGGGTGAGGGGCGCGCCTGCGCCACGTAACCGCCGACACTTGCCGGCACCTCGTCCGCCAGCCACTCGCGGAACGCGCGCAGCTTGCGGGACTCCCGCCGCCCTTCGGCGGTCGCCAGCCAATAGCCGTTGCGCCCGGTGACCGGCAGGTGGAAGGGCCGCACCAGGCGCCCGTCACTGACCGCGTCGGCGCTCATCATGTCGGCGGCGAGCAGCACGCCCTGCTCGGAGATCGCCGCGTCGAAGGCCAGCGACGGGTCGGAAAACACCGGCCCCTTCAGCGCCAGGTCGCGCGGCAGCCCGGCCCGCTCCAGCCATAGCGGCCAGTCCAGCATGGTGGTCTGGTCGTGGATCACCGGCACATGCGCCAGGTCGGCGGGGGTGTGCAGCAGTTTTGCCACCGGCGGGGCGCAGACCGGCTGGAACGCCTGCCCGCCGATCAGCGTGGTGCGGACGCCCGGCCACTGCCCGGCACCATAGCGGATGCCGCAATCGACATCGGCGCGGCTGAGGTCGAGCATCGCCCCGGTCACGTTGAGCCGCACCTCCACCCCCGGATTGCGGGCGGTGAACTTGTTGATCCGCCAGATCAGCCAGCGCGAGGCAAAAACGCTCCCCACCGTCAGGTTCAGCACCGCATCGTCCCGGCCGGTCAGGCCCGCCAGCCCATCCTGCAACTGGGTGAAGCCGGCGCTGAGCTGCGGCACCACCGCGAGGAGCGCCGGGCGCGGCTTGAGCCCAGTGGGCGTGCGGTCGAACAGCTCTACGCCGAGCCGCTCCTCGGCACGCCGCAGGTGCTGGCTCACCGCGCCCACCGTTACCCCGAGTTCCTCCGCCGCCGGAGCCAACGCGCCGCGCCGGGCGACGATCTCGATGGCTCGCAGCGCGTTCAGCGGTATCGGAAACAGGTTGCTCATGGAGATTTTCTAAACCCCGACT
This sequence comes from Pseudomonadota bacterium, assembly GCA_023431205.1. GTDB lineage: Bacteria > Pseudomonadota > Alphaproteobacteria > Rhizobiales > Devosiaceae > Devosia. The sequence goes on along the minus strand of JAEYXQ010000011.1, from coordinate 26,134 downwards.
CAGAGCTTGTCCATTGCCCCTACGAGGATGCGGGCGCACATTGTGGCCATACCAGCCCGCAACCGCTGCACAGTAGGCCGACAAAATGTCGATTCTGACCACGCTTTTCCGTCGCCTTGCCGCCCGCCTCCGGAGCCGCGGCACCCCCACGCCCGACCCCGACCAGCTCGATCTGCGCCAATGGGCGGATCTGCCGGCCTGGCATCCGCGTTCCGACAGGGCGCCGTGCTGAGGTCACAATCTCGGTGGAAACAGGCGCGCCTTCCTTTTTCGGAGACCGCCCATGATCCGGACGCCCGCCGCTGCCCTGCTGATCGCCCTTGCCGCCACCACGTCCTTCGCGCAGGAGGCGACCACGCCCCCCGCCGACACCCAGGTGACGGTTGACCCCAGTGCCAATGTGCGGGCGCTGCCCAAGGCCGTCGACGTCCTGACCGGGCTTTATGCGACGCTGGCGACGGTGGAAATCTGCGAGATCACGCTCGAGCCGGCGATCGCCACTGCCATCGATGCCGACCGCGCCAGCATGGAAGCGGCCGCCGCCTTCGACCAGCCGACCGGCGAAAAGGCCTACCAGGCCGTGCTCGCCGACGTGCGCAAGACCAATCCGGACTGCGCCGATGGCAGCCCCGACCGCATCGGCGTCGATGCGGTGACCGCGGTCTATGCCAGCCGCATGGCCGCCGCGCCGCAGCCGGCCGGCACCGCTCCTGAGGCCGCACCGCAGCAATAGCGGCAAAAGGCGGCGTTAACCGGCCCTATACCATCTTTGCGCCGCGCCGGGCCTCTGGTATCAGCGCGGCATGACAACGCCGCTCTCCCATATTCGCAACTTCTCCATCGTCGCCCATATCGACCATGGCAAGTCGACCCTCGCCGATCGCCTGATCCAGCTGACCGGCGGGCTCGATGCCCGCGAGATGGCCGGCAAGGAGCAGGTCCTCGACTCGATGGATATCGAGCGCGAGCGCGGCATCACCATCAAGGCGCAGACCGTCCGGCTGAACTACAAGGCCCAAAACGGCGAGACCTACGTCCTCAACCTCATCGACACCCCCGGCCACGTCGACTTCGCCTATGAAGTCAGCCGCTCCATGGCCGCCGTGGAAGGTTCGCTGCTCGTGGTCGACGCGTCGCAGGGCGTCGAGGCTCAGACGCTGGCCAATGTCTACCACGCGCTCGATGCCAACCACGAGATCGTGCCCGTGCTCAACAAGGTCGACCTGCCCGCCGCCGACGTCCCCCGCGTCAAGGCGCAGATCGAGGACGTGATCGGCATCGACGCCTCCGAGGCGGTGGAAATCTCGGCCAAGACCGGCCTCAACATCGACCAGGTGCTGGAAGCCATCGTCCATCGCCTTCCTGCCCCCCAGGGCACGCTCGACGCCCCGCTCAAGGCGCTGCTCGTCGATTCGTGGTACGACACCTATCTTGGCGTCGTCGTTCTCGTCCGCATCATCGACGGCGTGATGAAGAAGGGCCAGCGCATCCGCATGATGGCCTCGGGCGCCGTCTACGAGCTCGACCGCGTCGCCGTGCAGACCCCCAAGCTGGTGGAAGTCAAAGAACTCACCCCCGGCGAGCTCGGCGTCTTCACCGCCTCGATCAAGGAAGTGGCCGACACCAATGTCGGCGACACCATCACCGACGACCGCAAGCCGACCGCCGAAGCCCTGCCCGGCTTCCGCCCGGCCCAGCCCGTGGTGTTCTGCGGGCTGTTTCCCGTCGACGCCTCCGATTTCGACGAGCTGCGCGCCGCCATGGGCAAGCTGCGGCTCAACGATGCGAGCTTCAGCTTCGAGATGGAAACCTCGGCCGCGCTCGGCTTCGGCTTCCGCTGCGGCTTCCTTGGGCTCCTCCACCTCGAGATCATCCAGGAGCGCCTCAGCCGCGAGTTCGACCTCGACCTCATCGCCACCGCCCCGAGCGTGGTCTACGAGATCGTGCTCACCAATGGCGAGACGGTGCACCTCCACAATCCGGCCGACCTGCCGGACGTGATGAAGATCGAGGAAATCCGCGAGCCCTGGATCAAGGCCACCATCCTCACCCCGGACGAATATCTCGGCGCCATCCTGAAGCTCTGCCAGGATCGCCGCGGCGTGCAGCGCAACCTCAGCTATGTCGGCTCGCGCGCCATGGTCGAATACGACCTGCCGCTCAACGAGGTGGTGTTCGATTTCTATGACCGGCTGAAGTCGATCTCCAAGGGCTATGCGAGCTTCGACTACCAGCTCGCCGAGCACCGCCCCGGCGACCTGGTGAAGCTCAGTATCCTGGTCAACGCCGAACCCGTCGACGCGCTCTCCATGCTGGTCCACCGCAGCGCGGCGGAATCGCGCGGCCGGGTGATGTGCGAAAAGCTCAAGGAACTGATCCCGCCCCACCTCTTCGTCATCCCCATCCAGGCCGCCATCGGCGGCAAGATCATCGCCCGCGAAACCGTCCGGGCGATGCGCAAGGACGTGACGGCGAAATGCTATGGCGGCGACGCGACCCGCAAGCGGAAGCTCTTGGAAAAACAAAAAGCCGGCAAGAAAAGAATGCGGCAGTTCGGCTCGGTGGAGATACCGCAGGAAGCCTTCATCAAGGCACTCAAGATGGGGGATGACTGAGGCCTCTTCACCTCGCCCTCTGGGCAGAGGTCGGCGGTACGCGGGCACTCCTCATTAATTGACTATAGTTTGAAGCACTGCCGTCGGGCCTTTAAAGCCCGGCGGACTTGACATATCTTTTGCCCATGGCGAATCACTCCAAAACTTCTCGGTTTGAATGGATCGTGGGCAGGGACAAGAGCCTGCGTCCTCAATACGACATCCCGGTTTTCGAGACGAACTCATTCGTGGTCATGCCATCGCTGGGAAGCCTCGTCGCCGGGTGGCTTCTTGTGATTCCGCGCCGAAGGATCCCCAACCTATCTCACCTCAACATACACGAGCGCGAGGAGCTTCGCAGTCTCGTCAGCCGGGTGGACGGATACCTCCAGCATTTCCCTGGAACGGTATTCCGATTTGAACACGGTGGCGCCTACGGCAGTCTTACCAGCTGTGGCGTGGATCAGGCGCACCTACACTTAGTCCCTCTGCAATTTGATCTCATCGATATTGCTGTTAGACGGCCTGATATCCACTGGAGTGTTGCTCGGGACCGGAATTTCTTGGCACCTTCCTGTAGCGATAAAGAGTACTTCAGTGCCTTCTCAGGAGACGGGCGCGTGGCCGTCGGCCTTCCTGAGGCGCCGCAGTCCCAGTGGTTTAGGCGGTTGATAGCGAAGGAACTAAGTCTCGAGCAATGGGACTATAGAGCTGCGCCGCGAATGACCACTATGCAGGAAACACTCACGGCTTTCGCGGCATAGTATGGCTGCAGAAAAGACTAAGGCCGATAAACTTACAGATGGTCGCGACGAAGGCGAATGGGTGAGTCGTTACCCGTCGCGCGCTTGGAAGCAGATTGTCCTCGAGTTAGCATACCTGCTTGCGCTCTTAGCTACTGTTGCAGCCGCGCTGGTGACCATTGGGTTCGGCCTGGCCGAACCTAGACAATCAGCAACTTCGATAGATATTGTCGGAGGCTTCCTCGTTCAGAAGGACCTGCTGCAATGGGTCATTGTGGCGCTCTCCGGGGTCATTGGCGGGATAATATTCGATCTTAAATGGCTTTACCATTCGGTGGCCAAGGGCCTCTGGAGTGTAGATCGTGTACTGTGGCGAATATTGGTGCCAGCAATCTCGGGCGTGGTGTCGGTATTTCTCGCCTTTGTGATCGTGTCTGGCTTAATACCGTTTGTGAAGCAGGAAACGTTCAAGACCACCTACTTCTGCTTGGGCTTTGGCTTCTTGTTTGGCTATTTTTCTGACAATGTTATCGCGGCGCTACAAAATTTCGCTCAGAAGTATATAGGCACCACGAGGCAAAAGGACGAGGAGTGAATGATACGCGTTGATTTTGGGGGCTACTCAAACTCAGCGTGTAGCTTCCTCGCTTACCAGCAACATGCTGAGATATTTGGGTGTAAGTCGGCCGGCTTGGGGGGTATCCCTGATGCCTGGACACCGAAATACATGAGTGTATCCCGCGACCTGTTTGACCATTGGAAGAAGACTGGAGCAGTCCTAGCATCCGTTCCCGATGTTGACAGGTGGTTAGCTGCGAATCGAGCGATCGCATCGGCGGGTTACATAGTGCGGTCCAGTGGCGTGGAAGAGAGCTTGCAGGATCGTGGGCGCTTCCTCTCACTTAATATCGGGCCAACGGCGGGCGCGCAGGAATTCTTGGAAGCTGCGCTCGCCATTTTCCAACATGCGGCTGAGCGCGATGAAACAACCCCTCTCGGGTTGGTACTTCAAGTGCTCATGGAGCCTGATGGGGCAGGCCACCTTTCCAACGAGGTGAGGCTAAGCCCCACCCGCAATCAGTGGCAATACGAGGTACACTCTCCAACTTGGTTGGGCTCTCGTGGTCTAAACTCCAAGTTTGCCGCACGACCGGATCCCACTAAGCCGCTAAGTAGCGCTGCGCGAGTCCCACATGCCATTTTGCGGTCATTAGGGAATTGGTCTGCTGAGACTCTCCCTCCAAGGTGTCATATCGAGTGGGTGGTCTCTCGCGGGTCACTGTGGGTCGTTCAACTAGATCTAGAGTGGGCTGAGATTGATCACGGTGTTGACCCAGGAAAGCTAGGTCGCAACCTTGCGTTCCGACCGCCTCAAGCAGATGCAGCGAGGGTCTTTACTGAGTACAATGTTGGTTCGGAAACCCGTTGGAAAAAGCTCCGCAATCTCAGCGATTTCGACTTCGATAGTCGAGATACGGCTCCCAGGCTCTATGTAGCCACGGGCACCGTAATAGCGAGCGAGATCGGTTCTCGGCCTGCTTTGGAGCAGGAAATCGACGATCTGACCGGGGGCCGTGCAGTCATCCGTATGGAAATAGCAGCGGCGGGAGCCTCCAGCTTTAACTTGCCGCGCACTGACACCGTAAATGGATCAGACGCCGTCGAATGGCTGGAGAGACAGGTTCGAAAATACAGCTCCCAAGTCGAGAAGCTGGACGATATAGCGTTTATTTTGCACGCCTTTTTGCCGGCACACGCGGGGGCGTGGGCATATGCCGACCCAAATCAACAGATCGCCTACGTCGACGCTTTGTGGGGATTGCCTGATGGCCTGCAGGTACTGCCTCATGACTCCTATCAGATTGACGTCTCTAGAAAGGTAATCTCCTCAGTCAAACATCGTTATAAGCCAAGATTCCTGCAGGAAGGGGACGAAGGGCGATGGAGCTATGTAGACGTTCTGCGCTCTAAGAGTCGCGGAAGCACCCTTTCTACGAAAGACGCGGTTGAGATTGGCGTTCGGACGGCTGCAATAGCCAATAAGCTCGGTAAGCGCGCCCAGATAATGTGGTTTTCAGGCGTGCCGCAGGAGTACCGCGTTGGACGAAATTTGCCGTGGTTTAGAGCGCGCGAAACTGTCGACCCAGCTCCTAGAGACGCACCGCGTTACAGACCGACCAAGGTTGCAAGCTTCGAAGACCTCACGCGCCTCCCCAGTACGCCGATAACGATTCAGCTTAACCCTGAAGCGGAGTTGATCCGTCGAGAGGATTTCCTTGATGCCGTCATAGAAGTTGCTTTGGCTAGGCGACTCCCCGTTGAACTTCAAGGTTCAACGTTGAGCCATGTGTTCTACCGCTTATTTCAAGCGGGAGTGGCAGTGAACCCGCCGAACTACGCGAGTCATTTTCGCACCAGACAGCGACAAACATTCGGCAAACTCGTTCGCGATAGGGTTCCTGACCAGATCAGAGCAGGGGGGGAGCTAGCTCTGGAGGCGAGACTTGCTAGCGAAGACATGCGGCTCGCTCTCCTAAGCAAGCTCTTTGAGGAAGCTCTAGAATTCCGATCGGCTGCGAGCGCTCCTGCCGTCGGAGAGGAATTGTCGGACCTCCTAGAGGTCGTGCGTTCTCTCGCGACATCCACCGAGATGTCTTGGGAGCGTCTTCTTGCACTGGCAGACCAAAAGTTGGCCAAGCGAGGTGGTTTCGCGGAACGAAGGGTGTTGCTGGAAACCTCGCTTCCCCAACCAAACAGCGTGGCAAACACGCCAACAGAGATGAGGCTTCATGAGCTTGATGGACCGCGCAGTTTGGGCCCGGACTCAGTGTTTTTCCCTTTCTCTGGAGTTATTGGGGGCGCAACTTCTCATAACCTTGACCTCGGGTCACAGGCTCTCAGCGTCGTAGTAAGGCTGGAGGGAAGAGGGATATTTGTATCGATTAGAGATCGAACTGAAGACTCTGGCGAGGCTCGGCAGCTAAAACTCTTTGAGCTGTGATATACAATCGCCTGTTCTCAAGGTGCCACCCTCACCCCATGCAACCCCTCCGCTACTCCATCGGCATCACCCTAGACGGCTGCATCGACCACCAGGTCGGCATCCCTGACGAGCACACCCACGCCCACGCCACCGAGTGGATCGCCTCCGGCGACCATCTCGTGTTCGGGCGCATCACCTACGGGTTGATGGAGTTCTGGCGGCCGGTGGCGGAGGGCCGGGTGCCGGAGGGGTTTCCCGAGTGGATGGTGCCCTTTGCCCACGCGATCACGCGGGCGAAAAAGTACGTCGTGTCCGACACGCTGCCCCAAAACCCCGGCTGGAACACCGAGCTGGTTCGCAACCGCGACCTCGAAACCACCATTCGCCGGCTCAAAAGCGAGCCGGGCCGCGGCATTCTCCTTGGCGGCGTGGCGCTGCCGCTTCACCTGGCGGCGCTAGGGCTGATCGACGAATACGAGTTCGTGGTGCAGCCGCGGATTGCCGGGCACGGGCCGTACCTGTTCGAGGGTCTCCGGGAGGTCGTCGACCTGCAACTCACCGGCGAGAAGCGGTTTCCGGGCGGGCACCTTGCCCTCACCTACCGGCCAGCCCGCTGATTTTGCCGGCATTTCGTGATGGAACGGACCGCGGCGTTCACCGCTTGTTAGCCATCTGTCAGGATTTCGCCATGGCTCGGGAACTGAGACGCCTCTACCCCAATGATCGCCAGCCGCATGACGCGGTGATCGTCACCGTGCGCCGCGCCCTCGGACGCACCGTCGCCGACGTCGCCGCCGTGGAGGTGATCGCCGACTTCCCCCAGCCGGTGCCGATGGCGCTCGCAGCCGCCGAGGCGCTCAAGGCCGAGGCGGGGTTTCGGGAAATCGCCGTGATCGTTGCCGACGATGCCGAATGGCGCCCCGAATGGGGCACGCTGGTCGGCTGAGGCGACTTATCCCCGCCGCTGTGGGCGGGCGTATCCTCCCTGGTTACCCTGTTGACCAGACGAGGAAGCCTTAGAAAATGTCCGCCCAGCTGCCCCTTGCCACCAGCCGGATGCTGGCCGAGCGCCACGAAAAACTGTGGCTGGAGCTGACGGCGCTCCGCACGCAGGTCGCCGCCATTGCCGTCCGCCGGCCGGCTGCTGCCATACCCGACCCGGTGCGAATCGCTGCCGAATCGCTGATCGCCGACGCAGCACCCTTCGCGCGGTCCCGTGGGGAAAAACTGCCGGTCGCAGCCTTCGACTATGGCGGACTGGCGGTGCAGCTCGGACGCATGCTCGCCCGGCTCGACCACTGGGAGAGCCTCCATACCGCCTGGGAGGCCAAGTCCGGCTGCCAGGCCTGGCAGTTCAGCAATGGGTCGGCGCCGGTGCGGCGCCACCGCCCCGCCGTGCCGCCACCGCCGAAAACCGAGCGCGACATGAGCGAGATGCGCCGCAAGCTGATCGAGCGAGAAGCACAGTACAGCCGTCGCCGCTACGCTGAGATCTTCCAGGCCGGCCGGGCAGCCGCCCTGGCGGAACTGGCGGCGCAGGAAAGCGTGGCGCCCCAAGAGGATGACCCCACTTGTCCCCGGGTCCGCCGGCTGGGGTAAACTCCCCTTATCTCTCCCGCGACAAGGCGGCCTGCGCAGCGACCAGTGGCGGGAGGACGGCCGGGCATGGGGGCGTCGCTGCCTTCCATGGGCTCGTGGGTGGACCGCTCAGGTTCGGCGAGGGCAACAATTTCGCTCTCCTGTCCGAAATGGAGTCGCCGCACCCCGTTCTAAAATCCCGGCGCCCCGAGGCGCTCGCGTCTCACTTAAAATATCTCAGAGGCGTGTGCGCCTCGGGGACCCGCCTTCCCTTGCCACCGGGCTGCGGCAGCGCCGCCCGGCGCTTCGGCACGCCCTCCTGTCCGGCGTTGCCCATCGGCCACGCGCCCACGCGGCGCCGATCACATTGCGGGAACCGACGCCCGGCCAGCCCGTTGCTGGAGCCGGGGCGGTTCACCGCGCCAGCGCCCAGCCCGGGCCGGCGCATTAACCCGCAACTTGGGAGGCCCAAAATCCTCCCCAGGACAGGACTACTCACCATGAAAAATCTGCTTCTGGCTTCCGTGGCCGTGATCGCGCTGGGCGCGCCGGCCTTTGCCCAGACCACCGTCACCACCGATGCCGACACCAATGCCACCATCGGCGCCACTTCGGGCGGCGTCGGCGGCGCGGCCCTGGGTGCCGTGCTGGGCGGCCCGATCGGTGCCGTGGTCGGCGGCTTTGCCGGCGCCGTGATCGGCGCCGAGGCCGGCGTCGAGGCGTCCACCGTCGAATACGCCACCGCCAATCCGGTCGACCCGATTTATATCGACGGCAGCGTCGATGTCGGCTTCGTGGTGTCGCAGCCGGTCGCCGACTATGCCATCGGCAACCCGGTCGGCTCGGTGACCGTGGATGGCGACATCGTCGTCGGCACCGTCCTGCCGGGCGATGTCGAGATCAACGCCATCCCCGACAGCCCGACCTACTCCTATGTCTATGTGAACGACCGCCCGGTGCTGGTGGAGAACTCCAGCCGCACCGTGGTCTGGGTCAACAACTAGGCCTCTGCGCCGCCCGGGTAGTTGTGCTCCGGGCGGCACCCTTTTGACCACCAGCCACCGGCCGCGCTATAGAACTCCGGCACTGGAGGGCGCTTCATGGCCGATATCCTCGACTACTGCGAAGGTCTCGAACCCCGCACCTTCGACCCCGGCGCCACCATCCTGCCCGAAGGCGAGCGCCTCGGCCGGCTGTATGTGCTGATCGAGGGGCAGGTCGAAGTGATCCGCGAGCGGACCCAGGTCACCCATGTCGACGAGCCCGGTTCGATGTTCGGGGAAATGGCGGTGCTGCTCGACATGCCGCATTCGGCCACGGTCAAGGCGCTGAGCACCGTCCGCGCCTACGAAATCCCCGATGCGCTGACCTTTCTCGACACCCGCCCGGAATTCTCGCTCGCCATCGCCACCATGTTGGCGCGGCGGCTCTACTACACCACCTCCTATCTCGTCGACCTGCAGCAGCAGTCCGCCGGCAAGCGGCAGGATCTCGACCTGGTCGACCAGATCCTCCAGAGCCTCGTTGATCCCGGCGACACCAAGCGCCAGAGCCAGACGTGAGCGACAGACCCAGGCTCTCCATCACCTACTGCACCCAGTGCAACTGGCTGTTGCGGTCGGCCTGGATGGCGCAGGAAGTGCTCTCCACCTTTGGCACGGAAATGGGCGAAGTTATCCTCGTCCCCGGAACCGGCGGTATCTTCGAGATCAGGCTCGATGGCGAGCTGATCTGGGAGCGGAAGCGCGATGGTGGTTTTCCCGACAGTCGCGTGTTGAAGCAGATGGTGCGCGACCACATCGATCCGGAGCGCAGTCTGGGTCATGTCGACCGGGTGGCCGCCCGCGGCACTGACACCGACTGACCGGCACCCGCCGGGCATTCCCAATCCAGCCTTCCATCCGCTAATGTCGCGCCGGATTTCACTTGGGGAGACCGTCCACATGACCAGCAAAGCGATCGCTGCCGCTGCCGCCAGCCTTCTCGCACTCGGCCTTGTGCCCGCCTCGGCGCAGGACCTGCCCGATCTCGGCGGCCGCACCATCCGCGCCGTCACCGAGAACGCCTACTACCCGCTGAACTTTGCGGATCCGCAGACCGGCGAGGGCATCGGGCTCGAATACGACGTGGTCAACGAGATCGCCAGGCGCCTCAACGCGACCGTCGAATGGGACCTGACCGCCTGGGACGTGATGATCGAGGCGGTGCGGACCGGCCAGTTCGATGTCGGCGCCGATGGCATCACCATCACCGAGGAACGCGAGGAGCAGATCGACTTCACCGATCCGTTCATCACCGTGGAACAGTACCTGCTGGTGCGCGCCGACGAGGACCGCATCACCGGTGTCGAGAGCTTCGCCGAACACTCCGATCTGCTGTTCGGTGCGCAGGCCGGCACCTCGTCTTTCTACACCGCCATTTATGACGTTCTCGATGGCGACGAGGGCAATGCGCGGGTCAAGGTCTTCGACAGCTTCGGGGCGGCCGTACAGGCGGTGAAAGCCGGCGATGTCGATGCGGTGATCGCCGACCAGGCCGCGTCGGCGGGCTATATCGGCGCCGATCCGACCTCGTTCAAGCAGGCCGGCGAGCCGATCAAGTCCGACCCGTTCGGCTTCATCCTCACCCCCGGCTCCGATCTCGTCGAACCGTTCAACGCCGCCCTGGCGCAACTGGAAGCAGAGGGCTGGCTCGAGGAGCGCATCAACCACTGGTTCTTCGAATACGGCGCCGAGTAGGCGCCTGGTGTCACCCCACCCTCATGCCCTCCCCATCAAGGGGAGGGAGGCGCAGGACTGTGTGTTCCGTGTTCATCGTCTCCCTCCCCCTTGTGGGGAGGGATCAAGGGTGGGGGTGTCGAACTCTCCACTGGCCTGGCGAGACTATCCGACAGCATGACCTACCGGCCGCGTCCACTCTCCATTCTCTCGCGCATTCCCTGGTGGCTGCTCGCCATCGGGCTGCTGTTCGTCATCGGCCTGTGGGCGATCACTGCCGATGCGACCTATGCCTCGATCTTCCGCACCTTGTCCGGCGGCGTCGTGACGACGCTGTGGGTGACGCTGGTCGCCTTTCTTGCCGCTACCGTTACGGGCCTGCTTGTCGCGCTGGCGCGGACCTCGAACGTCCGGGTGCTGCGCGAGATCGCCGCCTTCTATGTCGAGATCATCCGCGGCATCCCGATCCTGGTGTTCCTGTTCTATGTCGCCTTCGTCGCCGCGCCGGCCATGGTCGGTGCCTTCAACTGGCTGACGGCACCCCTGATCGGCTGGGGCTGGATCGAACCGGCCACCGTGCGTGGCTTCGATTTCGTCTGGCGGGCGATCTTTGCGCTCACCGTCTGCTATTCGGCCTTCATCGCCGAAATCTTCCGGGCCGGCATAGAGGCGGTGAACCGGGGACAACTGGAGGCGGCACGCTCCCTCGGCCTCAGCCGCTGGCAGTGCTTCCGGCTGGTGATCTTTCCCCAGGCGCTGCGGACCATCCTGCCGCCGCTCGGCAACGACTTCGTGTCGATGGTGAAGGATTCCGCCCTGGTCTCGGCGCTTGGCGTGCAGGACATCACCCAGCTCGGCAAGCTGTCCGCCTCATCGAGCTTCCTGTTTTTCGAGACCTACAATGTCGTGGCATTCCTTTATCTCACCATGACGATCTCGCTGTCGCTGCTGGTTCGGCTGCTGGAGCGTTATCTGCATCGGAACGCCCGCCAGCCTTGAACAGGCAGGCACCGGCAACCACCTGTCAGCCAACACCAGGAGATCACCATGAACCTCTTCGCCCGCCTCGCCGCTGCCGCCGGAACGGCGCTGCTCCTGACCAGCTGTGGCGATGCGGGGCAGGTGGCCTCGGTCGGTGTCGACTGGACCGGCAACGACATCGCCATCGATGCACTGGCCGATCCGGACATCGACGGTGTTGTCTGCCACCTGGCCTACTTCAACCGCTCGTTCCTCGATCGCATGAGCCAGGGCAACTGGTTCGAGGATCCCTCCTACTCGGCGCTCGACTGCTCGGTGACCGGCCCCGTCACCATCGGCGACATCTCGACCCGCCCCGGCGGCGAGGAAATCTTCCGCGAAGGGCGCTCGCTGATTTGGAAGTCGCTGCGGGTCACCCGCATCTATGACGCCACCAACAACTCGCTCATCTACCTCGCCCATGCCCGCCAGATTCAGCAGGGTTCGGGCAAGATGAGCCTGTCCGTCATTCCGCTTGCCGGCGAGGACGTGACCTGGAGCGAGGGGGCGCCCGGTGCCGTGCCCGCCACGGTCAATACCCAGTAGTTCCGGCCAATTCCCCTTCCGAGGGGGAAAGTGGAAGCTTATGGCGCGCACCCGCGCACATTCGTAAAACAATTTCCCCTTGTGCGGCTGAAGTTTGCGTCCGCGGTGACGATATTCAGAGCCGAACGAGGACGTGCGACCCACGTCGGAAGGAAGAGCAGGTTATGGCAATTCTCATCGGCGACACCGCCCCCGATTTCACCCTTGACTCCACCGAGGGTCCGATCCACTTCTACGACTATATCGAAGGCTCCTGGGCGGTGCTGTTCAGCCACCCCAAGAACTTCACCCCGGTGTGCACCACCGAGCTCGGCTACACCGCCAAGCTCAAGGACGAGTTCGCCAAGCGCGGCGTCAAGGTGCTCGGCCTGTCCGTCGACAAGCTGGAGGACCATGCCGGCTGGGCCAAGGATATCGAGGAAACCCAGGGAACGGCCCTGAACTTCCCGCTCCTGGCCGATACCAGCGGTGAGGTCGCCCGCCAGTACGACATGATCCACCCGAACGCCGATAATACCCTGACGGTGCGCTCGGTGTTCGTGATCGGGCCGGACAAGAAGGTGAAGCTCAAGATCGAGTACCCGGCCTCAACCGGCCGCAACTTCGACGAAGTGCTGCGCGTGATCGATTCGCTGCAGCTCACCGCCAAGCACCAGGTCGCTACCCCGGTGAACTGGAAGAATGGCGAGGACGTCATCATCGTGCCGGCCGTTTCCAACGAAGCCGCGCGCGAAAAGTATCCGGAAGGCTGGAAGGAACTGAAGCCCTACCTCCGCATTGTTCCCCAGCCCCGCGCTTGAACCAAGCGCACACGTTTTCTCCCTGACAAACTGGGCGGCTGGCCACAGCCGCCCTTTTCTTTTGCCCCCGCACAGCGGCAGCGTGCGACACTGCCTTGTGGCAGCAGGGCTCAGTCAGGAGGGGTACGGTTTCTGGCGAGAACATCGCCGGCAAGATAGAGCGAGCCGCAAATCAGCACCCGGGCGCCCGGCGTTTGTGCTGCACGTGTCAGTGCCGAACTGAGGGAACGCATTGCCTGGGCCGGATACCCCGCGCGCTGCGCAGCAGCAGCGACGTCGGAGGCGGAGTGAGCATTGGCCTCGCCGGGTATAGCGACGCCAAGCACCTCCTGCACCATGCCGGCGAAGGGCTTGAGGAAGTCCGCCGGATCGCGATTGTTCATCATCCCCATGATCAGGATCAGCGGCGCCGGTCGAGTGGCCGCAAGTTCCGCAACGGTCCGCGCCAGAGCCGCCGCGCCGTGCGGGTTGTGGCCGCCGTCGAGCCAGAGCTCCGCCCCCGGACCCAGCCGGTCGCGCAATGGCCCCGGCAGCGGCATCATGCGCGCCGGCCACACCACGTTCCGCATCCCCCTGGCGAACGCCGCTTCATCCAGCGGCAATCCGAAGTGCCGGGCGGCGGCGATGGCCAGGGCAGCATTGTCGAACTGGTGGCGGCCGAGCAGGGCCGGCGGCGGCAGATCGAGCAGGCCCTGCTCGTCCTGGTACACCATGCGTCCATCCTGTTCGTCACCGTGGAAATCCTCGCCCTGCCAGAGCGGGCGAATGCCGAGCCGATGTGCGGCCCGCTCCAGCACGGCGCGTCCCTCTGGCCGCTGCAGGCCCATCACCGACAGGCTGCCGCGCTTGAGGATGCCGGCCTTGTTGGCGGCAATTTCGGCCAGCGAGTTGCCGAGGAATCCCTGGTGATCGTAGTCCACCGGGGTGATGATGGTGCCGAGCGGATGCTCGACCACATTGGTGGTGTCGTAGGTGCCGCCCATGCCGGTCTCGAGCAGCAGGTAGTCGGCAGGCGTTTCGGCAAACAGCACGAAGGCGGCGGCGGTGGTTACCTCGAAGAAGGTAATCGGCCGGCCGGCATTGACCGCCTCCACCCGCTCGAGCGTAGCGTTGAGCCGCCGAGTCCCCACCAGCGTGCCGGCAAGGCGGATGCGCTCGTTGAAGCGCACCAGGTGGGGCGAATTGTAGACATGCACCCGCTGGCCTGCCGCTTCGAGGAAGGCGCGCAGATAGGCAATGGTCGATCCCTTGGCGTTGGTGCCGGCGACATGGATGGTCGGGGGCAGGTGCCGATGGGGATCGCCGAGTGCCGACAGGAGCGGCAACAGCCGGTCGAGGCTGAGGTCGATCAGCTTGGGATGCAGGCGCGACAGGCGCGCGAGGATGGCGTCGGTGCGGGACATGATCTTGATGAGCTGGCTGGAGCCGATCAGGTACCCCTGATCGGCCCGCGGCTCAATGCCCCAACGCTAGAACTCGGCCCAGTCCGCCTTCTCGGCGGCATTGCCCCCGCGGCGGAGGTAGGTGCCGGCGACCGCCTTGAGCTTGTTCTGCAGGCCCCGCACACCGCCAACCGGCTGCTGGGGATTGGCAGGCGTCGCGGCCACGGCTGGCTTGCCGCTGGTCGAGACGGTGAAGATATCGACCACGCGGTCGAGTTCGGTGGCCTGCGCCTCCGTCTGCTCGATGGCGGCGTTGATCTCCTCGACAAGCGCGGCATTGTGCTGCGTGGCCTCGTCCAGCGTGCGCACCGACGAGTTGACCTCGTCGATGGACAGGGCCTGCTCGTGGCTGTCGCGGGCAATCGCCTGCAGGGCGGCGGTGTTTTCGGAGATGGCAGCCTGCATGCTGGCGATCTTGTCGGCGGCTTCCGCCACCAGGCGCGATCCACCCTGCACCTGCGCCGCCGACTGCTCGATCAGCACCTTCACCTCCGAGGAGGCATTGGCGGCGGACTGCGCCAGCCGGCGGACTTCCACGGCCACCACGGCGAAGCCCTTGCCGGCGTCGCCGGCGCGAGCGGCTTCCACCGAGGCGTTGAGCGCCAGAAGGTTGGTCTGGAAGGCGATGTCATCGATCATGCCGATGATGCTGGAGATCTTGGCCGAGGACTGGGTGATCCGTTCCATCGCGGCATTGGCCTCGGCCATCACCGCGCCGCCAGCCTCGGCCGTCCGTGCCACGGCCTGTGCCTGCTGATTGGCGCTCTCCGCCTTCTGCGCATTGCCGGCGACCGTGGAGGCCAGCTGTTCCATGGTGGCGGACGTCTCTTCGATGGTCGCGGCCTGCCGCGTGGTGCGTTCGCTCAGGTCGTTGGCGCCAGACAGAATCTCGCCGGTGGCACTCTTGAGCGCGCTGGAGGTTGCCCGCAGCTGGCTGACGATTTCGCCCAGCCGCTCGGCCACGGCGTTGGTGTCGGACTTGAGCCGGGCGAAGGCACCCCGGTACTCGCCTTCGAGCCGCCGCGTCAGGTCGGCATCCGCCAGTGCTGCCAGCACGCTGCCAGTCTCGGTCAGACCCCGGTCCACTGTTTCGACGAGGTCGTTCACCGAAGCCGCAAGGGCGTTGAGTTCGGCATCCGGGAAGGTCGCATCGACCCGGCGCGAGAAGTCGCCGGCAACGGCTGCATCGACGACGTCGCCGAAAGCCCGCTGGAGGCTTGCCATCATTTCGGCTCGCTCCGCCTGTGCGGACAGCACTCGGGCAGCCTCCGCCTCCGTGAGCGCGGCCACTTTCTCGGCGTTCTCGCGGAACACTTCCACGGCTCGCGCCATGGCGCCGAGTTCATCGCCGCGATCGGTGCCCGGGACGTCGACCATGACGTCTCCCTTGGCGAGAGTGTCCATGGTGCCGGTGAGGCGGGTGATCGGGCGCGTGAGGGTGCGGGAGAAGGCGAGGCCGCCGATGCCGACCAGCAGCATCAGCCCGGCGCCGATGGCCAGCATCATGTCACGCATGCGGGTGACGGGGGTCAGCACCTCGTCCATGCCCATAACCGCCACCGCGGCCCAGTTTCCTTCCGGCGTCGTGACGGGGGCTGCCGCGACCAGCATGTTCATGTTGCGATAGTCGTGGCTCTCACCCAGCCGGGTTTCACCCGCGACTGCCGCATCCACCACCGGGCTCGCCAGCGAGGTCACCATGGCGTCGGCACCGTCGATGAACACCGAGTCCGAGCGCAGCAGCGTATCGCCGCCGACCACCAGCACCTCGCCGGTTTCACCAAGCGTATCGCGCTTGCCGACCACGCCGTCGAGCCGTTCCGGCGGCAGTTGCAGGGCGAGAACGCCGATCTTGCGGCCCTGGGCGTTGTACACCGGCTTGGCAAAAAAGCTTGCCGGTGCGCCAGCAGCGGCCGGGTAGCCAGCGAAGTCGGCGAACACCACCAGCTCGGGGTCTTCGCTGGCAATGACCACCTGCACGAGGCCGCCAAGGGTGGTGCCGGCGAACGGTCCACCCTCGGCAAAGCTGGTGCCGAAATCCTCGCCCTTGGTCACGGAGTAGACCAGCGCTCCCTTGGCGTCGAAGAGATAGAGGTCGCGATAGCCGCGAGTCTCCACCTGGTCCCTGAAGGTGGAGTGGAAGCGGGTGTGGGTGACGTCATAGGCGCCGGTCGTGCCCAGCGTCTCGAGCGCGGCAAGATCGTCCTTGTTCGGATTGTCCTCGACATAGCTCTTGCGCACGGCCGCCGTGGGATCAGCGCCGAACTGCAACCAGGCGCCAGCGAAATCGCGGAGCGCCTGCACCGTGCCCTCGGAGCGGGAGGTGGCAACGAGATCGTCCTCGACCGAGGCGAGGTAGCTTTCCACAGCCGCCGCGCGCTCGGTCGCCAGCGTCATGAGGTTGGTTTCCGCCGACGCCCGCAGCGCCTGGGAGCCGATCAGATAACTGGCCGTGCCCACGCCCAGGCTCACGAGCAAGGCAGACCCCAGCAGCGCCAGCGGCAGCTTGCGGGCGATCGGCATGGCGGACTTGGTCACGGCGGTTCTCCACATGGCAGAATCGCCGCTCCCAGAGGAAGCGGCGGACACCTGCAGGGTAACCAAACGTGCTTAAGTGGCGGTAAAGAGCTACTCGGCGTGAGCGGCGCTGGGGGGCGTTGCCTCGTCATCGAGATCACCCTCGGCGGCGACGGCGGCGTCGCGCAGGCTGGCCTGTGCTGCCAGCGCCGGAGCGGTGGAGGTCAATTCGCCAATGGGCTCTGCCTTGGTGAGGATCGCTGCCAGCGAGCCGATGGTGGAGCGCAGGTTGTGCCGGTGCACCACCATGTCGACCATGCCGTGCTCGTAGAGGTATTCGGAGCGCTGGAAGCCCTTGGGCAGCTTCTCGCGGATGGTCTGCTCGATGACGCGCTGGCCGGCAAAGCCGATCAGGGCGCCAGGCTCGGCCAGATGCACGTCGCCGAGCATGGCGTAGGAGGCGGTGACGCCGCCGGTGGTCGGGTTGGTCAGCACCACGAAGAAGGGCAAGCCCGCCTCGCGCAGGCGCAGCACGGCGACAGTGGTGCGGGCCATCTGCATCAGGCTGAGAATGCCTTCCTGCATGCGGGCGCCGCCGGAGGAGACGAACAGGATGAACGGCGTCTGACGTTCCACCGCCGTCTCGAGACCGGTGATGATGCCCTGCCCGGCCGCCATGCCGAGCGAGCCGCCCATGAAGTCGAAATCCTGGATCGCGACGGTCACGTCGCGCTTGTAGAGCTTGCCGGTGGCAACGATCACCGAATCCTCGAACCCGGTCTTGTTGCGGTTCTCGCGCAAGCGGTCGACATAGCGCTTCTGGTCGCGGAACTTCAGCGGGTCCACCGGCACGCCGGCGACCGGCACCAGGTCATAGGCGCCATCATCGAGGAAGGTCTTGAGCCGGTCGGTCGGCTTGATCTTCATGTGGTGGCCGGAATTCGGCACCACCCATTGGTTGGCCTCGAGGTCGCGGTAGAACACCATCTCGCCGGACTCGGGGTCCTTGACCCAGAGGTTCTCCGGGGTTTCCCGCTTGTTGGTCAGCAGCGAGCGGATTTTGGGGCGGACGAAGTTGTCGATCCAGTTCATGGCGCGGCCTCTCCTGGCAGTGACGATGAGCTAACCGTCAATTGTGGCGAATGTTGCAGGGGCCCCGGCGTTCGCGCCAAGGCAGAGCGTGGCGGTTTCCACGGCCAGTCAGGCGCGGGCGCGCTTTACGCCTGCCGCGAGGTCGGCGACGAGGTTGCGCACCGCCGCAACTGTTCCGGCGGTAGGCTTGCCGTCCTCGAGCGAAGTGCGCACTGCCTCGACCAGCACCGTGCCGACGACCACGCCATCGGCCTGGCGGCCAATGTCGGCAGCGTCCTCGGCGGTCTTGATGCCGAAGCCTACGGCCACCGGCAAGGGGCTGTGCGACTTGATGCGCTCCACGGCCTCGCCCAGGGCCGCGCGGGACTTGATGGCGGCGCCGGTCACGCCGGTCATCGACACATAATACACAAAGCCCGAGGTGTTCTTCAGCACCGCCGGCAGCCGCCGATCATCGGTGGTCGGGGTGGTGAGGCGGATGAAGTTGATACCGGCCGCGAGAGCCGGCAAGCAGAGTTCCTCGTCTTCCTCGGGCGGCAGGTCGACCACGATCAGCCCGTCCACTCCGGCTGCCTTGGCGGCGGCCAGGAAGCGGTCGACGCCGAAGATGTAGATCGGGTTGTAGTAGCCCATCAGCACGACCGGCGTGGTCTCGTCCTTGCGGCGGAAATCCTCGACCATGCCGAGCACGCCGGTCAGGGTCTGGCCGGCATCCAGCGCCCGCTTGCCCGCCAGCTGGATGGCAACGCCATCCGCCATGGGATCGGAAAAGGGCATGCCGAGTTCGATGATGTCGGCGCCAGCCTGCGGCAGGGCCTCGAAGATGGCCTGGCCGGTGGCAAGGTCCGGATCCCCGGCCATGACGAAGGTCACCAGCGCCGGGCGGTTCTCGGTCTTCAGTTCGGCAAAGCGCCGCTCGATACGCGAAGTCATGGTCTAGAGCAGCCCCAGATGCTTGCCGACACTTTCAACGTCCTTGTCGCCGCGACCGGACAGGCACAGCACTACCGACTGGTCCTTGCCCATGGTCGGAGCGAGCTTGATCACCTGCGCCAGCCCGTGGGCGGATTCGAGCGCAGGGATGATGCCTTCGGTACGGGTGCAGAGCCGGAAGGCCTCGATCGCCTCGTCGTCGGTGATCGGCACATAGGTCACGCGCCTGGTGTCGTGCAGGAAGGAGTGCTCTGGTCCGACGCCGGGATAGTCGAGCCCGGCGGAGATCGAGTGCCCCTCGAGGATCTGGCCGTCACGATCCTGCAGCAGATAGGTGCGGTTGCCGTGCAGCACGCCGGGGCGGCCGCCAGTCATCGAGGCGGCATGGCCGTTTTCCACGTCGATGCCGTGGCCCCCCGCCTCAGCGCCATAGATGGCGACCTCGGCGTCATCGAGGAAGGCGTGGAAGGTGCCGATGGCATTGGAACCGCCGCCCACGCAGGCAACCACCGCGTCGGGCAGCTTGCCTTCGGCCTTGCGGAACTGCTGCTTGAGCTCGGTGCCGATCACCGACTGGAAGTCGCGCACCATCTCCGGATAGGGGTGCGGGCCGGCCGCGGTGCCGATCAGGTAATAGGTGCTGTCGACATTGGTGACCCAGTCGCGCAGCGCCTCGTTCATGGCGTCCTTGAGGGTGCCGGCGCCGGCAGTGACCGGCCGGACCTCGGCCCCCAGCATCTTCATGCGCAACAC
Organism: Pseudomonadota bacterium; assembly: GCA_023431205.1. GTDB lineage: Bacteria > Pseudomonadota > Alphaproteobacteria > Rhizobiales > Devosiaceae > Devosia. The sequence goes on along the minus strand of JAEYXQ010000011.1, from coordinate 6,416 downwards.
GTTCGGCTTCTGGCGCTCGACGTCGGTAGCGCCCATGAAGATGGTGCAGGGCAGTTCGAACTTGGCGCACACCGTCGCCGTCGCCACGCCATGCTGGCCGGCGCCGGTTTCGGCGATCACGCGGGTCTTGCCCATGCGCTTGGCCAGCAGTATCTGACCGAGGCAGTTGTTGATCTTGTGCGAGCCGGTGTGGTTGAGCTCTTCGCGCTTGAACCAGACCTTGGCGCCTCCAAGGTGCCGCGTCAGCCGCTCGGCGAAATAGAGCGGGCTCGGCCGGCCGGTGTAGTGGGTGGCAAGATGCTGCAGTTCGGCAGCATAGCCGGGATCGGCCTTGGCCTCGCGATAGTGCCGCTCGAGATCTAGGATCAGCGGCATCAGCGTCTCGGCAACGAACCGGCCGCCATACTGGCCGAACCGGCCATGTTCATCCGGGCCGTTGCGCAGGGAATTGATGCGGTCCATTCGCGGGAGTCCTGTTTGCTCGGTGCCTCCCACAGATCTCGCGCCGAGCTGTCGAAGAAGGGAGGTCTGTGCCACCGACCCTGCGGTACGACAAGCCCACCGCGAGGTCTACGATTTTCCGCCTATTGCGCAGCGCGGGCGTTGCGGATGAACGCTTCCACCAGCCGCTTGTCCTTGACCCCGGGAGCGGTTTCCACCCCCGAGGAGACATCGACACCAAAGGGGCTGACGGTGCGGATCGCTGCGGCGACCGTGTCCGGCGTCAGGCCTCCGGAAAGCATGAAGGGGATCGAGGGGTCAAGCGCCTTGAGCAGGTCCCAGTCGAAGGTGTCGCCGTGCCCGCCCGGCCGATCTGCGCCCTTGGGCGGCTTGGCGTCAAGCAGGATGCGGTCGGCCACGTAAACATACTGGGCCACATTGGCGACGTCGTCGGCCGAGACGATCGGAACGGCCTTGAGGATCTGCACGCCGGCCTCGTCGCGGATGGTTTCCACCCGATGCGGCGTCTCGGGGCCGTGCAACTGGATCCAGTCCGGCGCCAGTGCGGCCACTTCGGCCACGCAGCTATTGTCCGGATTGACCAGCACGACACAGGTCTCGATGCGACCCCGAGCCTGGCTGATCAGGTCGGCGAGTTGCTCGATGGTGACGTGGCGCGGCGAGCGCATGAAGTGCATGAAGCCCACCATGTCCGCTCCGGCGGCGATGGTGGCTTCCAGCAGGTCAGGGGTCTTGATGCCACAGATTTTGACGATCGCAGGATCGGCCATAGGGCTTCAGCGTAGCTCCAACAGGTCATCGAGTTCGTTGGCGGGACGGGTTTCCCCGTAGCGCCGGCGCATGCGCTCGATTTCTTCGCCCAGTTGCTGCGTTTCGCGGCGCCAGTGCTTCTCGCGCCGGCGGTGGTGACCCTGGGCGAACCAGGTGGCGATGCCACCCGACAAAACCCCGATCAGCAGCATTGCATAGAGAACCACGAACAGCGGCACGCCATAGCCCGGTGCCGGATCCGTGGTGGGAGTGACGAACGGATTGAAATTGATGGACACGAGGTGCCGGTTGGCGAGAGCAAACAGCACGAGCACCACCGAAAGCGGGACCAGGACCAACCAGCCGACGATTTTATTGACCATGCGTACTGCCGTGAGGCCCTTGCCCCGTTGGTTCTGGCGCTATCGCGCTTCCAAACCGGAAAAGTGGGACACTTTCCCGAAATGCCTAGCTGCTGCGGTTCAACCGCTCGCGGATTTCCTTGCCGGCCTTGAACTGCGGCACATACTTCTCGCCCACATCAACCTGCTCACCCGTCCGCGGGTTGCGCCCGACGCGGGCGGGCCGGTTCTTCACGGAAAAGGCGCCGAAGCCACGCAGTTCCACCCGGTCGCCCCGTGCCATCGCGTCGCCGATCTCATCGAGGATGGCATTGACGATGTTCTCGATGTCACGCTGGAACAGATGCGGGTTTTCAGCCGCGAGCTTCTCGACGAGTTCCGACTTGATCATCCCGGGCTCCGGTTGCGAGGGCCGTTTCGGCCCCACTTCAAGGCGCCTGGTCAACCTGCCAAAGCGCGACCAGCCCGTCAAGCGCAACGGGCCCCGAAGCCGGCAGGCCGAGTGCCGCACGCACCGGCCCACCCAGCACCGCTCCGACCCAGTCGAAACCCTGCTGCGGCGGCGGCCAGGCCGTCACAACGGGCAGGTCGGCGTCCACGTCATGTTCTGCCTCCAGCCACTCCAGCGCTTCGGCTTCGCCACCGAGGGCATCGACCAGACCCAGTTCCAGCCCAACCCGCCCGGTGACGATCCGGCCATCGGCCAGTTCCAGTACCCTGTTGCGGTTAAGACTCCGGCGCTCGGCCACTACGTCGACGAACCACTGAAAGCTGTCATTGACCAGCGCCTGGATGGAGGCACGGACCTCCCCGGTCATTGGCTCGTCATAGTCCGGTTCCGCCTTGAGCGGTCCTGATGCGACCTTATCGAGGTCGATACCGATGGTGTCGAGAAGCTTGCCCGCATTGACGTGCTGGAACAGCACGCCGATGGAGCCGACGATGGACAGCCGTCGGGTGAAGATCCGGTCGGTGGCGATGGCGGTCATGTAGGCAGCGGAGGCGCCGAGTTCCTTGACCACCGCCACCGTGGGCTTGGCTGCGCGCAGCCGGGTCACGGCCTCATAGAGCTCCTCGCCGCCAGCCATGGTGCCGCCTGGCGAGTTGATGGCGATCACCACTGCCTTGACCATGTCCTGCTCGGCAAGGGTTTCGAACATTTCGAGGCGTGCCGGGTCAGTCGCGATGGTACCGTCGATGTCGACGCGGGCAATGTGATCCCCTAGGCCCGTGTCGGGCATGGCGAAGCGGCCGATCCCGGCGAGCACAGCCAGCGCCAGGGCGATGAAGGCCAGCACCCGCCATCGGCTGCGCGAGGTGCGATAGCGCTCAGCGGCAACAGCACTGTGGGGGTCCGGAACGGAGGCAGGGGAAGGGCTGGCGTTGGTCATGGAGCAGGTCCTTGCGAACTGACCTCCACCCCTAGTCGGAGCTCGAGGGCCGGGCAAGCCGCCTGACCATGTAGCACGCCGCCGCCTCGTAGCTGCGGAGCGTGTCGGACAGGTCCGGCCGCTCCACCGGCGCGAAGCCCTGACGCGTCCAGAACGGCCGCGAATTGTTCACCGCCACCAGGCTGGCGGAGCCCAGGCCTTCACGGAGCGCGTGGCCGATCATGTCGCTCACGACCATCGCCGCGGCGCCAGATCCCCGCGCTGCCGGCAGCAACGCCAGGTCATGGATATAGTAGGTATCGGCATCGACTGGGATGTGGCCAAGCCGGGAGTTGAGCGCCGGGACGCCGCCGTAGCGCCAGGGATGGGAAATGATATAGCCCGCCGGCCGGCCGTGCACTTCCAGAAAGCGCGTGCCCTCGGGGTAGAGGCGCTGCCGCTCCGCAAACACGGCGGTGTCTTCGGGAAAAAGCGGGTGCACCTCTGCCGCGATGGCCTCCACCGCCGGCAGGTCGAGAGTGGTCAGGGGGCGCCAGTGAATCGGCATGTTCCGGGTCCGACAAGAAAAGGGGCCCGCGCGGATTGCGCGAGCCCCGGAGTTCCAAACGTCGCGCCAGCCTTAGTTGCTGTCGCGGCCCTTGAGAGCGGCGCCCAGGATGTCGCCGAGCGAAGCACCCGAGTCGGACGAACCGAAGTTGGCCACGGCTTCACGTTCTTCGGCGATTTCGAGCGCCTTGATCGAGAGCTGGATGCGGCCGGTCTTGCGGTCGTACTGGGTGATGCGGGCGTCAACCTTGTCGCCCTTGGCGAAGCGCTCGGGGCGCTGGTCGTTGCGGTCGCGGCTGAGGTCGGCGCGGCGGATGAACGCCGTCACTTCGCTGTCCGCAATGCGCACTTCGATGCCGCCATCGTTGACTTCCACGACTTCGGTGGTGACCACGGCGCCCTTCTTGAGGCCGCCTTCGCCAGCCGCAGCCGAGGAGTCGGCCAGGTCATCGGCAGCAAGCTGCTTGATGCCGAGCGAGATGCGCTCCTTCTCGACGTCGACGTCGAGGACCTTGGCCTTGACGATGTCGCCACGGTTGTAGTCGTCGAGCGCCACTTCACCCGACTTCTGCCAGTCGAGGTCGGACAGGTGCACCATGCCGTCCACATCGCCTTCGAGGCCGATGAACAGACCGAACTCGGTCTTGTTCTTGACCTCGCCCTCGATAGTGGAGCCCACCGGATGCTTGTCGGCAAAGGCTTCCCACGGGTTCTGCAGGGTCTGCTTGAGACCGAGCGAGATGCGGCGCTTGTCGGGATCGACCTCGAGCACCACCACGTCGACTTCCTGGGAGGTCGAGACGATCTTGCCGGGGTGGACGTTCTTCTTGGTCCAGCTCATCTCGGAAACGTGGATCAGGCCTTCGATGCCCGGCTCCAGCTCCACGAACGCACCGTAGTCGGTGATGTTGGTGACGCGGCCGGTGAACTTGGCGTTGATCGGGTACTTGGCCTCGATGCCTTCCCACGGATCGGCCTGCAGCTGCTTCATGCCGAGGCTGATGCGGTGCGACTCGTGGTTGATGCGCACGATCTGGACCTTGATGGTCTCGCCGATGGTGAGCACTTCCGACGGGTGGTTGACGCGGCGCCAGGCAATGTCGGTGACATGGAGCAGTCCGTCGATGCCGCCGAGGTCCACGAACGCACCGTAGTCGGTGATGTTCTTGACCACGCCGTCGACCACCTGGCCTTCTTCCAGCTGCTGGACGATTTCCGAACGCTGCTCGGCGCGCGATTCTTCGAGGATCGCACGACGCGACACGACGATGTTGCCGCGGCGCTTGTCCATCTTCAGGATCTGGAACGGCTGCGGCACGTTCATCAGCGGGCCGATGTCGCGGATCGGACGGATGTCCACCTGCGAGCGCGGCAGGAAGGCGATGGCGCCTTCGAGGTCGACGGTGAAGCCGCCCTTGACCTGATTGAAGATGGTGCCTTCAACGCGCTCGTTGCGGTTGTAGAGCTCTTCGAGCTTGACCCAGCTCTCTTCACGGCGGGCCTTCTCGCGGCTCAGCACGGCCTCGCCCATCGCGTTCTCAACGCGATCGACATAGACCTCCACTTCCGAGCCGACGACGATCTGCCCGTCGCGGTAGGCCTGGCCGAATTCCTTCAGCGCCACGCGGCCTTCGGTCTTGAGACCGACGTCGATGATCGCCAGGTCCTTTTCGATGGCGACGACCTTGCCCTTGACGACGGTGCCTTCGGCGGCATCGTTGTCGACAAAGCTGTCGAGCAGCATCGATTCAAAGTCTTCTTTCGTCACAGTCTGCTGTGCCAAATTCTTCTCTCCGGTGCACCGGTGGCTGGTGTTGAACGGCCGGGGCGTGCCGCTTTGCCAAAAGCAAAAGCGCCGGCGCGCAAGCGCCCGGTCGGGTTGTTGGTTTGAAGTCGTTCCGGGCCAGCGCCTTGATGATCGCTGCTGCGGCCGGACACGAAGGGTGAAATTAAGGCGTCTGCCTTGCCTTCGATGCCACGGCCCTGTCAACGATCGCGATGGCTGCGCGGAGTGCGGCCTCTATATCGAGAAGCGTGGTGTCGAGCAAGTGCGCATCCGCCGCCCGGTAGAAGCCGCCATTGGGGTTACCCATGTCACGGGCGTCCCGCTCCTCTATCTGGTGATAGAGCGCGTAGCGATCAACCACCACGCCACGCGCTTCGAGCTGGCGGGCGCGACGCTCCATCCGTGCCTTGCTGTCGGCCTGGATGAACAGCTTGGCATCGGCATCGGGCGCGATGCGGGTGCCGATATCGCGCCCGTCAAGCACGGCACCGCCCGGCTGGGTGGCAAAGGCGCGCTGATAGTCGTAGAGCGCCTGCCGCACCGGTCCGATCACCGCCACCTTGCTGGCCAGCACGCCGGTCTCGGCGGCGGTCAGCGCCGCGATATCCTTGAGCTGGCCGGCATCGAGGGTTTGCGCCGCCGCAACGGCCGCCGCTTCGAATCCGGGCTTGTCGACATGGCCGGCGACGGCGAGGCCAACAGCACGGTAGAGCAGCCCGGTGTCGAGATGCGGAAGGCGATAGTGGCGCGCCAGCCCGGCTGCCAGGGTACCCTTGCCCGATGCGGCTGGCCCATCGACGGCAATGATCATCCCGAACCCCCTGGCTGCGCCGAACTCGCCCGGCGATTAGCATGGCCATGAGCCTCGCCGCCACTGCGAGGAACCAGTCTTCACATTTTCGGTTTGACAGCTACCGGTATTGTCCATAACCGGATCGACCGATTTCCGGGCGTCCACGACTGCGCCCTTCCCCCATACACGAGGAACATCATGGCCAGTTCCGAACGCGGCACCAAACGGACCGATCCCGATACGGGCAAGAAGTTCTACGACCTCAACATGGACCCGATCGTCTCGCCCTATACGGGCAAGAGCTATCCGCGCTCCTATTTCGAGAC
>JAEYXQ010000177.1 GCA_023431205.1 Pseudomonadota bacterium | reverse complement strand
AGGCGCCATCGCCTCGGGGCTCCGCCTCTTCCCAACCGACGGTGACCCCGGCGGACAAATCCGCACGGCCATTCCCCGCCGGAATGCCTCCGATCACCACAACCAATTTGTCGGCAACTGCGGCTGCCGCTATTCTCTCCCCCATGAACAAGCCCCTCGCGCTCCGCACCGTCCGCTCCGTCTGCCCGCATGATTGCCCGTCGGCCTGCGCGCTCGATGTCGATCTGGTGGACGAGCGCACCATCGGCCGGGTGCGCGGCGCCAAGGACGATCCCTACACCGCCGGCGTCATCTGCGAGAAAGTCGCCCGTTATGCCGAGCGCATCCATCACCCCAACCGTCTCCAGTACCCGCTGAAGCGCACCGGTCCGAAGGGATCCGGCCAGTTCAAGCGCATCTCCTGGGACGAGGCGATGGCCGAGATCGCCACCCGCTTCGCCACCATCGAGGCCGAGCACGGCGCCGAGGCCATCTGGCCCTACTACTATGCCGGCACCATGGGCCATGTGCAGCGCGATGGCATCCACCGCCTGCGCGCCGCCAAGGGCTATTCCCGCCAGTACGAGACCATCTGCATCGGCACCTCCTGGCCCGGCTACATCGCCGGCACGGGTTATCTCGCCGGCGTCAGCCCCGAAGAAATGGCGGAAAGCGACTGCATTGTCATCTGGGGCACCAATGCGGTGCACACCCAGGTCAACGTCATGACCCACGCCATGCGCGCTCGCAAGGAGCGCGGCGCCAAGGTGGTGGTCATCGACATCTACGAAACCGCCACCATGGCGCAGGCCGATATGGGCCTGATCCTGCGCCCGGGCACCGACGGCGCCTTGGCCGTGGCCGTCATGCACATCCTGCTGCGCGACGGCCTCGCCGACCGCGACTACATGGCCCGCCACACCGACTTTTCCCCAGAGTTCGAAGCGCACCTGCAGACGCGCACGCCGGAGTGGGCGGCGGAGATCACCGGCATCACGGTCGAGCAGATCACCGCCTTCGCTCACCTGGTCGGCACCACCCCGCGCAGCTACTTCCGCCTCGGCTATGGCTTCACCCGCCAGCGCAACGGCACCACCGCCATGCACGCCGCTCTCTGCATTCCGGCAATGACCGGTGCGTGGCAGCACCGCGGCGGCGGAGCTCTCCACAGCAATTCCGGCACCTGGGGCCTCGACAAGTCCGTCATCACCGGCGACCGCCTGCAGAAGGGCGACCCGCGCTGGCTCGACATGTCGGCGATCGGCCCCATTCTCACCGGTGATCCGGCGGCGCTGGCTGGTGGCGGACCCGTCCGCGCCATGCTCGTCCAGAACACCAACCCTGCTGCCGTCGCGCCGGACCAGACCCTGGTTCACCGCGGTCTCGCGCGCGACGACCTGTTCCTCGTCGTCCACGAGCAGTTCATGACCGAGACGGCCGAGTTCGCCGACATCGTCTTGCCGGCGACCATGTTCCTCGAGCACAACGACTACTACACCCGCGGTGGACACACCCGCGTGCTGTACGGCCCCGCCGTAGTCCAGCGTCCCGGCGAAACCCGCTCCAATCACGAGGTCATCAACGAACTTGCGGTCCGCCTCGGGCTCGACGCGGCCGACTTCTCCGGCAGCGACCGCGACTTCGTCGCCGAGACCTTCCGGCGTTCCGGCTATCCCGACCTCGACACCGTCGCCGGGACGGGTTTCGTTGATCGCACCCGCGCCGAGGACGAGCAGCATTTCCGCTCCGGCTTTGGCTGGCCCGATCGTCGCTTCCGCTTCACCCCGGATTGGCAGGCCGTCGCCGAGAAGAAGGGTTACCTCTGGACCTGTGACCCCGCCGAACTGCCGCGCTTCGCCGACCATTGGGACATCATCGAGCGCACCGACGGCGAGCAACCGTTCCGCCTCGCCACCAGCCCCGCCCGCGGCTTCCTGAACTCGAGCTTCAACGAGACTCCGGGCAGCCAGCGCCGAGAGGGCGCGCCCTCGGTCTTCATCCATCCCGACGACGCGGAGCGCCTCGGTATCGTCGATGGAGACGCTGTGACCGTCGGCAATCACCGCGGCCGGGTCGAACTCACGGCCCGGGTTCGCACCGGCATGTCACTGGGCGTGCTGATCGCCGAAGGGCTTCACCCCAACAAGGCCCATCGCGGCGGCGTCGGCATCAACACCCTCACCGACGCCACTCCGGCACCGCCCTTCGGCGGGGCGCCTTTCCACGACATCGCCGTGTGGATCCGCCACTCGAACGTGCACTAGCGCGCGGGAGCCTCATGGACCTCATGGTGAGCGTGTCGAGCCACGTGGTCGCGGGCACCTGGTCAACCGTTACGCGTAGGCCCGTACGAAGAAATACCCGGTCATGCCGATCCCGTAGATGATCACGCCCATGCGGATCCACTGCGTCGGGATGTGCTTGGCCATCCGTGCCGCCACATAGCCGCCGATGGTGACACCGACTAGGGCGATCGAGCCATGATACCAGTCGATCGATCCGCCGATCGCAAACCGCACCACCGCCACCAAGGCCACCAGCGTCGAAATGTAGAGCTTCAGCCCGTTCATCGCATGGATATCGGTCAGCCCCGCCGTTGCCAGGAACGCCAGCAGCAGGATGCCAAGGCCCGCGTTGAAGAACCCGCCATAGACGCAGACAGCCGCAAGGAAGCCGAACAGCAGCACGGCACCCAGTGCCTTCATGCCCCGCCCGCCGGTGTTGCGTGCCGCCGCCCAGGCGTTGATCTGGTTGCCGAACACGAACAGCAGCACTGCAAACAGCATCAGCCACGGGACGACCAGGCCGAACTGCTCGTCCGACACCACCAGCAGGAGTTCCGCGCCCACATAGCCGAACAGCAGCGAGACGATGCCATAGACCAGCAGCCGGTCCCGGTACTTCATCATCGACTGCCAGTACCCCGCCACCCCGCTGACATAGCCGGGAAGGGCCGCATAGGTGTTCGAGGCATTGGCCAGCACCGGCGGCACGCCCACGAACAGCAGGGCGGGGAACACGATGAACGATCCACCGCCCGCCAGCGAATTCACCGCGCCTCCGAGGAAACCGGCAACAAGCAGGAACACAGTCTCGATCATGGTCAGTCCGTCGGGGAAGCTTCGCCGCAATGGCGAGAAGGTAGAGTGACATCCTGCATAGGCCGGATTCGCCCCACGGCCTAACGGAAATCCCTGATGGGTCGATCAAACGCGGTGATGATCATTGACACTGCGGTCCCGTGCGACCATATCCGCATCAGGTCGCTGGCACCCGCCGCTCGCCGGACATGTGTCCGATGGTGAAGTCCAGCCCCGAGCCAGGACAACGAACCCTCGTTCATCTTCGCACCGGCGCATCGTGGCAAGGCGAGCCCCATGAACAAGACGCCCTCATCGCGAATGAGAGGACTTCGTCATGTCGTTTTCACTCGACACCCCATCCGTCCAGACCCTCAAGGCCGAAGCGCGCGCCCTGCGCGAGGATCGTGTCCGGTCCGGCAATCCCCTGACCCATTCCGCCGCGCTGGAAGCCGTGGCGCACGCGCATGGCTTTCGCGACTGGAACACCGCCCGTGCGGCGCTGCCGGCTCGCATCTCGCCGCCCTTCCAGGTCGGCCAGCGTGTCCGCGGCACCTATCTGTCGCAGCCCTACAAGGGCATGCTGCTCGGCGTAAACCTGATGAGCGGCATGCAGCACTACCAGTTGACCATCCTATTCGACGAGCCCGTCAACGTGACGCCGAACTTCATGTTCGCCGCGCACCGCCACCGCGTCACCGGCACGGTCGATATCCGTGGCGTGTCGCCGGCCCTGCGCGGAGACGGCACCCCGCAACTGGTGGTCGAACGAGCCTGATCGACGGGCAGGGGCAGATGTCGCCCTTGCCCTTCATCGTTAAGCACCGATATAACTGGCCTATCGTCCAAAACGGAACGGGCCCATGACCATCCAGACCAAGCCGATCGAAGCCTACTCCCTTCCCACTCCCAACGGGCAGAAGGTCCACATTATGCTCGAAGAACTGGGCGTGCCGTGGACCTATTACCGCATCGACATCGGCAAGGGCGACCAGTTCAAGCCCGAGTTCCTGGCCATTTCGCCCAACAACAAGATCCCGGCCATCATTGATCCCGAGGGTCCGGATGGGCAGCCGATCTCGATCTTCGAATCCGGCGCCATCCTCAAATATCTCGGCCTGAAGTTCGGCCGCCTCTACCCCACCGACCTGCGCCAGCAGGTCAAGGTCGACGAATGGCTGTTCTGGCAGGTGGGCGGCTTCGGCCCTATGCTCGGCCAGAACAACCACTTCAACGTCTATGCGCCCGAGAAAATCCCCTACGCCCAGAAGCGCTACGCCGACGAAACGCACCGCCTGTTCCGCGTGCTGAATACCCAGCTCGACGGCAAGGAATACATCACCGGCACCTATTCGGTCGCCGACATCGCCTCGATCGGCTGGGCCCAGTCCTGGGAGCGCTACGGCATTACCCGCGAGGAATACCCCAACGTCATCGCCTGGATCGAACGCCTCAACGCTCGCCCGGCGGTGGAGCGGGGCCTCAACTGGGGCAAGGACGTGCCGCAGAAGAACCTCGCCGACGACAAGGAAGCCCAGAAGGTCCTCTTCAACCAGCGCTGACTACTGCTGAGCCTCGAGTTCGGGTTCGGAAATCACCCGGACCCAGTCCTCGCCCTGGCAGATCACGTTGAACAGCACGCAGCCGCGCAAGCGCACCATGTCGGGCCCGAGCATCTCGATGTAGCCGGAATAGGTGTTCCCATCCTGCGGGTTGTAGATCTCCCCGTCAAAGATGTGCGGCTCCTTGCCCGGCCACAGCGTCAGCATCTGCAGCCCCAGCATCGGCCGTCCGCGCAGTTCGGGGTCGGGGTTGCGCATGTCGGTGAAGGTTTCCACCGGCATCTGCTGCGCCGCCGCGAATTCCTCGGGCGACAGCCCTTCGCTGGGCACCACGATCTTGCTCAGCGTGCCGCACCAGCCTTGTGGGCAGGGTGCAATGGTGACTTCGGAGGCGAGCTGCGTCTGCCAGGTGCCCTCGATCGGAGACGGCGGGTACGGTCCCACCGGCACTTCCGTCGGCAACTGCTGCTGCCCAACACCGGCCGTCGCCATCATCGCCAGAGTCGAAACCGATAGCGCCGCCTTCAGCCAGCCACCACCCACCATGCTTCGCCCTCCGCCGCCAAGCGCGATTCGCTTCGTGTCATAGGTTTACAGGCGATTTGAGACAACACGAAGCCAAATGCAGCGTCTGCCGGTCCCGGCCCGTGATGACCAAAAACCGCTTGCCACAGGCGGCCCTCCCGGCTACCACCACCCCTGCCGGAGAGGTGGCCGAGTGGTCGAAGGCACGCCCCTGCTAAGGGCGCAGGGCTCTAAAGGTCCTCGTGGGTTCGAATCCCATCCTCTCCGCCATTTCCCCATCAGTCGTAAGTGTCCTCGTTCGCTCCTGCAGAGCGCTCGCCGTCGGCGCCGGGCAGGTCGTCCTTGCCCTGGGTCTGCTGCGACCGCTGCTCGTCCTTGTTGCGGGCGGGGCTGCGGTCCTGCTGTTCGGGTTTGCTCTGGTCTTCGGTCTTCTTGTCGCGCATCTGCGTATCTCCTCGGTGCCCTGGCAAAACGCTCCATCGCGCCAGAGGCTGCCCACCCAAGCGGATGTTTGACGTTTGTCGCGGTGCGCGGGGAACTGCACTGCGGTCACGGTGTTCGATGAGCAACAGGAGGTTGTGATGATCGAGCAACAGGTCCGCGAAGCCATTGTCGCCGAACTCGAACGGCAGGCGGCCGCAAAGCCCGACAAGTTGAAGGTCGAGCGCGGCGACGATGAACTCAGGGTGTCGGGCGACATCGGTCTCGATGAATTGGTGATGGCGGTCATCGGATCAGTCGCTGGCGGCCCGTGACACAAGATTGCGCTTCAAACTCTGGCCTCTAGCAGTCACCCGCGCGCGACCCTATAGTGCCGCAAACGGGGGAGGCGGGGCTGGCGGACGGAGCAAGGCTGAGCTGGCGGAAGGTGCCCGCAGTACCAGCAGCGCTGACGCTGCTGTTGTTGTTCCTGGCCGCGTTCGCCGGGATATTCGGCTATTTCCTGGTTCAGGGGGTGGCCCAGACCGAGCGCAACATTGAACAGCGGTCTTCCGCTGCCGCGCAGATCGTGGGAACGAACGCCTACTGGATCGCCCAGGTGGCTCAGCAGACCTTGCTGCGGGTCGATGTGGCTGTCGGACCGGATCTTGCCGATATAGACACCCTCCCGGTGGTGCTCGAGGGCTTGCCCGACCAGACCGAAGTCTATGTGGTCGACGCGGAGGGCAACACCATCTATGCGACCGTTCCCGGCGCCGACACGGTTTCCATCGCCGATCGCGAGTACTTCATGGTGGTGCGCGATGGCGAACCGTTCTACACTTCCAGCGTGATCGAGAGCCGCCTTACCGGCGAGCAGATTTTTGTCTTCAGCAAGCGCGTGGTCCGCAACGGCGCCTTCGCAGGGGCGGTGATGGTCTCCTTCCCGGTGTCCGTGCTGGAGAGCATCTGGCGCTCCCTCGAAGTGGAGGAACCCTCCACCATCAGCCTCATACGTGACGACGGAATGCTGATGGGCCGACTCCCAGCCACCGACGGGCCGGTCGATCTCAGCAACTTGCCGCTCTTCACCGAATACCTCGAACAGTCACCGGTCGGGACTTATCATTCCGCAGCCTCTCCCGTAGATGGAGTGGCTCGGGTCGTCAGCTACTGGCGCGTCGAAGGCACCAACATCATCGCCCTGGCATCCGTGGGGTCGGCGCAGGCCTGGTCCGACTTCAACGGCGCCGTGGTCGCGGTGATGGTGATCGTCTCCCCGGTTGTTCTGGGGCTGGTCATCGGATCCTTGTGGATCATCCTGCTGCTGATGCGCGACGCCCGGCGCGGCCGCGAGCTGGAAGCAGCGCTTGAGGCCAACACCCTGTTGTTCCGCGAGATCCACCACCGGGTGAAGAACAATCTGCAATCGGTTCAGGCGCTGGTGCGCATGCAGAATATGCCCGATCTTGCCAAACGGGATCTGCAGAGCCGGCTGGCGGCAATGGCGGCGATGCACCAGCACATCTACCAGCACGACCATTACTCGACCATCGATGCCCATGATTTCGTGCCTGCCGTTGCAGGGGAGGTGATCCGGGCCTATGGCGCGCCGGTGGAACTCACCTACGACGTCGCACACCTCACCGTCGACCGGGATCACGCCACGCCATTGGCGCTGTTGCTTAGCGAGCTCCTCACCAATGCGCTGAAATATGCCTTCCCGGATGGGGAGGGCAAAATCCTGATCTCGCTGCTGCCGAGCGGCGGCCCAGGACGGGCAAGCTTGATTGTGCGGGACAACGGCAAGGGTATCGACGATCCCCTGCCGAACACCAGCATGGGGATGCGCCTGATCAAGGGCGTGGTCGCCCAGATGGCCGGCACCTACAGCTTCCGGCGGGAAGCGGGGACGGTGTTCGAGGCCGAACTCGCCCTCGAAGTCTCCGGACACCCGAGCGGCTGAAGCCCCTGGCGTCTAGTGTGCAGCAAAGCCTGCCTGCACCACGGGCTTGCCCTCTTCGCTCTGTTCGGCCGAGACATCCACGCTGCCTTCTTCGGCCAGTTCGCGCTCTGCCTGATGCCAGAAGCGCTGGTCGTCACCCTCGGGGGAGCCGGCAGCCTCCCACAATGCATAGGCGCGATCGCGAATCCTGTCGTCCTGGTCGGGGTTCATGCTGTCCTCCGCTGTCGGGTTGATGCCGATACGGGTCAACGCGTGGAACGGCCGGCAGTTCGCCCTATAGCTGTCCGGCAACTTCCTCGAGTTGCGCAGCACAAAGTCCCCATCCTTCATGGAACCCCATCTGCTTGTGGGCGATCGCGTCTTCGGGGTTCCAGTGGCGCGCGACGGCGGTGTAGCGGGTCCGCCCGTCGCCAAGGTCATCGCACAGCAGAATGGCATTGAAGAACGGCTTCTCCGAAGGCTACCACCGACATATTCGGTGCCGCTCTCGTCCGCCATGGTGACGCGGCTGGCGCCCCCTGGGCGGACATCCGCCTCCACCGAAGGTGTGTTCCAGGGGCGCGGCGCGAACCACTGCTTCAGCAACTCCGGCTCGGTCCAGCAGCGATACACCTTCTCCGGTGGCGCGTTGATGATGCGGGTGAGGACGAGATCGCGTTCGGTGTCTTCGGTAGGGTAGGTCATGTCGGGTTCCCTGCTGGTGTTCTGCCTGTCCGACGAGCAGCCCAAGCCAGGATCGACACGACCCACCTATTTAGTCGCGTCCGTCAGGGACCGATGCGAGGGCGACCCGCAGCCGCCCGCCGCTGGCCTTCAGCACCTCATCCGGTGTCTCGATGCCGGTTGCCGCCAGCACTGCTGGCTTGACCGACCCATTGCTGCGCGCCAGGGCGGCCTCGGCTTCTGCTTCCGACACCCCGGCGATTTCCATCACCATGCGACAGGCTCGTTGCCGCAGCTTGATGTTGTCGGCCACCAGATTGACCATGTAGCCATCATGCACGTGCCCAAGATGGACTGCCATCATGGTCGACAACATGTTGAGGGCGATCTTCTGCGCGGTGCCTGCACCCATGCGGGTCGAGCCCGCCACAACCTCGGGCGGGGTTTCCAGACAGATGCCGACGTCCACCTGCCTTAGCAGTGGGGCTTGCCGATTGTTGGCGATCCCGATGGTCCGGGCCCCTGCCGCCGCCGCCGCTGCAGCGGCAGCAAGCGGGTAGGGGGTGCTGCCGCTCGCGGTCACCGCGATCAACGCATCGGTCGGGCGGATCCCGAAGCGGCGAACCTCCGCTTTGGCGGCCCCGGCGTCGTCCTCCGGCGAACCCGTCATTGAGGTCAGAGCGTCGGTGCCGCCAGCTAGGAGAACCACGATTCGATCCCGCGCGATGCCATAGGTGCCGGGCAGTTCGAGCGCATCCGCAAGCGCCATGAGGCCGGAACTTCCCGCCGCCGCATAGAACAGCCGCCCGCCTCCTGAGAGCGCCGCGGCGGCCAGTTCCGCGGCCCGGGCGATCTCGGGAACGGCGGCCTCTGCGGCACGCGCCGCATCCACCTGCGCCCGCGCCAGCACCCGAAGCGCTTCCTCGGCAGGGAGGGTGTCGAAACCGTCTGCTCGCGGGTGCCGCATCTCGGTGTTTCTGGCGCTCATGTCGTCCTCCTGCACGGGAACTCTAATGCCAAAAAAATACCACTTGGCCAACTGGACCGGCTACGACCTCGGGCGGGGTGCGAAGACGGGGGACGCTACCTGCATCTTTCCACAGCAACCCTCAGGAACAATCAGGGGCTTGGTGAATGGTATTTTATTGGTATCATGTTGCCCATGCGGCCTGCCCTGCCGCAACAGCGTTCGCGGCATCGTCGATTGGGGAAGTCTGTGTTGAATACGTCCAGTGGGTTCTTCGGTGAAGGGCCGGTTGCCCTACCGCAGGGTGGACCGCTGTATCTGCAGCTCAAGCGCTGGATCGAGGACGCGGTTCGCCGTGGGGACATCAATCCCGGAGACGCCCTGCCGTCGGAACGTGATCTCGCCAGCAGAGTGGACGTCTCGCGGGTGACCGTGCGCAAGGCCGTGCTGCAACTGGTGCAGGAAGGCGTGCTGATTCAGAAGCATGGCTCCGGCACCTTCGTGGCGCCGCGCACTCAGCGCGTCGAGCAGTCGCTGTCGCAACTCACCTCCTTCACCGAGGACATGGCCAGGCGTGGCATGTCGGTACGGGCCGAATGGCTGGCCCGGGGCCGCTACGAGCCGTCGCCGGAAGAAACGGTTGCGCTCGGTCTGTCGGCGGGTGAACAGGTTGCCCGGATAGCCCGCCTCCGCCTCACCGGCGATTCGCCTCTGGCGATCGAGCGGGCCAGTCTCTCCGTCTCCGTGCTGCCCGATCCGGAAGCGGTCGCAGACTCGCTGTACCGGCATCTGGACCGGTCCGGCAACCGGCCCGTCAGGGCGCTCCAGCGAATACGGGCGGCCAATCTCGGCGAGGCCGACGCCCGGCTGTTGCAAGTTCCCGCAGGATCGGCCGGCCTCCACATCGAGCGGCTGTCCTATCTCGCATCGGGACGAGTCATCGAATTCACCCGCTCCGTTTACCGGGGCGACACCTACGACTTTGTCGCCGAACTGCGGATCGGCGCACCAACGCCCGGAGGCGCCAGGGCATGACACTCCCTCACACCCACATGTACGCAGAAGTGCGGGAAATCCCGTCCGTCGTCGCAAAATTCCTCGATCGCAGCCAGGGCGTCATTGACACTGCAGCTGCTGCCCTTCGCGAGACCGACCCCACCGTCGTCGCGACCATTGCCCGTGGTTCGTCTGACCATGCCGCCGCCTACCTGAAATACGCAATCGAGCTGGCTGTGGGCGTCCCCGTCGCCTCTGTCGGTCCCTCCATCGCGTCCATCTACGGGCGCTCGCTCCGTCTCGACCGCGGCGCCGCAATTGCCATTTCGCAATCGGGCAAAAGTCCGGACATCGTGGGAATGGCTCGGTCGGCGCGGGGCTCCGGTGCCAAGACCATAGCCATCACTAACACCGCCGGCTCTCCTCTCACCGAAGCGGCTGATTACACCATCGAACTGCATGCGGGCGTGGAACGCAGCGTTGCGGCCACCAAGACCTTTGTTGCGTCCGTTGTCGCCGGCCTGGCGCTGCTGGCGCGCTGGAGCGGCGACGAGCAACTCGTGCGCGCCGTTCGCGATCTGCCGACCGCCCTGGAGCAGGCAGTGGACTGCGACTGGTCTCCGCTCATCGAGGCACTCGATGGGCAGGACGCGCTCTATGTGCTGGGCCGCGGCCCGGGCTGGGCCATCGCCAACGAAGCCGCTCTCAAGTTCAAGGAGACCTGTGGCATCCAGGCCGAATCCTACAGTTCTGCCGAAGTGATGCACGGGCCGGTGGCGATCGTGACCCAGGGATATCCGGTGCTCGGCTTGGCGGCCCGCGACGCAGCCGAGCCTTCGGTCGCCGATATGGCGCACAAGCTCGCAGGGCAGGGTGCACTCGCCTTCCTCACCAGTGATCGGCAGGGGCCCGCGAGCCGTCTCCCCTTCGCCACCACGGGTCATCCGTTGACGGATCCGCTGGCGCTGGTCGTCTCGTTCTATGCCTTCGTCGAAGCACTGGCGCGCCACCGCGGACTCAATCCCGACGAACCACGTCTGCTGAAGAAGGTGACGGAAACGGTATGAGCGAGATCACCGCGGTCTTCGCATCCCGCTTGTTCGACGGTCACCGTTGGCACGATGACGCTGCCTTGCTGGTCGAGTTCGGACACGTCTCGGCGGTCGTCTCGGCCGGTGATATTCCCGCCTCGGCGCAACGCGTCGAGTTGACCTCCGGCATGGTCGTTCCCGGGTTCGTCGACCTCCAGGTCAACGGCGGTGGCGGCGTACTCTTCAACAATGACCCCTCGCTGGAGGCCATTCGCACTATCTGCGCGGCTCACGCTCAGTTCGGCACGACTGCACTCCTGCCAACGCTGATTACCGATACCGTGGCCGTGAACGAGGCAGCCATAGCGGCAGGCGTTGCCGCGGTGCGGGAACGGGTGCCGGGTTTCCTCGGGTTGCATCTCGAGGGGCCGCACTTGGCGCTTGGCCGCAAAGGCACGCACGACCCGAACCTGATCCGGCCCATGGATGATGCGGACCTTGAGCGACTGATCCGGGCAGGGCGAAGCCTGCCCAACCTCGTTTGTACGGTGGCAGCTGAAACAGTCACCCCAGTACAGATCGCCGCGCTAGCCGACGCTGACATCACGGTGAGCATTGGGCACTCGGACGCCGGCTACGACACCGTGGTCGCTGCGTTCCACTCCGGTGCCCGTATGGCGACCCACCTGTTCAACGCCATGAGTCAGCTGGGCAATCGAGAGCCTGGGGTTGTCGGAGCTGTGCTCGACACGCCGGACGTGTTCGCCGGATTGATCGCCGATGGCATCCACGTGCACCCGGCCAGCGTGGCGGCGGCTCTAAGAGGCAAGGCTGGTCCCGGTCGTATTTTCCTTGTCACCGATGCCATGTCTCAGACCGGCACCGATCTCACCACCATGACTTTGAACGGCCGCACCATCACCCGCGCCGATGGCGCCCTCCGGCTGGCCGACGGCACCCTGGCCGGTGCCGACCTCGACATGATCGATGCGGTGCGCTTCATGCACCGCCGCGTGGGCCTGCCGCTCGAGGAAGCGCTGCGAATGGCCGCGCTGTACCCGGCAGAGGCCATTGGCGCAGAGTCCCTGCACGGTCAGCTGGCGCAGGGCACCCTCGCCAACTTCGCCCATCTTGCTGCTGACCTGAGCGTCTCTTCGACCTGGATCGCCGGCAGCAGAGTCTGGTCCCGAGAATAGTCGCTCGTCCCGCCTGATTTCACCATTCGGGCACAATCTAGCCAGATGTAGGGCTCAGTCGAATCTTAGGGTTCCACCCGTGGGTGCAGCAACCTGGCGTACGCCAGCCCTCAATAACCCCAGCAAATCCGGCGCTTAACTGCCTGTTCAGCCATCTTAACAGGAGGTTTCCGATTGTGTGCTGAATCTGCAACATCCGGTTTGCAACCATATTGCTGATCCCGGAAAACGGCTTTTGCGCGATTGCGTCCTTTTTCGCCCTGCGTAGAGTGGGTCCTGCGAATCCATGCATGGGATCGTTTGTCGGTCGCAGCGCGACGGCAACACACTGCACCACGAATAGTGTGGTCGCGTTTCGACAAACCGCTGGGTAACCGGCACCAAAATGACTGACTTTGGAGGTCACTTAATGAAACTCAAGAGCCTTATCCTCGGTTCTGTCGCCGCTGCCGGTCTCTCGACCGCTGGCTACGCTGCCGACCTGGGCGTGCTGACGTCGCTGGACGTCTGCGACTCTCTCGGTCTATCCGGCCTGACCATTTCGTCGGACACCAACTGCCTGCAGATCTCGGGCAAGGTCTCCTACGAATTCGTGTGGGGCAACTACGCCAACGACAACCCGCCGGTTGCTGGCACTCAGATCGCCAACACCCTGTTCGGTATCCGCAAGATCGACGCTCCGAGCACCGGCGCTCCGGCTCTTGTTGGTAACAACGACTGGGATTCCAAGGTCGAAGCTCTGCTGAAGTTCGTGGCGACCGCCTCGAGCGACTTCGGTCCGGCCCGCGTCGTGCTGAACCTGCGTGAGCGTCAGTACACCCGCAGCTACCACAACGCCAACGGTGCCATCAACCTCGTGAACGGCGACGCGCATCCGCTGCGCTTCCAGGACGCTTACGTCCAGGTTGGTGACACCACCATCATCAGCGCCGGCCGCAAGGGCTCTATCTTCAACGATGGCGACGACGAGCCGTTCAACTTCACCGGCCTGTTTATCTCCGACGCCGTTGACAAGGGCGTGTCCAAGCGTGGTCTCGAGACTGGCGGTCACGTCATTCAGATCGAGTCCTCGTTCGGTGAAGGCTTTGTCGGCAAGCTCGGTCTCGAAGGTCTGGAGCGCATCGACGCCAACGCTGGCGCCCTGATCGGTGTTCTCGACTACTCCGGCAACGGCATCACTGCTCACATCAGCGGCGGTGTTGACGGCCTGCTGAACGGCGCTGCCAACGAAGAAGACAGCTACGTCATCCACGCTGGCTTTACCGGCACCTTCGACGCCTTCAAGCTCCGCGCTGCTCTGAGCACCGGTGGTTCGCTGAACCCGACCCTGGTGACCGCTGCTGGTACCGCCTACCGCACCTGGTGGAACGGTCTCGTCTCCGGCGAAGCGACCTTCGACATGTTCAAGATCGCTCTCTCGGGTGAGTTCAGCGGTGCTACCGACGCTGCCGGCGCCACCATCCCGACCGACTTCGGTCTGGGCGGCTCCATCGGCGCCAAGGTTGCCGAAGGCATCGAAATCAACCTCGGCGGCCGCTACTTCAACGACGGCGTCGACGGTGTTGGCGACGGCTACCAGGTTGCACTGCAGCTCGTCGCTGCCGTCACCGAGTCGCTCAAGCTGGTCGGTGAAATCGGCGTCTACGGCCACGCTGCCGACGTTGCTCCGGTCGCCCCGGCTGCTGCCTGGTCCGACTTCTACGGCAAGGCCGAACTGCAGTGGGCTCCGGGCGGTGGTTTCACCTCGTCCGTCGCCGCTCAGGCTCAGCAGAACGGTGCCTACAAGGTCACCTTCAAGGCTGCCAAGGAATTCCAGTAATCCTCGGATTACACTGGACTTCGGAAAGGCCCGGCTCACGCCGGGCCTTTCTTTTTGTCTGCCGTCTGGAGCAGACCTGATCCAAAAGCACTGTTCGGATGAGCGACCCCGCGTTTCACGCCGTTGGCAAATGCTCTAGTCTTGCTGCTGATTTGCGGATTTCCTATTCGGACCAGGAATGATCAAGGACATGCTGAAGTGGATCGTCCCGGGGGCGATCACTGTGCTTTGTGGCACTTCCATCGCGGTTGCCATGACTGGGGCATCGATCGAGCCGGACTTGCTGTCCAAGGGGCAGGGGGCGCTCAGCCATCTCGGCTATTCCCGGGCTGATCTTCATGTGGACGGCCGCCCGCTGCTGCTGACCGGCACAGCCGCCGGCGAGATCGAGGCTACTCGCGTCCGGCTAGCGGCTGTCCAGCCAATCTTCTCCCCGAACGGCCAGGTCGCAGTCATTGCACCTCTGATCAAACCCTATCAGTGGCACGCGAAGTTCCACGGCCAGGGCATTGAACTCTCTGGGTATGTACCCGACTTCGACCTTTCGGATCCCTATCGAACTGCAGCGCTGGACACTGCGGTGGCGACTGGCATCAGCGGTGCGGAAATCGGCCTCACGGGCGCACCGCCGACCGCCGAAATGGCCGAGGACGTGGTCACCCGTCTGGCACAGGCCGGCAGCATCGTGGTCCTGGAGCCGCCCCGTGTTGAAGACTACTGGGTCAGTGCAAATCTTCAGCCCGGCGGCACGCTGGTGTTCGACGGCTACGCGCCTGACCAGGGCACGCGCGACCGCTTTGCCGCCGTGTCAGGCGCGGATGTCACCTGGCTGAGGCTCGGCCGTGGCGAACCCGAGCGCTACTCCGCCCATGTCGATTTCGGCCTTGCTGTCCTAGCAAAGCTTGCCGAGGGTAGGTTCTCGCTTCGAGAGAACGTCGCCGTCGTCACTGGCTCGGCTGCCACCGCCACCGACTACCTGGCGCTTCGCGCCCTTCACGAGCAGGGACCGCCAGAAGGCATGGTCCTCGCCATGTTCGACGTAAAAGCTCCGGTGGCGGACCCGTATCGCTGGCAAGTCTCGAAAGCTCCCTCGGGCGACATTGGTTTCGAGGGTAATCTTCCCAATCCGGACGTCGAGGCCTCCCTCTCCCGTGCTGCAGGTATCGAAGGGCTCTCCGGGGTGAGCTATGCCTCCGGCGAGCCGGCGAACTTCCTGACCATGGCCGAAACTGCCGTGGCGCTGCTGGATCGCTTCTCCGCCGGCAGCGTCGAATTCGACGGACGCGGCTGGACATTGACAGGCACCCCGAAGTCCCTGGCGGATCGTGCCGCCATCGGGCGCGATTTCGCTGCCCGCCAGCTCGCAGCGTCCGGGTGGTCCATGGCCATTGCCACGCGGCCCGAACCGGTTGTCGAACCACGGGTGGAGGAGCCGGTATCTGAGCCCTCTGTTGTCGCTCAGCCGCTGGTGACACAGCCCGCAGAAGACATCTCGCCCGCCGTCGACCCCGACCCCAACTACGCCTTCTCCATCGATGTATCGGCCGATGGCACGGCAGTTGTGGCAGGGCAGGTGCCGGCTCCGGCAACCCTGCAGTTCGTGTCTGACGGGCTGGCCGGCGCCAACATCGAAGCCGTCTCGGTTGCTGCCGGCGCCCCGGCAACCTTCGGTGTGAGTCTCCAGTCCGGCCTCCGCGCTCTGGCTCTCCTGACTGAAGGGGCTCTCGATTTTTCGGGGGGGCGGTGGCAATTGCGCGGCACGGCACCCAGCGCTGAAGTCGAGAATGCTGTGACCGCGCTTCTGGGTGCCGACCCCGGCCCCTGGGACATGGAGATTGTTGCGGCGGCGCAGGCCGTTGTCGAAGCGCAGCCCGCCGAACCGGTCGCCACGGCAACGGCCCCGGCGGGAGCTGATCTGTGCGAAGCGGCCCTGGCCGATTTTTCTCGCCGCAACGGCATCCTGTTCCAGTCCGGCGCAGCGATCATGTCGACCGATTCCGAGGCCGCGCTCGATGAACTGGCGGGCTACCTCGCAACCTGCCCGGAAGCGCTCGTGCACGTGGAGGGGCATACCGATTCCGATGGCGATGAGACCCTCAACCTGGCGCTGTCGGTCGCCCGCGCGGAGGCTGTGGTCGCCGCGCTGATCGAGCGGGGCGTGGCGCCCAGGCGCCTTTACGCCCTCGGTTTCGGCGAGGCCTCGCCGATCGCGTCGAACGACACGGCGGACGGGAAGCGGCAGAACCGGCGCATCGTGGTGAAACTGGCCGGCGGCAACACCTGAGCCTGCGGCCGCCGTCCGCATCAGGCCGATGCAGTCGCGCCGAATGTGGCGTCCTAGCCGCCTAGATCACGCGGCCCGGGCGCCCGCACTGGCCTGTTGCACGAAGCCTGCTATCGCTTCCGCTTCCTCGGCGTGTTCGAGCAGGGCAGGGGAGCCCTGTCCTTCCATGGTCAGGGCCACCGCATCCGGACGCCGCCGCATCATCTCTTCGAAGGTTTCGCGCCGCAGTTGGTCGGTCAGTTGGGTCCGCATCATCATCAGCGGCGCGCAGCGCAACGCATCGAACAGCGGCCACTGCGCCACCAGCACATCATCGAAGCTGAACGTGTTCAGCGCCTCGATGAGCCGGTTGTCGAACAGCGGCCGGGCCCGCCCGCGCCGGTCGAGATAGTGGGTCCGCAGGCTGAGGCGATCGAGTTGATCCTCCGCCAGCCCGGGATAGTCCCCACCGAGCACGCGGCGGAAGCCGGCAGCCACCGCCTTGCCCCGCAGGGAGTGCAGATGCGCAACGTTGTTGCGCAGGCGCACGATGCCGCGCGAATCCGTCATCGGCCCGGAATCGATCAGCACGGTTCCACCCACGAGGAGCGGATGCGCCGTGGCCAGCAACATGGCGACCTGGCCGCCATGCCCCTGTCCCAGGATCACCGCGCGCCCGGTCCCGAGCGCCGCCATGACATTGGCGACGTCGTGGGCATCGGCGACGGAGTTGTAGTCCTCACCTCTGGCTCGATCATCGGAGCGGCCGCGGCCGGCGAGGTCCACCAGCACCAGCGGCCAGCCGCCGCCGCCCATGCGACGAAACTGCTGGGCCAGGTCGGTAAAGTCAGCCATGTTGCGGTGATAGCCTGCCAGGCACACCACCGGCAGGCGCCGGCTCCCGAGGCCGCCCGCAACATGAACGGCGATGCGCCGCCCGGCTGCCAGTGTGATGTGCTGAACCGGCAGGGGAGTGAAGGCCGGGTGTGCTTCAGGTATGGTGCGGCGGCGGGGCATAGGCAAACTCCAGCCGCCATTTAGGCTGAGTGGCGCTCACCCCACAAGTGCGCCATCGTCGGTCATCGGGCCGCAACAAAGCGTTGTCCGGCGCCTTGAGAAAAACTATGGTGCGCCCCGTCTTGCCCCTCCGACAGGGGTGCACACCACCCGCCACGGCTCCCGTGGCCCCCATTGCTAAGGACCCATTCGACAATGCTGCGAGGATCGATCACGGCGCTCATCACTCCCATGCGCGATGGGGCAGTGGATGAGAAAGCCTTCGCCAGCTTCGTCGATTGGCAGATTGCCGAGGGCACCAACGGGCTGGTCCCGGTGGGCACCACCGGGGAGAGCCCCACCGTCAGCCACGAAGAGCATCACCGCATCGTCGAGATCTGCGTTGAAGTGGCCAGCGGCCGCGTCCCGGTCATCGCCGGTGCCGGTTCGAACTCCACGGCCGAAGCGGTCTCGCTGGCGCAGCACGCCGAGAAGTCCGGTGCCGACGCTGTGCTCACCGTCGTGCCCTACTACAACAAGCCCAGCCAGGAAGGGCTGTTTCAGCACTTCTCCGCTGTTGCCACGGCGGTCGGCATTCCGGTCATTCTCTACTCTGTTCCGGGTCGCACGGTTGTCGACCTCACGGTCGACACCATCGCCCGTTTGCGCGATGCCCATGCCAACGTCGTCGGCGTCAAGGACGCCACGGCCGATCTCGGCCGCGCCAGCCTGCAGCGGGCCAAGCTCGGCAGCGACTTCATCCTCCTGTCGGGTGAGGACGTGACGGCGCTCGGCTTCAACGCCCATGGTGGCCATGGCTGCATTTCGGTGACGTCCAACATCGCGCCGCGGCTCTGCTCCGAGATGCAGCAGAAGTCCCTCAGCGGCGATTTTGCCGGTGCTCTGGCCATCCAGGACAAGCTCGTGCACCTGCACAAGGCGGTGTTCGTGGAGCCCAGCCCGGCCCCGGTGAAGTACGGCGCCAGCCGTCTTGGCCTCTGCGCCAACGAGCTGCGCCTGCCTCTGGTGCCGGCCACCAGGGCTGCCGAAGAGTCGATGGACTTTGCGATGCGCCATGCAGGACTTATCTAGCAGGCATGGCTCGCAAGAATGACAGGGATAAATCGAAGAACGGCATGATCAGCCACGGGCTTGTGGCTGAGAACCGTCGTGCCCGCTTCGACTACGAAATCATCGACACCCTCGAGGCCGGACTGGTGCTGACCGGTACCGAGGTCAAGTCGCTGCGTCAAGGCAAGGCGCAGATTGCCGAATCCTATGCCTCGCCCGAAAAGGGCGAGCTGTGGCTGATCAACGCCCACATTCCCGAATATCTTGAAGCGAACCGCTTCAACCATGCCGAGCGGCGGCCCCGTAAATTGCTGGTGTCCAAGAAGCAGTTGGCCCGCCTCGATGCGGAAGTCTCGCGCGCCGGCAACACCATCGTGCCGCTCAAGATCTACTTCAACGATCAGGGTCGCGCGAAGGTGCTGATCGGCCTGGGGAAGGGCAAGAAGAACTACGACAAGCGCGAGACCGAGCGCAATCGCGACTGGAACCGCGACAAGTCGCGCATCATGAAGGAAGGTGGGCGCGGCTAGGGCGCTACTCGCCCGGGCCCGGAGCGGGTGCCGGTGCCGGCCGCGTACTCGGGGGGCGGCCGACAGTCTTGGCCAGATCGGCGACATCCATGAAGAAATCCGCCTGACGGCGCAGCTCGTCGGAAATCATCGGCGTACTGGTGGTGAGCGTCGAAACCACGGTTACGCGCTTGCCCCGTCTCTGCAGCGCTGCCACCAGCGCCGTGAAGTCACCATCGCCTGAAAACAGCACCAGGTGATCGTAGTAGGGCGCGAGTTCCAGGGCATCGACAGTCAGTTCGATGTCCATGTTGCCCTTGATCTTGCGCCGGCCCGCCGCGTCGGTAAATTCCTTGGCGGGCTTGGTCACAACGGTGAAGCCGTTGTAGTCCAGCCAGTCGATCAGCGGGCGGATGGAGGAGTATTCCTGCTCCTCGACCAGCGCGGTGTAGTAGTTCGCCCTCAGCAGGTAGGCCTTGGCGCTGAACTCGGCCAGCAGCCGGCGGTAGTCGATGTCGATGCCGATGGCCTTCGAGGTGGCGTAGAGGTTCGCCCCGTCGATGAACAGGACGATCTTTTCCCTGGGATCAATGGCCATATTGTAGTGCCGGAAAAACAAACTAAGTATCCCCTATGGTGTGACACACTTGGGTTTGACCCGCAACTTGCGGCCGTAAACCTTGCTTTGGCCGGCGCCCTCGTGTAAGGCACCCCTTTATCCCCATCCAAAGTTTGGAGACGTCTGTGGCCCGCGTCACCGTTGAAGACTGCATTGAAAAGGTCGAGAACCGTTTCGACCTCGTCCTGATGGCCGCACATCGCGCCCGCATGATTTCCTCCGGCGCCCAGATCACCGTCCCGCGTGACAACGACAAGAACCCGGTCGTCGCCCTGCGCGAGATCGGCGACGGCACCATCTCGCCGGAAGACCTGCACGAAGATCTGATTCACTCGCTGCAGAAGTATGTCGAGGTCGACGAGCCCGAAAGCCAGGCTGCTCCGATGATCGAGAGCGGCTCGGACGACGACTCGATCAACTTCGACACCATCAGCGAAGAAGAACTGCTGCGCGGCATCGAAAGCCTCGCGCCGCCCGAACGCCGCGACGATTGATCGTTGGCGCATTGCATTCGGAGCCCCTGGACCTCGGTCCGGGGGCCTTTTTATTCTGAGACGCCGCATTTTCGCCGTCAGCACCACTGATCTGGAAATCCGACTCTTTCCATTTGGCTTCAGCGCGCTAAGGTAAACGCGCGAGCGAGCGGCACTATCTTCCCATGATGCGTCAGTATGAGCTTGTCGAGCGCGTTCAGGCCTACAACCCGAACGCCGACGAGCAGTTGTTGAACAAGGCCTATGTCTACGCCATGCAGAAGCATGGCTCGCAGAAGCGCGCCTCGGGCGACCCCTACTTCAACCACCCGCTCGAAGTCGCCGCCATCCTCACCGACCTCAAGCTCGATGACGCCTCGATTGCCGTCGGCCTGCTGCACGATACCATCGAAGATACCGACGCAACCCGCACCGAGATCGACCATCTGTTCGGCGGCGAGATCGGCACCATTGTCGATGGCCTGACCAAGATCGAGCGGCTGAACCTCGTCTCCCGTGAAGAGGCGCAGGCCGAAAACCTGCGCAAACTCCTGCTGGCGATCAGCCAGGACGTGCGCGTCCTCTTGGTCAAGCTCGCCGACCGCCTCCACAACATGCGCACGCTGCAGTTCATGCCGGCGGACAAGCAGCGGCGCATCGCCCAGGAGACCATGGATATCTATGCCCCGCTTGCGGGCCGCATGGGTATGCAGGACATGCGCAACGAGCTCGAGGATATCTCCTTCCGCATCCTCCAGCCCGAGCACTACAAGGCCATCACCGCAAGGCTCGAGCAGCTCGAGTCCGAGAACCGGGAGACCATCGACACCATCTCCACCGAGCTGACCGAGCGGCTGGCGGCCGAAGGCATTGCCGCCCGGGTCAAGGCGCGGGTGAAGTCGCCCTATTCGATCTTCAACAAGATCGAGCGCAAGTCGATCGCCCTCGAGCAGTTGTCCGACATCATCGGTTTCCGCGTCATCGTCGGCTCGGTCGACCAGTGCTACCAGACCGTTGGCCTGGTCCACACCAAGTGGAAGGTCGTGCCCGGCCGCTTCAAGGACTACATCTCGGTCCCCAAGCACAACGACTACCAGTCGATCCACACCACCATCGTCGGTCCCGGCCGCCAGCGCGTCGAACTGCAGATCCGCACCGAGGACATGGACCGCGTCGCCGAGTTCGGCATCGCCGCCCACGCCCTCTACAAGGACGGCGCCTCGGCCAATCTCGGTCGCATCGAGGCGGAGTCGCAGGCCTATGGCTCCCTGCGCCAGACCATTGGCCACCTCACCTCAGGCATCTCCACCGAGGATTTCCTCGAATACACCAAGCTGGAGCTGTTCCAGGATCAGGTGTTCTGCTTCACCCCGCGCGGTCGCCTGATCGCCCTGCCGCGTGGCGCGACGCCCATCGATTTCGCCTATGCGCTGCACACCGACATCGGCGACACCTGCGTCGGTGCCAAGATCAACGGCGCCATCCTGCCACTCGTCACCCAGCTGCGGTCGGGCGACGAGGTCGAGATCATCCGCGACCAGAACCATTCTCCGCCCGCCAACTGGATCGGCATTGCCGCCACTGGCAAGGCTCGCGCCGCCATCCGCCGCGCCGTGCGCAATGCCGCCTCGCAGCGCGCTTTCGCGCTCGGCGAACACGTCCTCAACATGATGCTGGACCGCGAAGGCGTCATGCTTGACGAGACGGAGGCCAAGGCCCTCTCCGATGGGCTGGGCTATCCCGGCCGCCGCGAACTGCTGATGGCGGTGGGCGAGGGCAAGGTCGGCTCCGAGCCGCTCGCCAATGAACTCGTCCGGATCAAGGGCTTGCGCAAGCGCCGCCGCAAGCTCGATCTGCCGGTTGCCGACACCGCCCATGGTTGGTTCGCCTTGCGCGCCACCGACCTGTTCCGCTTCCGCGCCCCTGGCGGGCAGAAGCCGGGTCCGCGCGCCAAGGCGGCACTGGCTCAGCTCGACTTCCACACCCCCGTCGCCGTTTCGGGGGAGGGGGTCGTGCCTGGCGATCGCCTCGTCGGCATCCTCCAGCCCGACGCACCGCTGATGGTCTATCCCATCCATTCCGACGCACTGATCAACCTGCACGACAGCGACGTGGCCTGGATCGATGTGCGCTGGAACCTCGATGAGCGCGCCGACCGGCTCTACCCCACCGTCATCAGCATGGAGTCGGTCAACAAGCCGGGTTCGCTGGCGCAGATTTCGTCGGCCATCGCCGCCTGCGATGCCAACATCAACAATCTGGTCATGCGGATGATCTCCCCGGATTTCCACCACATGATCTTCGAGATCGAGGTGCGCGACCTTGCGCAGCTCACCGATGTTCTGGCAACGCTCAAGCGTAGTCCCGGCCTTAGCGCCGTGCAGCGCGCCGGCGTGCGCGAGGCGTCCATGATCTCGACACTGGAATGGGACGGACGCGTGGACAAGAGGTTTGCCGATGACGAAAGATGAAGTCTTGGACGTCTTCCGTGAGTGCGGCGCCATGCTCGAGGGGCACTTCATCCTCTCCTCCGGTTTGCGCTCGCCGGTGTTCCTGCAGAAAGCCCGCGTCTTCCAGTATCCGGCCCAGACCGAAAAGCTCTGCCGCGCGCTCGCGGAACGCATCCACGCCGAGAACCCCAGTGTCACCAAGGTGGTCTCTCCTGCCATTGGCGGAATCATCCCGGGCTACGAAACCGCCCGCCACCTCAACGTTCCGGCGCTCTATACCGAGCGCGTCGAAGGCCAGTTCGAACTCCGCCGCGGCTTCGAGATCGCCGCCGACGACCAGGTCGTGGTGGTGGAAGACATCGTCTCCACCGGCCTCTCCATCCGCGAATGCGTCGATGCTCTGCGCAAGATCGGCGCCAACGTTGTCGCCGCTGCGTGCCTCATCGACCGTTCCGGCGGCGAGGCCGATGTCGGTGTGCCGCTGGTGTCGCTGATCGAATACAAGGTTCCGGCCTATCCCGCCGACCAGCTTCCCTCCGAACTCGCCGCCATCCCGCCGGTCAAGCCCGGCAGCCGCGGCATCCAGGGCGTGAAGTGACCCCGGTATCCATCCCCCACCCACCGCGCCGGTGGATTGAGAAGCACCCCGGAGATTGGCATCCATGATCATCGGCCTCGGCTCCGACCTCATCCAGATCGACCGCGTCGCCAACACCCTCGAGCGCTACGGCCCCCGCTTCGTTGTCCGCTGCTTTACCGAAATCGAACAGCGCAAGTCCGACCGGCGGGCCCAGCGCGCCGCCTCCTATGCCAAGCGCTTCGCTGCCAAGGAGGCCTGCTCCAAGGCCTTGGGCACCGGCCTCAGCCAGGGCGTCTACTGGCGCGACATGGGCGTGGTGAACCTGCCCTCAGGCAAGCCGACGATGCAACTCACCAACGGCGCCGCCCGCGCGCTTGCACGTCTTGTGCCGCCGGGTCACGAGCCCCATATCCACCTCACCATCACCGACGACGCCGGTCTTGCCCAGGCCTTCGTCATCATTGAAGCCCTGCCGCAAGCCTGACCCGAAGCCTCGTAGGACTTCTCGGCCCGGCCGTCGGCCCAATTGACCCGGGAAGGGCAAAGGCCTAACCCTTCGGCACCCTCAAACCGGGAACGAACATGAGCCAGTCTGTCGACAAGACCGCCAAGAAATCTGCCGCCAGCGAGTGGTGGGAGACCTTCGTGGTCATCGTCGAGGCGCTGCTGATCGCCATCGTGCTGCGCTCTTTCCTTTACCAGCCCTTCTCCATCCCCACCGCGTCCATGCAGCAGACGCTGATGATCGGCGACTACTTCGTCGCCAACAAATTCGTCTGGGGCTACGGCAAGCATTCCTTCTCGCTCGGCCGCTACGGCAACTTCACCCTGCTCGATTTCGAACTGCCGATCACCGACCGCATCCTCGGCCGCTCGCCGAACCGCGGCGATATCGCCGTGTTTCGCCCCGTCCCGCAGGACATCGAGTACATCAAGCGCGTCGTCGGCCTGCCGGGCGACCGCATCCAGGTTCGCGAAGGACGCCTCTACATCAACGGCACCATGGTGGAGCGCGAACTTGTCGGCACCAGGCAGGATACCGACAGCGAAGGCGTGACGCGCGAGGTCAGCGTCTATCGCGAGACCTTCCCGGAAGGCACCACCCACATCATCCAGGAAATCTCCGACAACGGGCCGCTCGACAACACGCCGGAATATCAGGTTCCCGCCGGGCACTTCTTCATGATGGGCGACAATCGCGACCGCTCCGCCGATAGCCGCGTGCTGTCGCAGGTCGGGTACGTGCCTGACGAGAACCTCATCGCCAAGGCCGAGGCCCGCTTCTTCTCGATCCGCGACAACATTCCCCCGTGGCAGATCTGGCAGTGGCCCGCCAATGTCCGCTGGGACCGTCTGTTCCAGGGCGTCGACAGCAGCACGCCCTATGATACGACTCCCGTCCCGTGAGCCGACGCGATCGGTCATATGAAAGGCTCCAGTCCCGGATCGGCCACCGTTTCGCCGATCTGGACCTGCTGGAGCGGGCGCTGACCCATTCGAGCGCCCTCTCGCCGGCCAAGCGCATTGAGCGCTCGTATCAGCGACTCGAATTCCTCGGTGACCGCGTGCTCGGACTTGTAGTTGCCGACATGCTCTACCGCCGCTTCCCTAAGAGCAACGAAGGCGAGCTCAGCCGCACGCTGAATACCCTCGTTCGCAAGGAGACCTGCGCCGTCATCGCTCGCCAGCTCGATCTCGGCTCCGAGATGATCCTCGGCGACAGCGAGGCCCGCACCGGCGGCGCAGAAAAGGAAGCCATCCTCGGCGACGTCACCGAGGCGGTGATCGGCGCCCTCTACCTCGATGGTGGCCTGGGTCGCGCCTATGAGTTCGTCGAGCGCATGTTCGGCGACCTGCTTGTCGAAGGCCAGACCAACCGCGCTGACGCCAAGACCACCCTGCAGGAATGGGCTCAGGCCCGTGGCCTCGAGCCGCCGAGCTACACCCTTGCGGAGCGCACCGGTCCCGACCACGCTCCGGAATTCACCATCCGCGTCACCCTCGGCGAGTTCGAGCCGCTGACCGCCACCGGCCCCTCCAAGAAGATCGCCGAGCACAAGGCTGCCGAGCTCTTCCTGATCCGCCAGAACGTGTGGAAGGAACCCGCATGACCGAGCTC
>JAEYXQ010000071.1 GCA_023431205.1 Pseudomonadota bacterium | reverse complement strand
GTGGTATTCATGCGGCACCCTCCGTGCGCGGAATAAAGGTGGACCCTGATGGTCCGGCTCGCGACGGCAGGTCTCCTGGCTTGCGGTGATTGCAGCGCCCTCGCCTTCCCGGACCTTCTCGGGCATCGACTTGTTGGGTCGATGCCGAGGATCCAGTGGCATTCGAGGGCGCCCACCGCTCACAGTTGCGGGGGCAGCCACGGTCTTGGCCCCTGATGGGTAATCCTCACCGTGTTCCCTTTTGATCCCCCGGCCGCAACGGGCGCGGGAGAACCGTCCCGATCAGCAATACGCCCTTGGAGGGCGCCGGGTCAATATTCAGGCATCGGCAGGTCGTCCGGCCAGGGATAACCGAGGGTCAGAACCTGGACGCGGGTGTCGATCTCGGCCAGCAGCGGATCCTCGGAAGACACCTCTACCTCGCCGGAAACGGAGGTGACATCGATGTCGTCGGGGTAGCTTTCGCCGGGCGAGAAACGGACGGAGAGATAGCACCCGCCTTCAAGCTGGGCCAGGTTGCCCGATTCGAGGTTGGCATAGCCGCCATAGTCCCACCAGAAACCACCGACCTGGAACGGCTCGCCGTTGAGGGCCTCCACCTCCGCCACGGTCTGGCCGATGCGGACGCCACCGGGGGCGGTCTGGGAAGGAGACAGCCGGACATAGCTGAGATGGGTGTAGTTTTCCTCATCGTACCAGCCGAACTCCATGGTTCGCTCCGGATCATCGGGGAAGACGGTGGTGGCAATGAGCTCCGTGCCTTCGGGGCCGGGCACGGTGCCGGTGACGACGTTGTCGGCGCCGTAGGTCTCGATCAGCATTGCTTCGGAACTGCCGGGGCCGAAGACCCCAAGGCAGGAAACCTCTTCGGCAGCGGGCGCGCTCTTGTCCTTGGCGGCTACGGGTGCCACGGCCGCAACAAAGCCGCAGGCGATGACGAGCGACAGGCGAACGTTCATGACAATTTTCCTCCGCGGCCAACAGCCCCGCACTGGGGAGCATAAACGACTCGCGATATGAACGGCAGCTGAAGCAGAGGTAAACCCATGAAGCCCATCACATTCAGCCGCGAAGAGACCAAGGCCCTGGTCGGCGAGATCCAGGACTATTTCCGCGAGGAGCTGGATCGGGACATCGGGGCGATTCCCGCCGAGCTGCTGATGCAGTTCTTCAGCGAGCGGATGGGCGCCTATTACTACAATCGCGGGCTCTATGACGCGCAGGCGCTGGTGCGCAAGCAGGTCGAGTCGCTCAGCGACGACATCTTCGGGCTGGAGCAGCCGACCAGGCACCTGCGATAGAGGATCGTCTCAGCCTCACCTGATTCGGGAGCAAGCCTTGGGCTTCAACCTGCCGACGCTGGCGCCGATCGCACTGCTGATCGCGTCCAACCTGTTCATGACCTTTGCCTGGTACGGGCACCTGAAGTTTCCGGGCGCGGCGCTGTGGGTCGTGGTGCTGGCGAGCTGGGGCATCGCCTTCTTCGAATACTGGCTGGCGGTGCCGGCCAACCGCATCGGCTACGGCGTCTATTCGGGGGCGGAGCTCAAGACCATCCAGGAGGTGATCTCGCTCAGCGTGTTCATCCTGTTCGCGGTGTTCTACCTCGGCGAGAAGATGACCTGGAACCACGGGGTGGGCTTCGCGCTGATCGCGCTCGGGGCGTTCTTTGTCTTCAAGGGACCGCTGAAGTAGGCCGGTGTGTCCGGCCTCGTCCTTCGACAGGCTCAGGATGAGGTCTAGGAAAACTCAGCGCCCTGATAGACCTCATGGTGAGCCTGTCGAACCACCAGGTCGGGGCCGCTGATCAGCCGGCGAGGCAATCCGCCATCGCGGTGGCGAGACCGCGCATCAGCTCGGCATAGAGATCGGGACCGGCTTCGAGCGCACTGCCCTCGGGGTCGAGGGTGCCGGCGCGGGCAGGCGTGCCTTCGGTGACGGTGCCGACGAGGGCAGGTTCGAAATTGGGCTCGGCGAAGACGCAGACGGCGTTGCGATCGGCGATGACCTGGCGGAGCTCGTCGATGCGGGCGGCGCCGGGCAGCACTTCGGGCGAGACGGTGATGGAGCCGGCGGCGGCGAGTCCGAAGCGGTGCTCGAAATACTGGTAGGCATCGTGGAAGACGATGAAGGGGCGATCGGCGACCGGCGCCAGCGTGGTTTCGAGCTCGGCTTCAAGGGCGGTAAGCGTTTCCACCGCGGTGGCGGCGTTGGCGGTGTAGGCGTCGGCGTTGTCCGGATCGGCCTCGGACAGCATCGCCGCGATGTGCGCAACCATCAGGGCGGCGTTATCCGGGTCGAGCCAGAAATGCATGTCGGCCTCGCCTTCGGCGTGGTCGTGCTCGGGGTGATCGTGGGCTTCGTCGGGATGGTCGTGATCGTGCTCGTGCCCCACGTGTTCATGCGCCTCGAAGGCGCCGCCGGAGCGCATGGGGAGGAGTTCAAGGCCGGGGGTTTCGGCCAGTTCCACCAGGGTAGCTCGGCTCGAGAGCGTGCCGACAGCGTCGCCGAGGAACAGTTCGAGGCCATGGCCGGTCCAGAACACCATGTCGGCTGATTCGAGCGCTGCAGCGTCGGACGGCTTCAGTGAATAGGTGTGGGGCGAGGCGGCGCAGTCGACCAGCAGGTCCGGCTCGCCAACCCCCGCCATCACCGAAGCGACCAGCGAATGGATCGGCTTGGTGGTGGCGACCACTTGGGGAGCCGCCTGCGCGGCGGTGGCAAAGAGAAGCAGGCCGGCGAGGATCGGGAGGGCGGGCTGCATCGTGGCTCCATGTAATGTTATGTTATTACGCTTGCGGCGGTGTTATGCTATAACGTATTTCCATGCGTCAAGGGGTGCGCACCAGCGTTGTGACACCCTTCCCCTGCCCTGCTGCTGGAGCCGAAATGCTGGATGGTCGACACGAAATCCTGGTGACGCTCGCCGGTGCGGAGGTACGCCGCGGCGGACGGACGCTGGTCGAGGGGATCGATCTCGAGCTCAGGCGCGGCGAGATCGTGACGCTGATCGGGCCGAACGGGTCGGGCAAGTCGACCACTGCCAAGATGGTCACCGGCGTGCTCAAGCCTACGGTGGGCACGGTGACGCGGCAGCCGGGGCTGACCATCGGCTATGTGCCGCAAAAGCTCGGCATCGACTGGACCATGCCGCTGACGGTGGAGCGGCTGATGACGCTGACCGGCCGGTTCGGCGCGGCTGAGATCGAGCGGGCGCTCGGGGCGGTCGGGGCGGCGCATCTCAAGGGGGCGGCGGTGCAGGAATTGTCGGGCGGCGAGTTCCAGCGGGTGCTGTTCGCGCGGGCGATGATCCGCAAGCCCGACCTGATGGTCTTGGACGAGCCGGTGCAGGGTGTCGATTTTTCGGGCGAAGTGGCGCTCTACGAACTGGTGCGCGAGATCCGCGACACCACCCGCGCCGGCATATTGATGATCAGCCACGACCTGCATGTGGTGATGGCGGAAACCGACACGGTGATCTGCCTCAACGGACATGTGTGCTGCACCGGTACGCCGGCGGTAGTGAAGAAGAGCCCGGAATATCTGCGCCTGTTCGGCCCGCGGGCGGCCGAGACGCTGGCGATCTACGAACACCACCACGACCACGAGCACCGCGACGACGGCTGCGTGGTGCCGGCGGGGGCGGTGCACGAGCACGGGCATGAAGAGCATCATCATGGTCATTGAGCTGGTTGCGGCCACCCCCCTCCCAACCTCCCCCGCAAGGGGGGAGGTGGGCTCCACTCTGGTGGCACCGGGCTGCCCAACACACCGGCTTCACCCTCCCCTAAAGGAGGAGGGACATCGGGCCGGTGGTTGGAGTGTTTTCCGGGCTCGAACCGGGACCCCCACTCCCGGCCCCTCCCCCCAAGGGGGAGGGAAGGAATGGAGCGGTGGGTTGGGAGTTCTGCACTCCCTCCCCCTTGAGGGGAGGGTTGCAAAGCTCGGCTCGAGGGGGAAACATCATGCTCGGTGATTTTTTTTCGCGCGCGCTGATCGCCGGGATCGGGCTGGCGGCGGTGACGGGGCCGCTCGGCTGTTTCGTGGTGTGGCGGCGGATGGCGTATTTCGGGGACACCATGGCGCACTCGGCGCTGCTGGGGGTGGCGCTGTCGATCCTCCTTTCCCTCAACATGGCGTTGGGAGTGTTCGTGGTGGCGGCGATGGTCGCCGGGACGCTGCTGCTGCTGGAGCGGCAGAATTCGCTCTCCACCGACGCCCTGCTCGGCATTCTCAGCCATTCGACCCTGGCGGTGGGGCTGGTGCTGGTGGGGTTCCTCACCACCGTGCGCATCGACCTGATGGGCTTTCTGTTCGGCGATCTCCTGGCGGTGTCGGTGGGCGACATCGCCCTGATCTATGGCGGGGGCGCCGCCATCATCCTTGTGCTGCTGTTCGGCTGGCGGCCGCTGCTGGCGGCAACCGTGAGCCCGGAACTGGCGGAGGCCGAGGGGCTGCGGCCGGGTGTCAGCCGCGTGATCCTGATGCTCTTGATGGCTTCGGTGATCGCCATCGCCATGAAGCTGGTCGGGGTGTTGCTGATCACGTCGCTGCTGATCATCCCGGCGGCCACGGCACGCCGGCTGAGTGCGACGCCGGAGGCCATGGCGGCGATCGCCGCGGTGCTGGGAGCGCTGGCCGTGATCGGCGGGCTGTTCGGATCGCGCACCTGGGACACGGCCTCCGGCCCATCGATCGTGGTGGCGGCGCTGGTGATCTTCATCCTCTCGCTGGCGGTGCCCACCGCCCGCTTCTTCGGGCGAAAGGCGCAGCATGGCGCATG
Source organism: Pseudomonadota bacterium (assembly GCA_023431205.1). Classification (GTDB taxonomy): domain Bacteria; phylum Pseudomonadota; class Alphaproteobacteria; order Rhizobiales; family Devosiaceae; genus Devosia. The sequence continues at coordinate 2,021 of JAEYXQ010000071.1, read as the reverse complement.
ACCATCCCATCCCGGCGGACCTGACCCGCAACCAGGAACTGGTGCTCGGCACGCTCAACCATTCGGCCGGGCCGCTCAGCGCCTATGACATTCTCGACCGGCTGCGCGGCGATGGCCTCAGGGCGCCGCTGCAGGTCTATCGTGCACTCGACAAGCTGGTGGAGCGGGGCCTCGCGCACCGGCTGGAGTCGCTCAATGCCTTCGTCGCCTGCGCCGATGCGCATTGCCACCGCAAGGGCCTCATCGCCTTTGCCATCTGCGAGCGCTGCGGCAAGGTCGACGAGTTCGCCGACCCGGTGATCGAGGACCGGCTCGGCGGCTGGGCGGAGAGCGAAGGTTTTACCGTCGAGCGGACCACCATGGAGATCCGCGGGCGCTGCGCGGAGTGCGCGAAGGCAGCCTGAGGGGGGGCACCCCCGCCCAACCTCCCCCTGAAGGGGGAGGGGCTGCACCGCGCTTACCTGAGCGCCGGACTCCCAAAGAGCCTTCGAACCGTGGCCGCGACCTCGTCCTTCGAGAGGCTCAGGATGAGGTCTATGGGGAAGCGGTGGCTGTGAGAAAGTGCACTGCGGCGGCGCCGTATTCGCGGCGGTCTTCGAGGGTCAGGCCGGCGGGGACGGCGATGGGGGTGTCGACAGCCTCTTCCCAGACCAGGGTAGCGCCCTCGGCGAGCCAGCCGTGGGTCAGCAGTTGCGCCACCGCCTGCTCGCCGAGTTGGTGGCTGTAGGGCGGATCGAGGAAAACGAGATCGAAGCGACCGAAGGTGCCCGGCACGCCGAGATTGGTGGCGTCGCGGCGCAGGAGCTTGGCGATGCCGGCGATGCCGAAATCCTCGATATGGTCCCGGATCAGGCCGCGGCCCTCGGCGCCATTCTCGACAAAGGTGACATGAGCAGCCCCCCGCGACAGCGCCTCGAGCCCGAGGGCACCGGTGCCGGCAAAGAGATCGAGCACGCGCTTGCCCTCGAGCACCGGGCCGAGACGCGAGGCGAGGATGTTGAAGACGTTCTCGCGCACCCGATCCGCCGTGGGGCGGATCGAGTCATCACCGGGCGAACGCAGTTGCTTGCCGCGAAAGCGGCCGGCGACGATGCGCATGCCTTAGCCCCGCGGCCGGCGCGGACCGCCTGCAGGCTTTTCGCCCGCAGGGCGAGAGCCCGAGGGACGTGAGCCACCAGGACGAGCACCACCAGGACGCGGGCCGCCCGGGCGCGGGCCACCGGGGCGCCCACCATCAGGGCGCGGACCGCGGGGCTTTGCCGGTCCCCCGTCGCGCGACGGACGGCCACCGGGGCCGCCGCTTGGCTTGCCACCGAAACGGGCGGGCTTACCGCCGCGATCACCCTCGGGACGAGGGCGAGCTGGCCGTGCCGGACGTCCCTCCCCAGCGGAATCCTCGCGCGGACGGAATGGCTTGTCGCCGCGGGGACGGAATGGCTTATCGCTGCGCCCGGCCTCGTCACGCGTGCGTGGGGGCCGCGCACCACGAGCCGGGACATCACCCTCACGCCGGGGCGGCCGAGGGCTGCGGGCCGGACGGGCATCGGCGCCTTCAGCGTCCCGGCGGGGCTTAAACGCACCCCGCGGAGCGTCCCCGGCATCCCTGCGCGGCTTGAAGGCTCCGCGCGGGGCGTCGCCGCCTTCGCGGCGAGGTTTGCCGCCTCCTTCCGAGCGCGGCTTGCCGAAGCTGCGGTTCGGACCGCCGTCGCGGTCGCCGCGGCCAAGGGCGGGCGCCTTGCCCTGGTATTCCTCGGGTGCGCGACCGTCCTCGTCGAAATGGATGTGACGGGGCGGACCGGCCGGGCGGTCGTCCCGGGCGCCGCCACGTGCCGGACCCGAGCGCGGGGCAACGCGGTCGCGCGGGCTGCGGACGGGGCGCTGCTCGCGCTGCGCTTCCCATTCCTCGGGCGACAGTTCGGCGTGATCGGTGAAGCGGAAGCGCTGGCGGTTGATCTCGACCGTATTGGTGCCGCGGCCGGTCTTGCGGTCGCGCGTGGGCTTGCCGACCAGCGCCTTGGCGG
>JAEYXQ010000050.1 GCA_023431205.1 Pseudomonadota bacterium | reverse complement strand
GCGAGGATGGATCTTCCATCCCCCTGTCCGAAATGGAGTCGTCGCACCCCGTTCTAAAATCCCGGCGCCCCGAGGCGGTGACGTCTCACTAAATAAATGCTCAGAGGCGGCATCCGCCTCGGGGCCCCGCCTCTTTCCAACCGACGGTGACCCCGGCGGGTCGTCGTGCTGCCATGGAGTCCACTACCGGCCTTGCCAAGGCCATCATTAATTCGCATATAGCCGATCGGGAGGTTGGCGCGGACGTGTTCCTCGCCAACCGGGTCAGGTCCGGAAGGAAGCAGCCCCAACGAGATCCTCACGGGTCGTTGCCAGCCTCCTACTTCACCATGCGCTTTCGTTGGACATCGAGCGCGGCGCAGTTGCCTGCGACGCCCACGGCCCTATGATCCCCCGATGACCAGAGGCGGCTTTCCGACAGTGCTTTCCAAGGGAGGGGCAGACCATGGCTGACGCTCAGACCTCCCCCTACCTGGTGCTTGCCCGCAAGTACCGGCCGCGCGACTTCACCACCCTGGTGGGCCAGGATGCGATGGTGCAGACGCTGGGCAATGCCTTCAAGCAGAACCGCATCCACCACGCCTTCATCCTCACCGGCGTGCGCGGCGTCGGCAAGACCACCACCGCCCGCATCCTTGCCCGCGCCTTCAACTACGAGAACGAGAACGGCCGCCAGCCGACGCTCGACCTCAGCGTCGAAGGGCAGCACTGCCGCGCCATCATCGAGGGCCGCCATGTCGACGTGGTCGAGATGGACGCCGCCTCCAACACCGGCATCAACGACATCCGCGAGATCATCGACTCGGTGAAGTACGGGCCGGTCTCGGCGCCCTACAAGGTCTATGTGATCGACGAGGTGCACATGCTGTCGACGGCGGCCTTCAACGGCCTGCTGAAGACGCTGGAAGAACCGCCCCCCTATGTGAAGTTCATCTTCGCCACCACCGAGATCCGCAAGGTCCCAGTGACCATCCTGTCGCGCTGCATGCGGTTCGACCTGCGCCGCATCACCCCCGAGGTGATGACCGCCTATCTCGAGACCATTCTCGGGCAGGAAGGCATCGGGTTCGAGCCCGAAGCGCTGGCGATGATCGTGCGCGCCGGCGAAGGCTCGGCCCGCGACAACCTTTCCCTGCTCGACCAGGCCATTGCCCATGGCAACGGCACCGTCACCGCCGCCACCGTTAAGGCGATGCTCGGCCTCGGCGACCGCGCCCGCATCATCGACCTGTTCGAGGATGCCATGGGCGGGCGCGTCGGCGAAGCGCTGACGACTTTGCGCGCCCTCTACGACATGGGCGCCGACCCGCAGACCACGGTCGCCGACCTTGCCGATTTCTGCCATCTCGTCACCCGCATCAAGGTGGTGCCGGCCGCAGCCGAGGATGTCTCGCTGACGCCGGACGAGCGCAGCCGCGGTGCCGATCTTGCCAACCGCCTGCCGATGCGCGCTCTTAGCCGCGCCTGGCAGATCCTGTTCCGCGGCCACGACGAAGTCGCCAAGGCGCACAATGGGCTGCAGGCCGCCGAGATGGCGCTGATCCGGCTCGCCTATGCGGCCGACCTGCCGAGCCCCGACGAGGTGATCGCGCGGCTCACCAACCAGCCGGTTCCCGCGCCCTCCCCTGCCCCGTCGCTGCCGCCACGCGGCCAGTCCGGTGGCGGAGGCGGTGGCGCTACGGCCCTGCGCATCGAGCAGCCGCAGCTGGCACCGGTCGCTGTTTCGCAGCCGATCGCCATGGCGCAGCAGCCGGCGCCGACGGTGCAGCCGGCGCTCGCCACCGTTGCCAGCTACAAGGACCTGATCGCCCTCGCCACCGCCAAGCGCGACATCCTCGTGCGCATGGCGCTCGAGAACCAGATGCGGCCGGTATCGTTCGAGCAGGGCAAGATCGAAGTGGCCTTGGTGGAGGGTGCCGACCCCGGCATCGTCAACACGCTGTCGGGCCGGCTGCAGAACTGGACCGGCGAGCGCTGGCTGATCACGGTCTCCACCAAGCCACCGGAAGGCCTGACGCTGCGCCAGGAAAAGGAGCAGCGGATCGAGGCCGCGCACCGGCAGGCGCATGAGGACCCGCTGGTGCAGGCGATCCTCGAGACCTTCCCCGGCGCCAAGGTCGTCAACGTATCCGTGCGCGACGAAGAAACCCCGATGGCGGCCGATGCCGCCCCACCCCCAGTGGAAGAGGACGACGAATGAAAGACATCATGGGCATGATGAAGGCCGCCAGCGAGATGAAGGGCAAGATGGAAGCCCTGCAGAACGAGCTCGGCAACCTGGTGGTGGAAGGCCGCGCCGGCGGCGGGCTCGTGGTCGTGTCGCTCACCGGCAAGGGCGAGTTGCGCGGCATCAAGATCGACCCCTCGCTGTTCAACCCGGCCGAAGCCGAGGTGCTCGAGGATCTGATCATCGCCGCGCACAACGATGCCAAGGCCAAGAGCGAAGCCGAAATGCAGCGGAAGATGGCCGAGGTGACCGCCGGCCTGCCCCTGCCCCCGGGCATGAAGCTGCCGTTCTGAGGTCTGCCGAATGGCCAATGGTGGCCCCGAGATCGAGCAACTGATCCAGCTGATGGCGCGCCTGCCGGGGCTCGGGCCCCGCTCGGCACGGCGCGCGGTGCTGCAACTGATCAAGAAGAAGGATCAGTTGATGGTGCCGCTGTCGGCCGCGCTCGATCGCGCCGTCGCGGCGGTCAAGACCTGCGAGGTCTGCGGCAATATCGACACAGTCAGCCCATGCGGCATCTGCGCCGACCCGCGCCGCGACAACGGCATGCTGATCGTGGTGGAGGATGTCGCCGACCTGTGGGCGCTGGAACGCGCCGGCGTCGGCGCGGTCAAATACCATGTGCTGGGCGGCGTGCTGTCGCCGCTCGACGGCGTCGGCCCGGATGACCTCGCGGTCGACGGGCTGCTGCGGCGTGCCGCCGAGTTCGGCGAGATCGTCCTGGCCATCAACGCCACCGTCGAGGGCCAGACGACCGCGCATTACGTCACCGACCGGCTGGCGGGCAGCGGCGCGCGGGTGACGCGCCTTGCCCATGGCGTACCGGTCGGCGGCGAGCTCGACTACCTCGACGAAGGCACCCTCAGCCAGGCGCTGAAGGCGCGCACCGCCATCTAGGGCTCAGTGGACGCCCTTGTCCGGATCGAACCCGTCGCCCTCTTCCCATTCGGCCACATCCAGCGGCTCGAGCGCGGCATCGTCCTCATCGCCGTCGAAATCGGCATCACTGTCCCGCCCTTCGATGGCACGGCGCGAGTCGACGTCGTCGGGCGACAGCGCATCCAGCCGATCCTGGGGATCGTAGTCGAGCGTGGGGTCGAGCTCGGCGAAGTCATCGAGATCGTCGGAGTTGGCCATGGTGGCGCTCAGCTCGTCGATGGCGCGGTCGATCTCGTCCAGGCTGGACTTGGGGTCCTGTTCGCCCCAGTCGCCGGTCTCCCGGGTCGCTGCCTGTTCGCGCAGCTCCCGCAGCCGTGCCAGGCGATGGCTGGCCGGACGGTCGTCACCATAAAGCAGGTCCTCGATCTCGGCCTGCGTGTAGGGCTCGGCCAGGTTGAAGGCCTCGGAACTATCCCCGGGCTCGATGTCCTGCGGTATGATGTGGCCGGGATTGCTGATCGGGGGCATGGAGAACTCCTTTGCGCACCAGTGTTGGCCATCCAACGCGCAGTGTGCGGCGCGGTTCACCCCTCCTTCATCAACTTCGCTGGCGAACCGGCAGCCCTTGTGGGGCGTTTGCCCGCGGAACGGAGAGCACCATGGCATCAACATCGTTCCGCAAGGGCACCCGGGTGAGCTGGAGCTGGGGCGCCAACACCGCCACCGGCAGGATCGCCGAACGCTTCACCAAGCCAGTGCAGCGGACCATCAAGGGCACCACCGTCAAGCGCAACGCCTCCCAGCGCGAACCGGCCTACCTGATCGAACAGGAGGACGGCGACACGGTGCTCAAGAGCAAGAGCGAACTGAGCCGCGCCTAGACGGGATGGCAGAGGTCCTCGCGGTACTGGCTTGCACCGGGCACCGGCGCCAGCCACGGCTCGCGCCGCTTGATCCAGCCTTCGTTCGTCGGCACCAGCGCCACCGGCGCCTCGTCGAGCGAGCCCAGCGCAATCTCGACGTGCTCGTCGCCCAGGTGGAACAGCCTTGTGCCACAGACCGGGCAGAAGCTGCGGCCCTCATAGGTCGCGTACGTGCCGGTCACGCTGAACTGATCGGCCCGCCAGGCGCCATAGTAGAGAAAGCTTGACCCGGTCTCCTTGCGGCAGTCGGTGCAGTGGCAGAGCCCGGTCCGGCCCGGGTGCCCGCTGAGCTGGTAGCGTACCGCGCCGCAGCGGCAACTTCCCTTGTAGGTGCTGGTCATGCGCGCCTCCTCGCCGGTCAATCCCGCCGACGGCGGCCGGTTCCGCGCAGCGGAGTTGACCGCAAGCGCGCAAAGGACCATATCGATGGCAATTCCCTTGCATTCTGGACCTCTTGCCATGGCCGTTCGCCCCATTCTCGTCATTCCCGATCAGCGCCTGAGGTCCGTGGCCGATCCGATCGTGGAGGTGGATGAGGAGATCCGCACCCTCGCCAAGGACATGCTCGACACCATGTATGACGCGCCCGGCATCGGCCTTGCGGCGCCGCAGATTGGGGTGATGAAGCGCATCGTGGTGATTGACGTGGCCGGTGAGGGCGAGACGCCCGATCCGATGGTGCTGATCAACCCCGAGATCGTCCGGTTCGGTGACGAGATGCAGGTTACCGAAGAGGGATGCCTCTCCATCCCCGAGCTCTACTATGAGGTCGAGCGGCCCAATGCCGTGACGGTGAAGTACACCGACCTCGACGGCAATGAAGTGGTCAAGGACACCGAGGGCAAGCTCGCCGTCTGCGTCCAGCACGAACTCGATCATCTCGATGGCGTGCTTTATATCGACTATCTCAGCCGCCTGAAGCGCGACCGCGTGCTCAAGAAGTTCGAAAAGGCCGCCCGCCGGGCTGGCTGATCTGAACCAACCGCCGGCCAGGAGTTCCGCCGATGCGCGTCGTGTTCATGGGCACGCCCGAATTTGCCGTCCCCACGCTGACCGAGATCGTCTCGTCCGGCCATGAGGTCGTTGCCGTCTACACCCGGGCGCCGAAGCCGGCGGGGCGGGGCCAGGCGGAGCGCCGGTCGCCCGTGCACGAAGCTGCCGACGGGTTCGGCATTCCGGTGTTCACGCCGAAGTCGCTCAAGAACGAAGCCGAGCAGATCATCTTTTCCAGCCACGACGCCGACCTTGCCGTGGTAGTGGCCTATGGCCTGCTGTTGCCCAAGCCGATCCTCGAGGCACCGCGACAGGGGTGCCTCAACCTCCACGGTTCGCTGCTGCCGCGTTGGCGAGGCGCCGCACCGATCCAGCGCGCGGTGATGGCCGGCGACCGCCAGACCGGCGTCATGGTCATGCAGATGGACGAGGGGCTGGATACCGGGCCGGTGGCGCTGGTGGACCGCATCCCTATCCGGCCGGAAATGACCGCGGGTGACCTCCACGACCAGATGATGCGTGTCGGCGCCGACCTCATGGGCCGGGCGCTTGCTGCGCTGGAGCGCGGCAGCCTCGATTTCACGCCGCAGGCGAGTGAAGGCGTCACCTACGCCAGCAAGATCGAAAAGGCCGAAGCGCGTATCGACTGGTCACTCCCGGCCGAGACGGTGCACAACCACATCCGTGGCCTCTCGCCCTTCCCCGGCGCCTGGTTCGAGCTTGACCTCGGTGGCAAGCCGGTGCGGATCAAGGCGCTGCGCTCGTCCTTGACCGACGGCAATGGCGCGCCGCGCACGTTGCTCGGCAATGACCTGACCATTGCATGTGGCACCGGCGCCGTGCGCCTGTCGCAGGTGCAGCGCGAAGGCAAGGCCGCCATGGACGCGGCAACGTTCCTGCGTGGGGCGGGGAAGTTGCCGGACCGGGCAAACTGATCCTATGCCGCGCTTCCGGCTGACGATCGAGTACGACGGATCACCCTTTTGCGGCTGGCAGCGGCAGGCGGACCGCATGAGCGTGCAGCAGGCGCTGGAAGAGGCGATCTTCGCCATGAGCGGCGAGCGCGTCACCACGCAGGCTGCGGGACGGACCGACGCAGGCGTTCATGCGCTGGGCCAAGTGGTGCATTTTGACCTTGGCAAGGCCTGGAACCCGTTCCGCATCCGCGAGGCGCTGAACTACCACCTCCGCCCGCACCCGGTGGTGGTGATCGAGAGCGAGTCCGTCTCCGACGCGTTCGAGGCGCGCTTCTCGGCCACGGCCCGGCACTACGAATATCGTATCCTCAACCGCCGGGCGCCGGCAGCGATCGAGCGCTATCAGGTCTGGCACGTGCCGAAGCCCCTTGACGCCGACCGCATGGCGGAAGCGGCGACGCTGATCATCGGCCGGCACGACTTCACCACCTTTCGCTCGGGCGAATGCCAAGCCAACTCGCCGGAACGCACACTGGACCGGTTTGAGGTACGGCGCGAACTGGACCACATCGTCGTCACCGCCAGCGCCCGCAGCTTCCTTCATCACCAGGTGCGCTCGATGGTGGGATCGCTGAAGCTGGTCGGCGAGGGCAAATGGAGCCCGGCGGACTTCCGGGGTGCACTCGATGCGCGAGAACGAGCGCGATGCGGGCCGATGGCGCCGCCCTACGGGCTCTACCTGACCAGGGTGGACTACTAGACCGGTGGCAGTGGCGGCGGGGGCAGCATGATGGCCACCACCCCGAGCGCGAGGAAGACACCGACGGCCTGCGACAGGAACAAGAGCCCGATCTGCAACGGGGCAAGCGTCACCACGAAGCGGCCGATATTGATGAAGGTCATGATGGCGATGACCACCACGACCACCAGGATGATGATGCCGAGCGGCCCGAGGAAGGTCGACAGCAACAGCAGCACGGCGGTGGTGAAAGTGACCCAGTTGGACGCAACGAGATAGGGCGCGAAGCCGTCTCCACGCCGCATCTGCCGCAGCGCAATCCAGGCGGTCAGCGCCTGGGCGCCGAACAGCACCGCATTGACCACCACCGATTGAGTGGCAGCGCCTGCCGGCAACCGTGCGCCGGCGAGCAGTGGCCCGAAGCCGGCCAGGGCAATGGCGATCACCACTGCGAGCAGGCTGCCGACCAGACCGCGCTGGCTGAAGTCGAAATAGGATGGCGCATCGCGCCGCCCCATCACCAGAGCGATGCAGCCACGAACGGCAGCCTTGATCTCTTCGACGAAGCTGGAGTTGGGCTGGGACAAGGGGCGGTCTCAGATGGGGGAAGCAGGCTGGTTGGACAGGATGTAAAGCGCGATCCGCATGGCGACAAGCAGGAGCACCGCCAGAATGGCAAATGAAGCGGAAACGCCGCGGCTCCAGAGCGTGGCCGCACGGGCCAACCGGAAATAGCCATAGCCCAGCGCGATCCAGGTCAGCATCACCAGCGGACCGCCTGCCAGTGCCACCACCAAGCCCTCTAGTGGGACGAACGCCATCAGCAGGTAGATGGCCGGAATCAGCAGGCCGAGCCACGAATCCGACCCACCCACGGCCTTGCGTGTGGTCCAGACTGCGAGCAGGAGTGCGGCGATCGGCAGCACCTGCACGATCAGTCCGGCGACCAGCGCCACGACGCTCGGCAAGCCATAGTCGAGCGATGCAACGCTCAGCGCCAGCAGCACGATGATGACGAAGAGGCCAAAGGCGGTGACCAGCCCCGGCCGCGTGAGGCTGAAGCGTTCGCGCCAGCTTGGCGCGCCGGCCAGAATCAGGCGCCAGCCGACCACGGCGTCACGCAGCGTTGCCCAGAGCCTCATGCCCGGCTTTCGAAGAAGCGCTGCATGAACGTACAATAGATCGCCGTCAGGCCTTCGAGGTCGGCAAGGGCGATGTGCTCGTCGGCCTTGTGCATGCTGGTCCCCACCAGCCCGCACTCCACCACCGGCCCGTAGCGGGCAACGAAGCGGGCATCGGAGGTGCCGCCGCCGGTGGAATATTCCGGCCGGCGTCCGGTCACCGCCTCTATGGCGCCGGAGAGGGTAGCAACGTCGTCACTGAGTGGCGACAGGAAGGCATGCGAGGGGGTGCCAACGGTTTCAAACATGATCTCTGCACCTGCCGCGTCAACGGTAACGATACGCTGCTGGATCCACTCGGAAAGTGTCTCCGGAGTCCACAAATCGTTGTAGCGGATGTTGAAGCGCAGCGTGCCGGAAGCAGGGATCACGTTGGACACCGGGTTACCGACGTCGATGGTGGTGACTTCGAGGTTGGTGGCCGGGAAGTGCTCGGTTCCCTTGTCCATTTCCACGTCCAGCGCCGTCACCACACGGGCAAGCACGGGCAGCGGGTTGTTGGCCTTGTCGGGATAGGCGACATGCCCCTGTGTCCCGGTAACGGTGATCTGCCCCGAGAACGAACCCCGGCGCCCGATCTTGATGCTGTCCCCCAGCAGCGCTGCCGAGCTCGGCTCGCCAACCACAGCGAAATCAAAGCCATGGCCCTGTTCTGCCATCCACGCGAGCAGCTTGTCGGTGCCGTTGATGGCGTCGGCTTCCTCGTCATTGGTGATGGCGAGCATCACCGTGCCTGCCTCTGCCGGGATGTTCGCCGCAGCCGCAACGAAGGCAGCGATGCCGGACTTCATGTCGGCGGCACCCCGTCCGTAGAGACGCCCATCGGCCTGTCGGGGCGTGAATGGATCCGCGGTCCACAGGGCCCGGTCGCCGGGCGGGACGACGTCGGTGTGGCCCGCAAACAGCAGCCGCCCGCCGCCGCTGCCGCGGATCGCAAAGAGGTTGTCCACCGCGTAGGAGTCGTCGCCATCAAAGGTCAGACGGGTGACCTTGAAGCCAAGGCGAACGAGTGCCTCTTCCAGCACGGACAAGACACCTGCCTCCTCAGGGGTGACCGAGGGGCAGGCGATCAGAGATTCCAGCAAGGGGACCGGGTCAAGCAAATCAGGTGTGGTCACAGTCCATCCCTCGGTTCAGCCGGTCCCGCAGTGCAGATCAGTCGCGCAGCAGGTCGTTGATGCCGGTCTTGGAGCGGGTCTGGGCGTCCACCGTCTTGACGATCACGGCGCAATAGAGGTTCGGACCCGGGCTGCCATCGGGCAGCGGCTTGCCCGGCAGCGAGCCCGACACCACGACGGAATAAGGCGGAACGCGGCCCATGTGAACCTCGCCGGTAGCCCGGTTCACGATCTTGGTGGAGGCACCGATGAACACGCCCATCGAGATCACCGAGCCCTCGCCGACGATCACGCCCTCGACCACTTCGGAACGGGCGCCGATGAAGCAGTTGTCTTCGATGATGGTGGGG
>JAEYXQ010000046.1 GCA_023431205.1 Pseudomonadota bacterium | reverse complement strand
TCAACACGCCCTGACCCGGACTGGCCTATGCACCGTGCCGTATCCCAACTTCCCGCCGGCCATGGACGCGGCGCACCCATCGACAGCATCACGCTTGCGCATGACGAGCGCCGCCTCCGCCGCAAGCTGCTGACCGGTCGCGGTGGCACCGAGGTGATGGTGGACTTTCCGGCGACGGTGACCCTCGACCACCAGGGCGCCTTGCTGCTGGACGATGGCCGCATCGTCGAAGTCCTGGCAGCGGCAGAGCCGCTTTATGCGGTCACCGCGCCCGACACCGCCCATCTCATCCGCCTCGCCTGGCACATCGGCAACCGCCACACCCCGGCGCAGCTCGAGGCGGATCGACTATTGATCCGCCGGGATCACGTGCTGAAGGTCATGCTCGAGGGGCTTGGCGCTACGGTCGCCCTGGTCACCGAACCCTTCTTTGCCGAGCATGGCGCCTACCACAGCCACAACCACGCCGATCAGGGTCACGCGTTGCTCGCTCGATGAACCGCCCCCGCGACCTGCAACTCCTGCTCACCTGGCTATCCCCCGCCTTTCCGGTGGGCGCCTTCGCCTGGTCCGCGGGTCTTGAGACGGCGATCGCCATCGGCGCCGTCGAGGATCGCGCCACCGCCCAGGATTGGATCGGCGGCGTCCTCCACCATGGTGGCCTACGCACCGACGCCATTCTCCTTGCAGAAGCCTGGCGCGCCAGCACCGACCGTGCCGCCCTCCAGGACCTCGCCGACCTCTGCCTCGCCCTCACCCCGGCACGTGAACGCCATGAGGAGACGCTTGTGACGGGTGACGCCTTTGTTGCCGCCTTGCGGGCGTGGCCCGAAGCTGCGTCGCTGCCGCTGCCCCAGCCCTGCCCCTATCCGCTTGCCGTTGGTGCCGCCGCCGCGCGCCTCGGCATTGACCTCGAGGCGACGCTGCTGGCCTGGCTCACCGCAGCGGTTCACGCGCAGGTTTCCGTCTGCGTTCGGCTGGTGCCCATCGGCCAGACGGACGGGCTTGCCATCATGGCAGCGCTGGAACCGGCAATTGCCGTATTGGCGGCCGCAGCGTCGACTGCGACAACGGAGGACATCGGCGGCGTTGCCTACGCTGCCGATATCGCGCAAATGTCGCACGAAACGCTGACCACAAGAATTTTCCGCTCATGATCACCGCCATCCTCTCGCTGATGTTCCTGGCCCTGTTGGCGGCAAGCATGGCGCATCTGGCCTGGTCGTTCGGGCTGACCTGGCCCTTGCGCGACGAAAAACTCCTGGCCCAGACCGTGGTCGGCACCGCCGGCATCGAGCGCATGCCGCCGCGTCCGATGACCTTCGCGGTGACGATGTTCCTGATTGCCGCCATGGTCGTCGGCACCGCCCTTGGCGATCAAGACAGCGGAGGAGTCTGGCTCACCCTCGCCGGCTTCGCCTTCGCCGTCGTGTTCCTCTGCCGCGGCATCGTAGGCTACACCGACTGGTGGGCTGCCCGTACGCCCGAACCGAGCTTCCGCTTCAACGACCGCCGCGTCTACTCCCCGCTCTGCCTGCTGCTCGGGGCCGGTTTCTCCGCCCTCGCCATCATGAGGTTGCTATGAAGTCTCCCAACGGCCCGCTGCGCATCGGCATCGGTGGCCCGGTCGGCTCCGGCAAGACCACTCTGTGCGAGATGCTGCTCAAGGCAATGCGCGACCGCTACTCGATGGCCGTGGTCACCAACGACATCTACACTCAGGAAGACGCGCTGATCCTGGCGCGAGTGCAGGCGATCTCCGAGGACCGCATCGTCGGCGTCGAAACCGGCGGCTGCCCTCACACCGCTATCCGCGAGGACGCCTCGCTGAACCTTGCGGCCATCGCCGACCTCAATCGCCGCTTTCCAGATCTCGACATCGTCCTGATCGAGAGCGGTGGCGACAACCTTGCCGCCACCTTCTCCCCTGACCTCGCCGACCTGACCATCTACGTGATCTCGGTGGCGCAGGGGGAAAAGGTGCCGCGCAAGGGCGGGCCGGCCATCTCGCGCTCCGATCTGCTGGTCATCACCCACACCGATCTCGCCCCGTATGTGGGCGCCAGTCTCGAGGTCATGGACTCCGATACGCAGAAGGTTCGAGACGGACGCCCCTATGTCTTCACCGACCTCCTGCGCCGCGAGAGCCTCGACCAGATCATCGCCTTCATCGAGAAAGCCGGCGGCCTGAGCCCCGCCGTCGCCGCGGAGTAGCGCGTGGCCGCTCCCTATCTGCGCCTGCGAAAGTCTCTCGACCTGGCGCCGGCACCCGCCGTGTGGCCCGAAGGCATCCGACCGGCTCCCTTCGACGCGGTCGACCCGCGCCTGCTGCATCACCTTCTCGAAACCGCCTTTCCCGGGACCGTCGCCACCTTCAGTGACTGGCACCGCAATCTCACCCGGGACGAGGAGTTTGACGCTGCGCTCTGCGTGGCGGCGCTTGCCGAAGACAGCAGCGTTGTGGGCTTCGTCCAGTGCTGGACGTTCAATTTCGTCAAGGACCTCGCGGTCGCGCCGGCACATCGCGGCAAGGGCGTCGGTGCCGCCCTCATGCAGCACGTGTTCGGCCTGTTCGCAGCCCGCGGCGCCCCATTCGTGGATCTCAAGACCAGCCTGGAGGACGATCCGGCGGCCCGCCGTCTCTATGCACGGTTGGGCATGGTCGAGGTGACGGACTAACCGACCATCACCACATGGCTGACCAGTTGCCCATCGGCGAAGTGGTGGATCATCAGCCCAGGCGGTTCGAGACTATCCGTCTCTCGCCCGTCGAGCCGCAGCCGGTTGGCTCGCGTCACCGAGGGCGCCATCGTCGCCTGCCTCCCCGCAAACCGGGTGAACAGCGGCCGGTGCACATGGCCGCAGGTCAGCCCGATCACCGTCTCGCCGGCCGCTTCGATCACCGCCGCCAGCCGGTCGCCGTTCAAGCAGATGTTGCGGTCCTTGCCGTCGATCCCGCAGGGGAACGGATGCTGGTGCTGGAAGATCAAAGCCGGCCGCTCGTCCGCGGCGAGCTGCTCGCCCAGCCACGCCAGCACCGGGGCTGCGTCTCCATGATGGGCCCGCCCCACCGTCACGTCGAGACCGATCAGCCGTAGCGGCCCGGCCTCGCCAGCAACGCAAAGCGGGCGCGGGGTTGTCCAACCCATGCGCCCGCCAAAAGTCGCCAGCATCGAACCGTGTTCATCGACATTGCCGGGCACAACGAAGAACGGAGCGCCGAAATCGGTCAGCCGTTCCGCAATGCGCCGGTAGCTCTCGGCGTGGTCTGCCTCCGCCAGATCACCACTGACGATGATGGCATCCGGCTTCAGCGGTTGCAGCCACCCCAGCACCCGGTCCAGCCGCACCACCGGCGGCTGCGACCCGTCTGCATGAATGTCGCTGAGCTGCGCAACGATCACCGCTTCCGCTCGCCCTCCGGCCGGACCAGCACGATGACCGAGCGCGGCGAGAGCGTTGCCGTGCCATTGCTGATCTGCACGCGGCCGGTGTTGTCGGACTGGATGCCGACGGTCCAATCGCCTTCGGGCAGGTGCGCCACCACCGGCTCCACCCGGCGGTTGAACCACACCAGCACCTCGTCGGACCGGTGGCGCAGGTGCATGCCGAGCACGGAAGCCCCCGGATCGCTCCAGTCGCCCTCGTTCATCTCCCGGTTGTCCGGGTGCAGCCAGACCACGTCGCGCACGCCATTGCGCTCATGGCCGCTCAGGAAATGGTCGTGGGTCAGCGCCTCGTGCGACCGGCGGAAGCGGTTGAGCGCCGCCACGTAGTTGACGAGGTCGCCATCGGCCTCTTCCCAGTCCACCCAGGTGATCTCGTTGTCCTGGGCATAGGCGTTGTTGTTGCCCTGCTGGGTGCGATACATCTCGTCACCCTGCTGGATCAGCGGCACACCGCGCGACAGGAACAGGGTGGCGAGCAGCGCCCGCACGTCGCGCTTGCGCGCGGCGTTGACCGCCGGATCGTCGGTTTCCCCTTCGACGCCGCAGTTCCACGACGCGTTGTGGTTGTGCCCGTCCCGATTGTTCTCGCCGTTCGCATCGTTGTGCTTTTCGGCATAGGTGACGAGGTCGCGCAGCGTAAAACCGTCATGCACGGCCAGCAGGTTGACGCTGTGGCTCGGCTTGCGCCCGGCGAAATTGAAGATCTCGGCGGAGCCGGCGACCTTGCCGGCCAGGGCACCGATCTTGCCGGGGCCGCCCTGCCAGAACTCGCGGATTTCGTCGCGGAACGTGTCGTTGTGTTCCTTGAACTCCTTGCCGAACTGGCCGAGTCCGTATCCACCCGGACCCGGATCCCAGGGTTCGGCCACGAGGATGCACTTGCTCAGCACCGGATCGGACTTGATCTTGTTCAGCATCTCCGCGTTCGGGTTGAACCCCGGATCACGCCCCAGCACCGTTGCCAGATCGAAACGGAAGCCGGAGACACCCATCTCCTCGACCCAGTAGCGCAGCGAGTCGATCACCAGCCGCTGTGTCGCGGGGTGGTCACAGCGCAGGGTGTTACCGGTGCCGGTGTCGTTGACGAGGTGCTGCTTGCCGTCGACTTCCACGAACCGGTAGTAGGTCTTGGCATCGAGCCCCATCAGGCTGAGCATCGGCCCCTGCTGGTCACCCTCGCCGGTGTGGTTGTAGACCACGTCGAGGATCACCGAGATGCCGTTCTTGCGGTAGAGATCGGTCATGTACCGCAGTTCCTGCGGTCCCCGCGGCGCCAGGCGCGGGTCGATGGCCGAATAGGCGACGGGGTTGTAGCCCCACGCATTGGTCAGCCCCAGAGCCGGCAGATGCCCCTCGTCTATCCACGCCGCCGTCGGCATCAACTGGATGGTGTCGACGCCCAGGAACTTGAAATGATCCACCACGCGCTGGGTCGTCAGCGCCGCAATTGTGCCACGCAGCGGCCCCTGCACGCCGGGATGGCGCATGGTGAAGCCGCGGACGTTCATCTCGTAGAACAGGCCCGGCGCCTTCTTGCGCGGCATTGCCGTTTCGTGCCGCTCGCCCACCACGATAGCTTTGGGCACAAGCGGCGCGGTGTCCACTGCCTCGGAGCGGTCGAGACGCAGCCGCGGCGACCGCACGAACACCCGGTCGAGTCGCTTGGCATACGGATCCACCAGCAGCTTGCACGGGTCGAAGAAGTAACCCTGGTCGGGATTGTACTCCCCGTCGGCACGCAGACCGTAGCGGGTCCCGGCGCCGATGCCTGCTACCAGCACGGCATGGATGTTGTCCTGATGGACGTCGAACTCGAAGCGGTCGGTTTCCTGATCCATCTCATCGAAGATGGAGACCCACAACCCCGAGGCACTCTCCGAGTAAACGGCGAAGTTGACGCCCTCTTCGGTAATCGTCGCGCCCAGGTTGTCGATACGCCCGCCACCGGGCACGATTTGCGGTTTCATTGGCCTGACGACGTTAGGTGATGACACTGGGATTTTGACGTCCAGTTCGCTCTTGGATTCCTGCGAGCCGGTCGGCCAGTCCGACGAGGGATTCAAGGGCGGTCTGGGTGTCAAGATCGTGTCGTCCATCGGCTGCCTCGTAGCGTTCTAGGTAGAGCCGCAACGTGGCACCGACAGTGCCGGTTCCGGAGAGCCTGAACACGATCCTGGAACCATCCGTAAAGCCGATACGAACGCCCTGCTTGGCACTGGTCGAGCCATCGACCGGGTCGTGGTAGGTGAAGTCGTCCGCATAGGCGACGGTGAGATCGTCGTCAAAGCTCCGCCCCAGCAGGGCCGGCAGCTTGGCCCGCAGGTCTTCCATCAGCTGGTTGGCTACGGCCGCATCCACTTCTTCGTAGTCGTGGCGCGTGTAGTAGTTGCGGCCATAGGTCCGCCAGTGGTCGCGCACGATCTCGTCGACGCTCTGCTTGCGCGCCGCCAGGATGTTGAGCCACAGCAGCACCGCCCAGAGCCCGTCCTTTTCGCGCACGTGGTTGGAGCCGGTGCCGGCGCTTTCCTCGCCGCAGATCGTCACCCGGCCCGCATCCAGCAGATTGCCGAAGAACTTCCAGCCGGTAGGGGTCTCGTGCATCTCGAGCCCGCGCTTCTCGGCCACCTTGTCGGCAGCGGCGCTTGTCGGCATCGAGCGGGCAATCCCGGCAATGCCGGTGGCATAGCCCGGCGCCAGCGCAGCATTGGCGGCGAGGATCGCCAGCGAGTCCGAAGGCGTCACGAACCGGTTCTTACCGATGATCAGGTTGCGGTCACCATCCCCGTCCGAAGCGGCGCCGAAGTCCGGGCCGTCCGCGCTCATGAGGAGGTCGTAGAGATCCTTGGCGTGAACCAGGTTTGGGTCCGGGTGCCCCCCGCCGAAATCGGGCGACGGGGTGCCGTTGATCACCGTACCCTCCGGAGCGCCCAGCATCTCCTCGATGATGCGATGGGCATAGGGGCCGGTGATGGCATGCATGGCGTCGAAGCGCATGCGGAACCCCGACGCAAACAGCGCCCGGATGGCGGCAAAGTCGAACAGCGACTCCATCAGCGCGGCATAATCTGCGACCGGATCGATGACCTCGACCTCCATGTCGCCCACGCGCTGGGTCCCGACGTGCCCGAGCGCCACGTCGGGCGCTTCGGCGATCTGGTACCGGTCGATGACCTTGGTCCGCGCATAGACCGCATCGGTGATCTTTTCCGGTGCCGGGCCACCATTGCCGACATTGTACTTGATGCCGAAGTCGCCCTCCGGCCCGCCGGGATTGTGGCTCGCCGAC
The DNA here is from genome assembly GCA_023431205.1 of Pseudomonadota bacterium. Taxonomy (GTDB): domain Bacteria; phylum Pseudomonadota; class Alphaproteobacteria; order Rhizobiales; family Devosiaceae; genus Devosia. Next base: position 3,025 of record JAEYXQ010000046.1, on the reverse strand, counting down.
AGCACCAGGCCGCCGAAGGCCTTGTAGTGGCGGATCACGTGGCTCGCAGCAGGCGTAGACAGCAGCCCGTCCCGGCCCACCATCACCTTGCCGAAGCCGTTTGCGGCAGCAATCTTGATCGCCTTCTGGATGGCGACCTCGTTGTAGTACCGGCCGTCGCCGCCGATCACCAGCGTCTGGCCTTCGAAGCCTTCGAGGCTGTCGAAAATCGACTGCACGAAGTTCTCGACATAGTTCGGCTGCTGGAACACCGGCACGCGCTTTCGCAGCCCCGATGTGCCCGGCTTCTGGTCCTGATAGGGGGTAGTCTCAATCGATTTGATGTTGGCCATCGGTCGTCAGTCCGGTGAGTTGGGCGTAGATGTCGGCATAGAGCGCCGCGCTCGTCTCCCAGGAGACGTCCGATTTCATCCCGCGCCGTTGGATTTTCTTCCAGGTCTTGTTGTCTTTGTAGAGCCGCGCCGCTTTGCGCACGGCCTCGTAGAGTTCATGCGCGCTGTCCGGCGCGAACATGAAGCCGGTTGCCACTTCGGCGGATAGCGCCGCCGGGTTGGCGTCGATCACCGTATCGGCCAGCCCGCCGATGCGGCTCACGATCGGCACGCAGCCATAGCGCAGCCCGTAGAGCTGGGTCAGCCCGCACGGCTCGAACCGCGACGGGATCAGGATGGCGTCGCTGCCGCCCTGCATCAAATGGCTCAGTGCCTCATCGTAGCCGATCACCACCCCCACCTTGCCGGGGTGGAGCGCCGCTGCGTGGCGGAAGCCGTCCTCGAGGTAGGCGTCACCCGATCCGAGCACCGCCAGGCGCCCGCCGAGGTCGACAATGCCGTCGACCACCTGCAGCAGCAGGTCCATGCCCTTCTGGTCGGTCAAGCGGCTAACGACGCAGAACAGCGGCCCATCGGTTCCGTCGAAGCCGAACCGCTCTGCCAGGGCGCGCTTGTTGGCCTGCCGCAGATGGAGCGTGCTCGAGGAATAGGTCTGCACCAGCGTCTTGTCGGTCGCCGGATTCCACGCCTCGGTGTCGATCCCGTTGAGAATGCCGGTGACCGTCTCGGCCCGCCCATTCAGCAATCCTTCGAGCCCCATGCCGAAGGCCGGCGTGCGGATCTCGTCCGCGTAATTGGGGCTGACGGTGGTGACGAAGTCGGCGCATTCCATCCCCGCCTTGAGGTAGGAGATGTCGCCATAAAACTCGACCCCGCCGACATCGAAGGCCTGCGGTGGCAGGCGCAACTGGCCGAAAATGTCGGCGCGGAAGAACCCCTTGAAGGCGATGTTGTGGACGGTCATCACCGTCCGCACCCGGTCCGTCGCGCCATATTTGATGTAGGCGGGTGCGAGCCCCGCCTGCCAGTCATGCGCGTGGATCACATGCGGCTGATAGCCCTCGATCATGCCGTGACCGAGTTCACCAGCCACCCAGCCCAGCGCCGCGAAGCGCTTCCAGTTGTCCGGCCAGTCCCAGCCGTCGGGGCTGACATAGGGGCTACCCGGCCGGTCATAGAACTGCGGAGCGTCGATGACGATCACGTCGAGTCCGCCGGCGCGGCCGGCGATCAGCTTGGCGCTGGCGCCGAACAGGTCGTCGAACTCCTGCACCACCCGGCCGCCGCTGAGCTTGCTCATCACCGAAGGATAACCGGGCACCAGGGTGCGCATAGTCACGCCACACTGGCTCAGCGCCCCCGGCAGGGCGCCGGCGACATCCGCCAGCCCCCCGGTCTTGATCAGCGGATACGCCTCGGAGGCGACCGACAGGACTTCGATCATCGTCCCGCCAGGTACTTGTTGATCATGTTCTGGGTGACCAACGTCACCCCATCCTCGGTCCGGCGGAACCAGGTTGCGTCGAACTCTGGGTCCTCGCCCACCACCAGACCTTCCGGGATGTTCACCCCGCGGTCGATGATCACCTTCTTGAGCCGGGCATTGCGGCCGATGTCGCAATAGGGCAGCACCACCGCTTCATCCAGCACCGAGTAGGAATGCACCCGGCTGCCCGTCGACAGCAGCGTGCGGGTCAGGTGGCCGCCGGAGATGATGCAGTCGCCCGAAACCAGCGAGTTCACCGCCGAGCCGCGCCGACCATCATAGTCGTGCACGAACTTGGCCGGCGGGGTGATCTCGGCATAGGTCCAGATCGGCCAGTCCCGGTCATATAGATCGAGCTGCGGCTCGATGTCGGTCAGGTCGATCGAGGCTTTCCAGTAGGCATCGATCGTGCCGACGTCGCGCCAGTAGCTCACCTCTTCCTTGCTCGAGCGGACGCAGGAGCGGGTGAAGCGGTGAGCCCAGGCGGTGCCGTTCTTGACGATATAGGGGATGATGTCCTTGCCGAAGTCCCGGTTTGAGCCTTCGGTGGCAGCGTCCCGGCGCAACTGCTCCATCAGGAAGCGCGTCTCGAACACATAGATGCCCATCGACGCGAGGGCGGTGTCCGGCTTGTCTGGAATGCCCGGCGGATCCTTCGGCTTCTCGACGAAGTCGATCACCCGGTCGCGTCCATCCACATGCATCACGCCGAAGCCGGTGGCTTCTATGCGCGGCACCTCGAGGCACCCGATGGTCACGTCCGCGCCCGTATCCACGTGCTGGCGGAGCATGATCTCGTAGTCCATCTTGTAGATGTGGTCGCCCGCAAGGATCACGATATAGCGGGCGCCGTAATCCTCGATGATGTCCATGTTCTGGTACACCGCATCGGCAGTGCCGGCATACCACATGTCTTCCTTCACCCGCTGCGAGGCGGGCAGCACGTCGAAGCTCTCGTTGCGTTCGGTGCGCAGGAAATTCCAGCCCCGCTGCAGGTGCCGGATCAGCGAGTGTGCCTGATACTGCGTCGCCACGGAGATGCGGCGGATGCCCGAGTTCAGTGCGTTCGACAGCGCGAAATCGATGATGCGCGACTTGCCGCCGAAATAGACGGCCGGCTTGGCCCGGCGGTCGGTCAGTTCCATCAGGCGCGTGCCGCGGCCACCGGCCAGCACATAGGCCATGGTTTCGCGAGCCAGCGGCGATG
>JAEYXQ010000031.1 GCA_023431205.1 Pseudomonadota bacterium | reverse complement strand
GTGGATAATGCCGCCGAGCACGAGACCGGCAACCAGCCAGAGCAGCGCACGGATCATCGGCAGCGCTCCGTGGTGATCGTTGGCATGTCGGCGGGGCTGGAGACGCCGACAAAGGCCGGCATGTCGTAGAGCGTCAGAACCAGATGGAAGGGACCTTCACCGGTGATTTCGAGCCAGTTGAGCGGCATCAGCGTCGTTCCGACGGTGACCGCGATGGCACCATTGTTGCTGCGGGCGAGGCGATTGGAGCGCAGTGCCGCGTCGGCGTCCGGCGCCGCGATGTTGATGCCGTCGTCGTCGACCGCCGCCAGCGTCCAGAAGCTCGCAACCGGCGTGCGGCCGGAGATGCGGTAGGTGCAGGCGCGGGTGAGGGGCGCTCCGGCATTGTCGGTCGTGGCGGTGAACTGCAGCCCTTCCGATTGCCCCAGCGGCAAGGCGGCGGCGCGGGCGATATGGGCGCGAGTGTAGGGGTTGGGCGCGCTTGCACCGACGTCGGTCCAGGCGACCCAGGGGCCCACCTGCGTTGCGCCGAACAGCCGGCCTTCGCTGAGCGCCACCCAGCTCAGCCCGAAGCCGACGCCGAGGGCAACCGCGCACATCATGACGAGATAGAGCACGTAGCGCACGGGTCAGCGTTTCGCGGATGGGAACGGCATTAGGCGGGGCGACCTGCGGAGAACGACATCAAGCCTATAGCAAGCTCACGGGGCCCGGGGGAAGGCGGCGGGCGGAATTGATGCGACAGGTCAGGTGCCGCCGGTGGACCACTGGCTGACGCTGGCCGTGTCGCTGATCGGGGTGGCGGCTTCGAGGGTCTGGCCCAACAGCTCGGACAGGCTGACCAGCTTGTCCGCTGCCTCGGGCGTCAGGCTGGGCGGGCGCTGGGCGACTTCCACCTCCTCCACCGAGGGATCGGTCTCGGCAACGATCGGCGCCGGCGGGGTGAAGTCGACGCCGAACACCGGCATGACGTCCACATTGGTGTGGGCATAGGCCATGAACTTCTGCCAGGCGATGGCGGGCAGGGTGCCGCCGGTCAGGTTGTTGGTGGGGTGGTAGTCGTCATTGCCGAACCAGACGGCAGCGACGTAGTTGCCGGTGAAGCCGCAGAACCAGGCGTCGCGGTAGGATGAGGTGGTGCCCGACTTGCCGACCGCCGGTACGCCGGGAATGTCGGCACGGCGGCCGGTGCCGCCGGTGATGACGCCGCGCAGCATCGAGTTCATGTAGGCGACGGTCTGCTCGCTGAGGATGCGCTCGCGCTCTGCATCGGGGTCCATCTCGTAGAGCACCTCGCCGCCAAGCGTGCTCATGCGGGTGATGCCGAAAGCCGGAGTCTTCAGGCCGCGATTGGCAAGCACGGCATAGGAGGAGGTCATGTCGAGCACCGAAACCGAGGCCACGCCGAGAGCCAGCGAGCGGGTCACGGGGTAGTCGGCGGTAAGGCCCATGCGGTGGCTGAGTGCCGCGATGGTGTCGCGGCCGGTCTTGATGGAGAGGGTCACCGGCACCGTGTTCAGCGACTGCGCGAAGGCGCTGGCGAGCGTGACACTGCCCTTGTAGTTGCGGCCGTAGTTCTGCGGGCACCAGCCGGCGATGCACACGGGCTGGTCGGTGATGGTGTCGGACGGAGTAAGGCCGAGCTGTTCCAGCGCCTCGGCATAGACGAAGATCTTGTAGGCCGAGCCGGGTTGGCGGGTCGAGACGATGGCGCGATTGAACTGCGACTTGCCGTAATCCATGCCGCCGACCATGGCCCGGATGGCGCCCCCGGTGTCGGTGACCACCATAGCGGCCTGCTCGACGTCATACTGCTCGCCGGACTCGCGGACGGTCGAGATCACCGCCTCCTCGGCATATTTCTGCAGCGTGGTGTCAATGGTGGTGCGGACGATGAAATTGTTGCCGGGGAAACCATTGTCCGCGATCAACTCCTTGGCCTGCTCAAAGGCCCAGTCGAGGAAGTAGTTCGGCGAGTTGGCGTCTTCGGCCCGGTCGATCGGCGTTGCCGGATGACGGCGGGCGGCGGTGACCTGGCCCTCGGTCAGGAAACCGGAAGCGACCATGTTGGAGAGGACGAGGTTGGCGCGGCCGCGCGCTGCGGCGAGGTCGACATGAGGAGCGTAGCGGGTGGGAGCCTTGAACAGGCCCGACAGCATGGCCGCTTCGGCCAGGTTGATGTCCTGCACCTTCTTGCCGAAATAGTATTCGGCCGCGGCTACCACGCCGAAATTGCCGCCGCCCATATAGGCGCGGTCGAAATAGAGCTTGAGGATGTCGTCCTTGGTGTAGTGCCACTCGAGCCAGACGGCGAGGAAGGCCTCGATGATCTTGCGTTCGAGCGTGCGCTCGGAGCTGAGGAACAGGTTCTTGGCGAGCTGCTGGGTGATGGAGGAGCCGCCCTGCATGCCCGCCTCGCCCTGGGCATTGCTGGCGAGGGCGCGCAGGGTCCCGACGATGTCGATGCCGAAATGCTCGTAGAAGCGCCGGTCCTCGGTGGCGAGAGTTGCCTTGATCAGGTAGTCCGGCATGTCCTCGAGGGCGACGGAGTCGTCGGAGCGGATGCCGCGGCGGCCGATTTCGGTGCCGAAGCGGTCGATGAAGATGATCGAGTAATCCTCGGCCTTGTTGATGTGGCCGGAGGCGGTGAGGTCGAAGGCGGGCATGGCCAGCGCCACCATCAGCACGCAGCCGATGGCGAGAAAGCTGAAGCCGTCGGAGAGGATTTCCACAAAGAACCGGCGGATGCCGGCGACGTGGAACTTGCTCATGAAGTCCTGAAAACGCGTGTATCCGCGACCGAGGGCATGCCAGAATTCGTAGAGCGAAGAATCAAGCCAGGCGTCGGCGGCCAGCATGCTGGACGCGCGCTTGCGCTTTTCCCTGGTATAGAACGGATCTTGCACCGGCTGCCCTCGAAATCGGTCACGCAATGGTGTCCCGGCGCGACCCGACCCGCAACACAATCGCTGGAATATGATTGCGTTCCGTTACCGGCAAGGGCAAACCGGCAACAACTATCCGGATGACCATGGCTTTTTGGGAAGAAAAGACGCTCGAACAGATGACGCCGGCGGAGTGGGAAGCACTCTGCGACGGCTGCGGGCGCTGCTGCCTGATCAAGCTCGAGGACGAGGACACCGGACAGCTCATCACTTCGGACGTGCGCTGCCAGCTGCTCGACGGGGATACCTGCGCCTGCACCGACTATCCGGGGCGGCAGGCCAAGGTGCCGGACTGCATCAAGCTGACGGTGCAGAATGTCCGCGAGATCGCCTGGATCCCGACCACCTGCGCCTATCGCCGCTTGGCGGAAGGCAAGGGGCTTGCCTGGTGGCATCCGCTGGTCTCGGGCGATCCGCAGACGGTGGTGGATGTGGGCGTGTCGGTGAAGGGACGCACCTTTGCCGAGAACGAGGTCCACCCGGAACGCTGGGAAGAACACGCGGTCGACTGGCCCGAATACGAGCCGCCCGAGCATCTGTGATCCTGCGGTTTACCGGCGGTTAACCCTGCTGTGGCCTGATTCAGGCGTGCGGGGGGAGCACTTGTCAGCCCAGGACAGGCAGCGGAATGACCAACGCCACGAGCAATACCCACATCAGAGACGGTTTCTGGACCCGGGTGCGCCTGGCGCTCCGCGGCCAAAATAGCGCGCCGGAATCGCCGCTGCCCCGCAGCGGCGGCTTCGAGGCGGCGCTTGCCCGGGGCTGGGACAGAGCGGCAGCGGCAAGCGCGCCCTTGACGCTGATGCTGATCGAGATCGACGAACTGGCCGACTACTTCACTGCCTATGGTGCCGAGGCGGCGGATGCCTGCTTTGCCGAGGTGCAGGAGACCTTGGCCACTGTGCTGCCGCGCGAGGGTGATGCCTGCGTGGCGGTGAGTCCCGGGCGGTTCGCTGTGGTGCTGCCGGAACTGTCGCCGCACCTTGCGCAGCCGATTGCCGCTGCCATGGCGCAGGCGGTGCGCCGGCTCGGGAGGCAGCACAAGGCCAGTCATGCCGGTACTGTGACGGTGAGCATGGGACTGGCGGTGACGGTGCCGGAAGAGTCGCTCGACGGACGGCTGGTGGATGCCGCCCAACAGGCACTGCGGCGGGCGCAGCGCCGGGGGATCGGCCGGCTCGAAGTAGTGGACCTCCGGCCGCGCCACGAGCGGCAGGCCGCCTGACCTGAACCGAAGATGAACGGCGGATTCGCTGCGAGTTCAGGCTGAGCCGGGCAGAAGCGGGATCAACACGGACGCCTTGCGGCTCCGGCTCCACATCCCGAGGACACCATGACCCTGATCAAGACCCTGGCCGGCTGTGCGCTGGCGCTCTCTCTCGCCCTTCCTGCCGTTGCCCAGGACCCCAGCCCGGTGGGCACCTGGCAGACCGTTTCCGGCGAGTCGCGCTTCTCGGTAAGCTATTGCGGTGAGGGCGAACAGCTCTGCGCCAAGCTGACCTGGCTGCGCGAGGATGCGCGGACCCCCGAAAACGTCGCCCTGCTCAACACCCTCGTGGTCAAGGGCGCCGAGCCGACCGCGGAAAACAAGTGGCGCGGTACGGTGACCTATGACGGCCACACCGTCTCGGGCTCGGTGACGCTGAAGGCCCCGGACCGGCTGCAGGTGACCGGGTGCCAGTTCATCGCCTGCAAGAAGCTCGACTTCGTGCGCGTCTAGGCGTTTCCGCCCGGTCGCATCCTGGGCCCTGCCGGCGCGGTGGGGCCTTTTTGTATGTCAGTTGTGCCGCTTGTCCCGTTTGTGCCGCTTATCCCCGCGTGACGGTGGCGTGGTAGGGTTCAGGCATGGTCGGCAAATCGGGTCGACGGTGGCGACGGGCGCAGCAAGCAACAGGACATGGCCGTGGACGAAACCACCCCCGCAACAGCAGGGCACAAGCCCGATTGGGCGACGATCCGGGACGAGTACGAGAACCGGCTGTTCCACCCTTCCACCATCTGCAAGCGACATGGGGTCAGCGAGAACCAGCTGCGCTACCGGCGAGAGAGGGAGGGTTGGTTCAATAGCCGTGGCAGGGCACCAACCACCGCCGAGCTGGTCACCCGGATGTTGAAGGTCCTGGAGAGGCAGGTCTGGCAACTGGAGAAGGCCATGAACGAACCGGTCGACAAGCAGGTGAACGCCCTGGCGGTGAGTGTGAAATCACTCGACAAGCTGATCGAGTTCGGAGCGGCCAAGCCAAACGTGCCCCCGGCCTCCCGCACCGACATGACCGAAATGCGAGCCAGGCTGGTGGAGCGTGAGCAACAGTTCAGCGCCCGACACGATCCCCGCTGATGCCAAGGGGCTCAGCCCCGAGCAGGTCAGGGCGCTTACCGACGAGCAGGTCGAGCGCCGTCTCTATGATTGGAACCACCACGCCTACCCTAAGCAGAAGCCGCCACCCGGCGACTGGACGACGTGGTTGCTGCTGGGCGGCCGTGGATCGGGAAAGACCCGGGCGGGCGCCGAATGGGTGCGGCAACTGGCCAAGGAAAGGGTTTCTCCCATCGCGCTGGTCGGCGAGACGATCAGCGAAGCCATCGACATCATGGTGCGGGGTGAAAGCGGCATCCTGAACGTCCATCCAGATGTCGAGCGCCCACGGCTGAGAGGACATTTTCTGCAATGGCCCAACGGCGTGGAGGCGATGATCCTGCCGGCTTCCGATCCGGAGCGGTTCCGCGGGCCGCAGTTTGCGGCAGCCTGGTGTGACGAGGTGGGCAAGTGGCCGAACGCCGAGGACGCCTGGGACATGCTGCAGTTCGGCCTGAGGGTCGGCATGCGGCCGCGCCAGCTGGCGACCACCACGCCGAGGCCAACGAAGTTGCTGAAACGACTGCTCGTCGAACCGCATACGGTGGTGACGCACATGCGCACCGATGAAAATCACGCCCATCTGTCGCCGCGCTTCCTCGATGCGGTGGTCGCCCGCTATGCCGGCTCGGTGCTGGGGCGGCAGGAACTCGAGGGCGAGCTGATCGAGGACCTGCCGGGTGCCCTGTGGCAGCGCGGGGTGTTTCGGGCCGGTACGCCGGACGGCTGCGGCAGGATCGTCGTCGCGGTGGACCCGCCGGTGACGGGGACCGACCGGTCGGACGCCTGCGGCATCGTGGTGGCCGGACGCCAGGGCGACGGCGCCGTTGTGCTCGAGGATGCAACGCTGAAGCCGGCGCCGCCCTTGGCCTGGGCCCGTCGGGCGGTAGCAGCATTTCGGGCGCATGATGCCGACTGCATCATTGCCGAGGTGAACCAGGGCGGCGACCTGGTCAAGCAGGTGATTGCCCAGGTGGATCCGACGGTGCCGGTGCGCGGCGTGCGCGCCACTCGCGGCAAGTGGCTGCGGGCCGAACCCGTGGCGGCCCTCTACGGGCGCGGGCTGGTGCGGCATGTGGAGGGGCTGTCGGCGCTGGAGGACGAGTTGTGCGCGTTCGGGCCGGATGGGCGCGCGGACGGCCATTCGCCGGACCGGGTGGACGCGCTGGTGTGGGCGCTGACGGAGTTGATCTTGAACGAGGTGCGGCCGCGGGTGCGGGGGCTGTAGGGACTGCGGCACCCCACCTTACCTCCCCCTGAAGGGGGAGGGGGGATGAGAGATCGAGGTTGCGACCTGACCCCCTGAAGGGGGAGGGGATGAGAGATCGGGGTTGCGACCTCGTGGTTCGACAGGCTCACCATGAGGTCTAAGAGGGCGCGGAGTTTTCGTAGACCTCATCCTGAGCCTGTCGAAGGACGAGGTCGTTCGCAGCCGCACTCGGCATCCCGGGCTCAAGGCCGGGGTGACATCGTGGGGGCGGGGCTGTGGGGAGAGCCGTCAGTCGCCCTTGTCGCCCTGGTTGCGCGGTTTCCTGGTGCTGGCGTGCTTGCGCACGTCCTGGCTGAGGGAGCGCGAAACGTCATCGCTTTCGGTGAAGCGGCCGTTCTCGTCGCGGCGGACATACCGTTTGTCGCCCTTGTGGGGCTCGATCAGTTCACGCTGGCTCATGGCCGTGCCTCCAGTTCCGAGTGGCAGGGAAACGAGACAGATTCACTCTTCGTTCCCGGTGTGGTAGATCAAGGCCGATGCGGATGGACTGGACATGAGCCTGATCAGAACGAACGCACCGAGCTGCTGGCCACTGCGCTCGATCGGGCGTCCACAGCCTGCCTGACCGTGGGGCTGCTCGCGCCGGTTGCGGCGGTGTTCTATGGCGCCGGCGGAACGGCGCTGGAGACGTGGACGTTTGCCCTGGGCGGCGGGATTCGGCTTTTGGCCGCAGTCGCACTACATTTGGTAGCGCGACTGGTCCTTGGAGGACTGCGATCATGAGTTTCATCGAGGTCTTTGCCTTCATCGTCATGCCGGCGGCCGTGGTGGCCGTGGGCGGGGCGGGGGCGTGGCTGCACCTGCGTGACCTCAGGCGGCACCGCCAGCATCCGGCGGAATAGCCGCGAAACATCGTCGAGTTTTTCGAGCCCCGAGCGCCACGCGCCGGGGCTTTTGCTTTTCCTGGCCCTGGAGGCTCCATGCCTGAGTGGATCAACCGCCTGTTCGGCGGCGGTGCCGGCGCGGCCGGTGAACAGAAGAGCTTTGGCGGCCACACGCTGCTGACGCTGAGCCAGTTGGGGGCGCCCAACTGGAGCGGGCGGGGCTTTGCCAGCCTCGTCAACCAGGGTTTTGCGCGCAACCCGGTGGTCTATCGCTGCGTGCGTCTGATCGCCGAGGCGGCGAACCGGGTGCCGCTGGTGGTGACCGAGAGCGGGCGGCGGGTGGACGAGCATCCGCTGGCCGCGCTCCTGGCACGGCCGAACGGACGGCAGGGCGGTGGCGAACTGCTGGAGGCGGTCTATGCGTTTCTGCAGACGGCGGGGAATGCCTACCTGCAGGCCGGCGTCGTCGACGGCGCGGTGCGCGGGCTGTTCGTGCTGCGGCCGGACCGGATGAAGGTGGTGGCCGGCAGTGATGGCTGGCCGGTCGCCTATGATTATACCGCCGGCGGGCGGACGCTGCGCATCAGGCAGGTTGGCGAGCCGGTGCCGGGCGTGCTGCACCTGGCGCTGTTCCATCCGATGGATGACCACTACGGCATGGCCCCGCTCGAGGCGGCGCAGGTGAGCCTCGACATCCACAACGCCTCGGCGAACTGGAACAAGGCGCTGCTCGACAATGCGGCGCGGCCGAGCGGCGCACTGGTCTATTCGGCCGGTGGCGGGCAGCTGACGCAGGACCAGTTCGAGCGGCTGAAGGCGGAACTCGAGGGCGAGTTTTCGGGCGCCGCCAATGCCGGCCGGCCGATGCTGCTCGAAGGCGGCCTCGACTGGAAGGCGCTGGCGATGAGCCCACGCGACATGGACTTCATCGATGCGCGCAACGCCGCGGCGCGTGACATTGCGCTCGCCTTCGGCGTGCCGCCGATGCTGCTCGGCATTCCGGGCGACAACACCTACGCCAACTACCAGGAAGCCAACCGGGCGCTGTGGCGGCACACCCTGGTGCCGCTGGTGCGGCGCGTGGCCGACGATCTCAGCGCCTGGCTCGGGCCGGCCTTTGGCGGGGCGACGGTGGAGCCGGACTTCGACGGCGTCGAGGCCCTGGCCGAGGACCGGGCGGCGCTGTGGGCGCGTGTCGGTGCGGCGGAGTTTCTGAGCGACGCGGAGAAGCGCGAGATGCTCGGGGTTCAGGCGGCGCGGGAGTGACCCGCAGCGTCGGCCGCAGCCATTCAAGGGAGGCGGGAGCGATTTCCCGTCGCTCGCCCAAACCGGGCGAGGGGAGAAGGATCAGGGACCATGGACGACCTGACACGCACCGTCGTCGAGCGCGGCGACCTGGCGCATCTGGCGCTGTTTCTGTGGGCGAGCGGGGCCAGTGCGCTCCTGGTGTGGAGCCTGAGGGAGATGGCGCGGGTGAATCGATACTTCAACGACTTCGTGCGGGAGATCGCCTCGCTGAATCGGCTGTTCAGGGACAAGGACTAAAGGCATGGCGCGCAAGGGAAAGCGTGAGGACGTGCAACAGACCTTCCGGCAGTTCGCCTGGAATCTGGCGGGGGTGATCGCCAGCACCAAGGGCGTGCCGAAGCCGCCGCCCAAGCCGGCCGGGAGCCGCTGATGGCGGATATTCCCATCGACGCCGAAGGGCGGTTCGGAGGCTATGCCAGCGTGTTCGGGCGGGTCGATGCCGGCGGCGACATGGTGATGCCGGGGGCGTTCCGCGCGAGCCTTGGCAAGCGGCGCGACCGTATCCGCATGCTGTTCGGGCATGATCCCAAGGAGCCGGTGGGTACCTGGGACGAGCTGCGCGAGGACGGGCATGGCCTGTTCGTCAGCGGGCGGCTGGTGCCGGGGGTGCCGCGCGCGGATGCCCTGAAGCGCCTGATCGAGCGCGGGGCGCTGGACGGGCTGTCGATCGGCTTTCGCACGGTGAGGGCGACCCGCGAGGGCGGCCACCGCAAGCTGTGGCAGGTCGAGCTCTACGAGATCTCGATCGTGAGTTTTCCGATGATGGAGGCGGCGCGGATCGGGCCGGCCTCGACGATTTCTGCCGGCGCCGCCATTGCGGCCGCCACCAACACCATCCGCAACCGATAGGATCATGCACATGGACCGCATGGACGACGGCCTTGAAACCAAGGCCGGCGCAGGCAGCGACGTGGCTGCGCTGTTTGCCGAGTTTTCCCAGGCCTTCGAGGAGTTCAAGGCCACCAATGACGAGCGGCTGCGGTCGCTGGAAAAGCGCGGCGGTGCCGACGGGCTGCTCGAGGGCAAGCTCGACCGGCTGAACGCAGTGCTCGACGGGCAGAAGGCGGCGATGGATCGCCTGGCGGTGGAGCGGGCCCGGCCGCGGCTCGACGGCAAGGCCGATCCTGGCGCTGCCGACGAATACAAGGAGGCCCTCTCGGCCTATGTGAAGCGCGGCGAGGAGAAGGCGCTCTCGACCGGCGTTGCCGCCGATGGCGGCTATGTGGTGCCGCCGGAGGTGGAGACCGAGATCGGCCGGCTGATGACTGCGGTGTCGCCGATCCGCGCCATTGCCGGCGTGCGGCAGGTCTCGACGGCGGTTTACAAGCGGCCAATAACAGTGACCGGTCCGGCGACCGGCTGGGTCGGCGAGACGGCGGCGCGGCCGACCACCAATTCGCAGACCTTGGCGGAGCTGAGCTATCCGACCACCGAGCTCTATGCCATGCCCGCGGCCACCGCGACCTTTCTGGAAGACGCCGCGGTGGATGTGGGGCAGTGGATCGCCGACGAGGTGAACGCGGCCTTCGCCACGCAGGAGACCACCGCGTTCGTGACCGGCAACGGCGTCAACAAGCCGGCAGGGTTCCTCTCGGCGACGGCGGTGGCGGAGGCGAGCTGGAGCTGGGGCAATCTCGGCTATGTGGCGACCGGCGCCGCCGGGACGCTGCCCGCCAGCAACGGCTCGGACGTCCTCATCGACCTCGTCTATGCGCTCAAGGCCGGCTACCGGCAGAACGCCAGCTGGGTGATGAACCGCAAGACCCAAGGGGCGTTGCGCAAGCTCAAGGACGCCGACGGCAACTACCTCTGGCAGCCGGCGGCGGCGGCCGATGGACGCGCCACCTTCATGGGCTTCCCGCTGGTCGAGGTGGAGGACATGCCCAACATCGCCGCCAACAGCATGGCGGTGGCGTTCGGCGACTTCCGCCGCGGCTACCTGATCGTCGACCGGCAGGGGGTGAGCGTGTTGCGCGACCCGTTCTCGAGCAAGCCGTATGTGCTGTTCTACACCACCAAGCGGGTGGGCGGCGGCATCGCGGACTACGACGCGATCAAGCTGCTGAAGTTCGCCGCTTCGTAGGGAACCGTGATCCTGGGCAGCTGTGGCCGAGGGCCTGCGCTCCGGTGCTCACGTACTGATGTACGCTCCGCTCCGGTGCTCGGTCCTCGACCACATCTGCCTCAGGCTGACGGCCCCTACTGCGCGGCGTGCACTACTTCGAGCAAGTGCCGGCGCGATCCTTGCCGAGGCATTCGTCGCAGAGTTCGCCGCTCGGCTTTGTGTCGCGTTCCGAATAATCGCTCGTGGGCCAGTTGGAACAGTTCCTGCACCAGTGCCACGTGTCTTTTCCGTTCTTCCGGCGATAGGCCATTGTTGGTTTCTCCCTTTGCTGAGACCAACTTAGCGGCTCCTGTAGCGACTAAAATCCAGAGCGAACCCCATCAGGGTTCGTACGAACCCCAGGACATCACCATGACCACCTACCTTCTCGCGGGGCCCGCGCAGGAGCCGGTTTCGCTTGCCGAGGCCAAGGCGTTCCTCAGGGTCGACGATACGACCGAGGATGCGCTGATCGGCACGCTGATCGGGGCGGGGCGGCTGCACCTCGAGGGTATCACCGGGCGGGCGCTTGTGGCGCAGACCTGGCGGGTGGTGCTCGACCGCTGGCCGGAGGACCGCGTGGTGCGGCTGCCGGTGACGCCGTTCCTGACCCTGGTGGCGGTGACTGCGTACGATGCCGCGGGCGCTGGGCATGCGGTGCCGCTGGCGCAGTTTGCCGACGAACCGGAGCGGCTGCTGCTGCCGCAGACGGTGGCGGGACTGCCGGCGCTGCGCGAGCGGCAGGGGATCGAGATCGACTACCGGGCGGGATATGGCACCGAGCCCGAGGACGTGCCGGTGGACCTCAGGCAGGCGCTGCTGACGCTGGTGGGATACTGGTTCGAGCACCGCGATGCGGTGATCGTTGCGGGATCGGGAGCGGTGGTGCCGAGCGGGTTCGACCGCCTGGTTGCCGCGCACCGGCGGGTGCGGCTGTGACGGCGCCCCTGCCGACGATGGGGTCGCTCACCGACCGCGTCCAGCTCCGGCGCCGCGAAATGGTGGCGGAGGCCGAGGGCGGGCATGCGGCGCTGTTCGTGCCGCTGGGCAATAGCTGGGCGCGGGTGCGGAGCCTGACGGGGCGGCAGGGCACGAGTGCCGATGGCCGGGCGGTGACGGTGTCGCATGCGGTGGTGCTGCGCTTCCGCAGTGATGTCGGCCCGGGCGACCGCATCGTCTATCGCGGGCGCAACCTCGAGGTGGTGAGCGCGGCCGATCTCGACGGGCGGCGGCACTGGCTCGCCTGCTCGTGCAGCGAAACCAGCGTCACGGGGTAGCCGATGCACCCGATTGCAGAACTACAAGGCGCGCTGGTGGCGGCGCTGAAGGCCGATGCGGCGCTGGACGCCATTGTCGACGGTGCGGTGTTCGACGCGGCGCCGATCGGGCGGCCGCCGCCCTATGTGGTGGTGCTGCGCCATGACCTGCGGCAGCGCGCCGCCGACCTCGCGCCCGGCCAGCAGCACCGGGTGCAGCTTGCCTGCTGGGGTGACCAGCCGAGCCGGAGACGGGCGCTCGACATTGCCGAGCGGGTGGTGGCGGTGGCGCTCGCCTTTGCAGCGAGCGGCATCACCGTCACCCATCGCGAGCACCTCAGGACCGACACCGTGGTCGACGATGCGACCGGCAAGGCGCGGGCGACGGTGACGCTCAGGTTTTTTACGGAAGGATAGCCGATGGCCGCTCAGAGCGGAAAGAACATGCTGCTCAAGCTCGACCAGACGGGGGCGGGCAGCTTCCTGACGGTGGCCGGGCTGCGGACGCGGTCGCTGGCCTTCAACGCGGCAACCGTCGACACCACCGACCAGGAGAGCGCCGGGCGCTGGCGCGAACTGCTCGCCGGTGGGGGCATCAAGCGGGCTTCGTTGAGCGGGGCAGGGGTGTTCAAGGACGCCGCCTCGGACGCGCAGATCAGGACGCTGTTCTTTGCCGGCACCATCCGGCGCTGGCAGCTGGTGCTGCCCGATTTCGGCGTGGTCGAGGGGCCGTTCCAGATCACGGCGCTGGAGTTCGCGGCGGATCACGCGGGCGAGGTGACCTTCGAGCTGGCGCTGGAAAGCGCCGGCGAACTGAGCTTTGCGGCGGTGTGAGCTGAAGGCTCCCTCACCCGACGCGGCGGCGCACGCGGTGCCCCACCTCGCCCCTGAGGGGAGAGGTCGCCCGCCAGGGCGGGTGAGGGGTTCAGCGCCGGTGGTTCGCCGTGAGGGTGAACCCCTCACCCTGACCCTCTCCCCTCAGGGGAGAGGGGACGATGGGGCCGAAGCTTCTCGAAGAGTGGAGAGATGGAGACAAGCATGGCGAACGCGCAGCGCGGTGAGATCGAGGCCGTAATCGGGGCGAGCGGGTGGTTCTGTGTCTGACGCTGGGGGCGCTGGCGGAGCTGGAGAGCCGGCTCAATGCCGGGGACCTGATGGGGCTGGCGGAGCGGTTCGGCGAAGGCAGGGTTTCGGCGCGGGATCTCACCGCGATCCTGGGCGCCGGGCTGCGCGGTGGCGGTAATGACGTCACCGACGACGACCTGGCCCGGATGACGGTGGAAGGCGGGCTTCGCGGCGCTGCCGAGATCTGCGCGCGGTTGCTCCGGGCAACGTTCGGAGAGGCGGCGTGACGCCGTTTCCGTGGGCTGCGGCGATGCGCTTCGGGCTCGGGGTGCTGCGGCTGGCGCCGCGCGACTTCTGGGGGATGACGCCGCGGGAACTGGCGGCGGCCTGGGCGGCCGTGGTGGGCGAACGTGCCGAGCCGATCAACCGCAAGGACCTGTTCGCGATGATGGAGCGCTTCCCCGATGGCCGGTGACCTGTTCGACGAGGATTTCCGCGACGAGCTCGGCGGCGTCGCCGAGGAAATGAAGCGGATCGGCGATCTCGCCGACGGGGTGGCGCGTTCGGTGAGCAATGCCTTCCGTGGAGCGCTGACCGAGGGGCGGTCGTTCCGCTCGCTCCTGGGGGACATCGCCAGGAGCTTTGCCGATATTGCGCTCAAGGCGGCGCTGAAGCCGCTCGGCTCGCTTGTGGGCGGGCTGGTCGGCAATCTGTTCGCGGGGACCAATCCCGCGCTGGGCAATGTGACACCGTTCGCCAAGGGCGGGGTGATCGCAACGCCCAGCTATTTTCCCATGGGCAGTGGGGCTCTCGGGCTCATGGCCGAGGCGGGGCCGGAGGCGGTGATGCCTCTGGCCCGCGGCCCCGACGGGCGGCTTGGCGTCGCCGGTGGCGGGCGAGCGGTGAGCGTGACCTTCAACGTGACGGCAAAAGATGCGCGCAGCTTCGTGGCCAGCGAGGCGGAGGTCAGCGCGATGCTGCTGCGCGCGGTGCGGCGGGGGACGCGGGCGAGCTGAGGGAACTTCATATCTAGAGGGCCGGAACTCCGGACTTGATGGCCGCGACTAGCCCCCCACCCTTGATCCCTCCCCACAAGGGGGAGGGAGACGATGAACACCAGCGGCTCGGTTTTTCGCCTCCCTCCCCTTGATGGGGAGGGATGGAGGGTGGGGTGGCGGCCGCCGAGAGAACCCCTCATCCGCCCTACGGGCACCTTCTCCCGCAAGGGGAGAAGGGGGCATCGAGTGTGTCGCGGACACGGAGCCTCCCCTCTCCCCTTGCGGGAGAGGGTGGACGGCGGGCAGCGCCGGACGGGTGAGGGGTTCTCTCCACGCCCGCCGTTCATCAGGAGGATACCATGGCTTTTCACCACATCCGGTTTCCGCTCGACGTGGCGCTGGGGGCGCGGGGTGGGCCGGAGCGGATGACCGATGTCGTGACGCTGGCCAATGGGCGTGAGGCGCGCAACGGGCGGTGGCGGCATTCGCGGCGGCGGTACAATGCCGGTTATGGGGTGAAGTCGCGCGCCGAAATGGCCGCGGTGCTCGACTTCTTCGAGGAACGGCGGGGACGGCTGCACGGGTTTTTGTGGCGGGACGGGCTCGACCATTCGAGCGGTGGAGCCGTGCCGACACCGCTGGACCAGGCGATCGGCACCGGTGACGGCGTTGCCAGCACCTTTCAGCTCACCAAGCGCTATGGCGCCAGCTTCGACCTGTACCTCAGGCCGATCACCAAGCCGGTGGCGGGCACGGTGCAGCTCGCGGTGGGGGGCGTGGAACTCACCAGCGGCTGGACAGTGGATGTGACCACCGGCGTGGTCGGCTTTGCGGTGGCGCCGCCGAACGGCGCCGCAGTCACGGCGGGTTTTCTGTTCGACGTGCCGGTGCGGTTCGACATCGACCGGCTCGACGTCGAGCTGACCAGCTTCGATGGCGCCGAAGCGCCGAGCATTCCGGTGGTGGAGATTTTTCCGTGAGACAGATCGAGGCAGGGCTGGCTGCGCACCTTGCGGGCGGGGAGACGACGCTGGCCACCTGCTGGAAACTGGTGCGCAGCGATGGGGCGGTGCTGGGGTTTACGGACCACGACGCCGAGCTGAACTTCGGCGGCACGGACTTCGTGCCGGCACACGGGCTGGACGGGGCCGAGGCGCCGGCGCGGCTGGGCGGGCAGGTGGACACCACCGAGGTGCTGGGGGTGCTCCATTCCGAGGCAATCTGGGAGGAGGACATCCTCGGTGGGCGCTACGATGGGGCGACGGTCGAGACCTGGCGGGTGAACTGGCAGGACGTGACGCAGCGCCTGCTGCTGCGGACCGACACGATCGGGGAGATCGTGCGCGAGGATGGACGCTTCCGGGCGGAGCTGCGCTCGACCCAGCAGGGGCTGAATGCAACCCATGGGCGGATCTACCAGGGGCCGTGCGATGCGGTGGTCGGGGACCGACGCTGCGGCGTCGACCTCGATGATCCGGCTTTCCGCGCCACGGCAATGGTGATCGGGTTCGACGATCCGCACCGGGTGCGGGTCGCGGGGCTGGACGGGTTCGAGGCGGGATGGTTCGGCTTTGGGCTAGCGGTGTGGGCCGAAGGGCGGCGGCAGGGGCTGAGCGATGCGATTGTTTCGCACGATCGGGTGGGCACCGAGGACGTGCTCGCATTCGGCGTGAGGGTGGCGGACTGGGTGGTCGCCGGCGACACGCTGACGGTGACGGCGGGCTGCGACCGGGGCTGGGGGACCTGCCGGACCAAGTTTGGCAACGGGGTAAATTTCCGCGGCTTTCCGCACATCCCCGGCAATGACTATGTGCTGCGCCATCCAAGAAGCGGCGATGCCCTCGACGGACGGGCGGTGGTGCGGTGAGCGACGCCGTGGCGGCGGCGCGCCGGTGGCTGGGCACGCCCTACCGGCACCAAGCCTCGGTGCTGGGGGCGGGTTGCGACTGCCTGGGCCTGATCCGGGGCGTGTGGCGCGAGGTGGTCGGCGCAGAGCCGCTGGCGGTGCCGCCTTACCGCGCCAGTGTTCGGGACCCGGCGCATATGGATGGGCTGCGGCTGGCGGCGGAGCGGCTGCTGGTGCGGGCGGACGGTCGGATCGACGCGGGGCAGGTGGTGCTGTTCCGGCTCGAAGGGATGAGCGAACCGCGCCATTGCGGGATCACGGTTTCGGCAGGGCGCTTCATCCACGCGCAGGAGGGGCTGGGCGTGGTTGAGGCGAACCTCGGGGGATGGGGCAAGCGGGTTTGGGGGCGGTACTGGTTTCCTCCGGCAACCCCCTAATCCGCCCTTCGGGCACCTTCTCCCGCGAGGGGAGATCCTGGGTTTCTTCTCCCCATCGGGGAGAAGGTGGCGCGCAGCGCCGGATGAGGGGGTGGTTGCCTCGCCCTGGTGGCCGCGGAGAGCACCCCCCTCACCCGCCCTTCGGGCGACCTCTCCCCGATGGGGAGAGGAACACGCTCGGCCTTCTTCAACAGCAAGGGATCAACCTCATGGCGACGCTGGCGCTTTAGCTTGCCGGGCAGTTCGTGGGCGGCCTGTTCGGGCCGGTGGGCGCGACGGTGGGGCGGGCGCTGGGGGCGCTGGCGGGCAGTGCCGTGGACTCGGTGCTATTCGGCGACAAGCCGCAGGCAATCGGCAGCGACCTCCGGCTGCAGGGGTCGAGTGAGGGTGGCGGGGTGCCGCGGCTCTATGGCTGGAGCAGGGTGGCAGGCAACATCATCTGGGCGCGCGAACTGGAGCTGATCGGAGGGTCCGGCGGCGGCAGCAAGGGGTTTGGCGGCGACGAGGACGAGGAGGTGGCGGCGAGCTTCGCCGTGGCCTTCTGCGAGGGGCCGGTGTCGCGGCTAGGGCGCATCTGGGCCGATGGGCAGTTGCTCGATACGCGCGGGCTGACGCTGAGGTTCTACCGCGGCGACGACGCCCAGTTGCCCGACGGATTGATCGAAGCCACGCAAGGGGCGGCGCCGGCCTATCGTGGCGTGGCCTATCTGGTGGTGGAGCGGTTGCCGCTCGGGCGGTTCGGCAACCGCATTCCGCAACTGACGGTGGAGCTGTGCCGCACGGTCGGCGATCTTGAGCCGGACATCCGCGCGATCACCGTGATCCCGGGTGCAACGGAGTTCGGTTACGACCCGGTGCCGCGGGTGCGCATTGTCGGGCCGGGCGAGACGGCGGCGGAGAACAGCTACCTTGCAGCCGGGGTGAGCAACTGGACCTGGTCGATCGACGAGCTGTGCGACCTTTGCCCGAATCTCGAGCATGTGGCGCTGGTGGTGTCGTGGTTCGGTGATGACCTGCGCTGTGGCGAATGCTCGATTTCGCCGCGGGTCGAGGCCCCGGACCGGCAGATCGAGGGGACCAGCTGGAGCGTGATGGGGCTGGGGCGCGGCGATGTGCCGGTGGTGTCCCAGCACGGGGGTGGACCCGCCTATGGCGGCACCCCGTCGGACGCGGCGGTGGTGGCGGCAATCGCCGACCTCAGGGCGCGCGGGCTCAAGGTGACGCTCTACCCGCTGGTGATGATGGACATTCCGGCCGGCAATGCCATTGGGCAGCCGGCCTACCCCTGGAGGGGGCGGATCAGCTGCGATCCGACGGTGGATGGAACCGCGGCGGCGGCGGCACAAGTAGCGGCATTCGTGCCGGGATACCGGCAGATGGTGCTGCACTATGCCGGGCTGGCCCTGACAGCGGGGGCGGATGCGTTCGTCATCGGCTCGGAAATGGTGGGGCTGACGACGGTGCGCGGCGCCGGCAACAGCTTCCCGTTCGTGGCAGCGCTGGTGACGTTGGCGGCGGATGTGCGGGCGGTGGTGGGGCCGGCGGTGAAGCTGACTTACGCGGCCGACTGGAGCGAATGGTCGGGCTACCAGCCCGGGGGCGGGGAGAAGTTCTTTCATCTTGATCCGCTGTGGGCGGCGCCGGCGATCGATGCCGTCGGCATCGACAACTACATGCCGCTCGGCGACTGGCGCGACGGCACCGGGCATCTCGACGCGGAGGCGGGGTGGGACGGGTACGGGCTCGACTACCTGACCGGAAACGTCGCGGGCGGCGAGGGCTACGACTGGTTCTATGCCAGTGCCGCCGATCGGCTGGCGCAGGTCAGGACGCCGATCATCGACGGAGCCCATGGCGAGCCGTGGGTATGGCGCTTCAAGGATATCCGCAGCTGGTGGAGCCACCAGCATCACGACCGGCCCGGTGGGGTGCGGCAGGCGGCGCCGACGGCATGGGTGCCGGGGACCAAGCCGGTTTGGTTCACCGAACTCGGTTGTGGGGCGGTGGACAAGGGGGCCAACCAGCCGAACATTTTCGGTGATCCCAAGAGCGGCGAGGACGGGCGGCCGTATTTTTCGACGGGGACGCCGGACCCGCTGATCCAGCGGCAGTTCCTCCGGGCGCATCAGCGTTTCTGGCGTGATCCGGCCAACAACCCGGCGGGGATGGTCGATGTCGACCGCATCTATTGCTGGACCTGGGATGCGCGGCCGTATCCGGCGTTTCCGGGGCTGACGGGGGTGTGGTCGGACGGGCCGAACCACCGCAACGGCCATTGGCTGACGGGGCGGCTGGGCGGGATGGCGGCGGATGAACTGGTGGCGGCGATCGCGGTCGATCACGGGGTGGAGGTCGCGGCAGGGACGGGGGCGCCGCTGCTGTTGGGCGCGGTGCTGGAGCGGCCGACCACCGCGCGCGAGGCGCTGGAGCCGGTGCTGGAGGCGACCGGATTGCGGCTGCGGGCCACGCCGGAGGGGCTGGTGGCGGAGCCGGTGCGGCCGGCGGCGGTGACGGGGCTCGATCCCGAAGAGTTCGTGGCGGGCGAGGGGCCGGTGCTGTCGCGCCGGCGGCCCGATCCGGCGGAGGTGCCGGGGCGACTGGCGCTGAGCTTCACGGATCGTGAGCGCGACTATCTCACCGGCACGGCGATGGCGCTGACCGGCGATGGACCGCTGGCTGCGGAAGCGGCGGGGCTGGTGCTCGACGGCGGCGGGGCGCGCCTCGTGGCCGAGCGCCTGCTGGACGCCCGGTCGGCGCGGCGCGAGACGGTGGAGTTCGACCTGCCGCCGGGTGCGCTGGCGCTGGAGCCGGGCGATGTGGTGTCAATCGCGGGGCTGGCCGAGGGGCCGTTCGAGATCGAGGCCATCCGCGATGGGCTGGCGCGGCGGGTGACGGCGCGGACGCTGCCTGCGGGCGGTGCACGGGCAATCGCCGCGGACGGGGCAGTGCGCGGCGGTGCGGGCGTGCCGGTCAGGGCGCTGCCGGTGGTGCTGGTGGCGCAGTTGCCGCCCACGGCTGCGGACCCGTTGCGTTCGCGGCTGGCGTTTGCGGCCTATGCCGAGCCCTGGCCGGGGGCGATGCGGCTGGTGGACGAAACCACCGGTGCGGCGGTGCTGGACCTTGGGCGGGCGAGCATCGGCACCTTGGCGACGGGGCTGGGTCCGGGACCGGTGATGGTCTGGGACGACGGCAATGTTGTGGAACAGACGCTGCGGCGGGGGCACCTGGCCTCCGTCGAGGACGCCGCGGCGCTGGCGGGGAGCAACCGCATTGCGGTGCAGAGCGACGCCGGTGGCTGGGAGATCGTCGGCTTTGCCGGAGCGGAGCTGGTGGGGCCGGGGCAGTACCGGCTCTCGAGGTTGCTGCGGGGGCTGGAGGGCAGTGCGGTTGCGCCGGCGTCGGCTGGGAACGCGGTTGTTGTGCTAGATGGTCGGGTGGGCCTGCTGCCGCTGGAGCCGGGGGAACTCGGAGAGGCGCGGAGCTTCCGGCTCTATGCCGGGCGCGACGACCTGACCGGAACGGCCGTGGAAGTCGCGACGGCTGTCGCGCCGGCGCTGCCATTGCCGCCGGAGCATCTGCGGGCGGTGCGGGACGGTGGCGATGTCGTGGTGAGTTGGGTGCGCACCAGTCGCGCCGACGCCGGCCTGTGGGGCACAGCGGAAGTGCCGCTCGAGCATGGCACCGAGCAGTACCGGCTGCGCATCTTCGACGGCGCGGCGGTGGTGCGCACGGTGGACGTGGCGGCACCGAGCTTTACCTACACGGCTGCGGCGCATCTGGCGGACTTCGGCACCGTCCCGGCGACCTTCGACTTCACGGTGGTTCAGCTCAGCCCGGTGCTGGGCGAGGGGCACCCGGCACAGGGAGAATTACATGGCTGACACGCGCTTCGACGAGTGCCTCGCGGCGGTGCTGAAGCAGGAGGGCGGCTTCGCCGATCATCCTGCCGATCCCGGGGGCGCCACCAATATGGGCATCACCCGCCGCACCCTGGCGGACTGGCGCGGGGTGTCGCCCTGGCAGAGCCTCGACCCGGCAGAGGTGAAGGCGCTGACGCGGGCGGAGGCGGGGCGCATCTACCGGGCCCGCTACTGGGAAGCCGTCGCGGCCGATCACCTGCCAGCCGGGCTCGACCTTGCCGTTTTCGACTTCGCCGTAAACTCGGGGCCGGTGCGAGCCGTGCGGACGCTGCAGGACCTAGTGGCCACCGACCCTGACGGCATCCTCGGACCGCGCACGCTTGCAGCGGTGGAAGAGCGTGCCCGCCGCGGCGGGCTGCGGCTGCTGGTCGAGGTCTATTGCGACCGCCGGCTCGCCTTTCTTCAGGCGCTGGCGACGTTCCCGGTGTTCGGACGCGGCTGGACCAACCGCGTTGCCACCATTCGCGCCACGGCACTCGGCGCCATCGCCACATCCATCACAAAACCGACAGGGAGAACGCTCATGGATATTCTCAACGGCTACCGCACCTATATTGTGGCGGCATTGATGCTGCTCATCGGCATCGCGCAGATGCTCGGCATCGATGTGCCGAGCCTGGACTCCGGCTCGTCCGGGCAGATGATCCTCGAGGCGCTGGCGGTGATCTTCCTGCGCAAGAGCCTCAAGGGCAGTATCGCAAAGGTGTAGCGGCGGCGCTTGACGGGGATGAATGCGGCGGTCATTGCCGCATTCATGTCCCATTCAGCAACGCCCGCATAGGGTCGAGGCATGAACAGAATACTCAAAACCATCGCGATCGGCCTGTCGGTGCTGGGCTTCGGCTTTACCTGCACGGTGCCGGCTGCCCTGGCGCAGGCGTGCCTCGATCGCTACCAGATCCAGGAGGCTGTGGCCTCCGGACAGATCCGCTCGCTCGATGCGGTGCTCGCGGCAGCGGGCGTCGATGGCAGCACCACGGTGCTGAATGTCGAGGTATGTGACGAAGGCGGACGGCTGGTCTATATTGTCGGCGTGCTGAATCCGGACGGGTCGGCGCAGAACCTGGTATTGGACGCACAGTAATCCGTCAGTAGGGGCGTGGGACCATGCGCATTCTTGTTGTCGAAGACGATGTGAATCTCAACCGGCAGCTCAAGGAAGCGCTGACGGAGGGCGGCTATGTTGTGGACGTCGCTTTCGATGGCGAAGAAGGGCACTTCCTCGGTGAGACCGAGCCCTACGACGCCATCGTCCTCGATATCGGTCTGCCGCAGATGGACGGGCTGTCGGTGCTCGAGGAGTGGCGCCGTGCCGGCAAGACCACTCCGGTGTTGTTGCTGACGGCGCGCGACCGCTGGAGCGATAAGGTGCAGGGCATTGATGCCGGCGCTGACGATTATGTCGCCAAGCCTTTTCACATGGAAGAAGTGCTGGCGCGGGTCAGGGCGCTGGTGCGTCGCGCCGCCGGGCTTGCCAGCAACGAGATCGTTGCCGGTTCGGTGCGGCTCGACGCCCGGTCGGGCAAGGTCACCGTGGATGGGCAGTCGGTGAAGCTGACCAGCCACGAGCT
The DNA here is from genome assembly GCA_023431205.1 of Pseudomonadota bacterium. Classification (GTDB taxonomy): domain Bacteria; phylum Pseudomonadota; class Alphaproteobacteria; order Rhizobiales; family Devosiaceae; genus Devosia. The sequence goes on along the minus strand of JAEYXQ010000031.1, from coordinate 10,174 downwards.
GCGCCTCTTGAGCTACCTCATGCACCACAAGGGCAAGGTGGTCTCCCGGACCGAACTGACCGAGCACCTCTACGATCAGGACTTCGATCGCGACAGCAACACCATCGAGGTCTTCGTCGGCCGGCTGCGCAAGAAGCTGCCGGAGGACTGCATCCAGACGGTGCGCGGGCTGGGCTACCAGATCGCCGAAGACTGAGCGCCCGGTGAGCCAAGGCGAAGCCCAGGACGAACCGGCTGCCGGTAATCGGCAGGCAGAACCCGCGTCGGCGACTGCGGCCGGGGCTCCGGCAACGCGCCGGCGCGGCTCGATCGCCGCGACGCTGTTCTGGCTTTCCGCTGTCTGGCTGGTACTGGCCCTGGTGGCGACGGGCTTCCTGCTGACCGACCTCTATAGCCGCGCGCTCGATTCCTCCCTCTCCCAGACCCTGGATTTCCACGTCGAGACCCTGACGGGGCAGGTGCTGGAGACCGGTAATCCCCTCGACGAAGCCGTCGTACTCGCCGACCCGCGGTTCGAGCGCCCGCGTTCAGGCTGGTACTGGGCCATCCGCGGCGACGACGGCCGGCTGTTCAACTTCTCGACCTCGATGGTGGGCATCGACCTGCCGGTGATGATGGGTCCGGCCGACGGGGCGGGGCGCCGGACAGCCATTGTCGATGACGCGTTCGGCACCCGCATTCGGGTGGTGGAACGGACCGTCACCATGGGTCCCAACCTCACCTATCGGATCGTCGTCAGCGGCAACCTCAGCGAGATCTTGAGCCTGGTCCAGAACTTCCGCGGCCAGGCGTTCATCGTGCTCGGCGCGGTGGGGGTGATGCTGGCGATCATGAGCGCCATCGTCGCCCGTTTCGCCATGCGGCCGGTGGACCGCCTGAGCCGCGCCATCGAGCGGGTGCGCGAGGGCGACAGCACCGCGGTCACCGGCACCTATCCACGCGAGATCGCGCCGCTCGCCGAAGAGGTAAACGAACTGCTCCGGTCCAACACCCAGATCATCGAGCGGGCGCGCAACCAGGTGGGCAACCTCGCCCACGGCCTGAAGACCCCCATCGCGGTGCTGCGAAACGAGGCCCGTAACAGCAAGGGCGCCCTGGCCGGTGTGGTGCAGGCCGAGACCGAGAAGATGAGCACCATGGTGTCCACTTATCTCGAGCGGGCGCGGCTCGCCGCCCGTACTTCGGTGGTCGGCAAGAAGGCCGACGCCACCATGATCATGCTGCGGCTGACCCGGGTGATGCGCAAGATTCATCCGGACGTGACCATTGCCTTCCAGAGGCCGGACGCTTCGCTGCCCTGGTTCCGCGGCGATGAGGCCGATCTCGAGGAGATGGCCGGCAACCTGCTCGACAATGCCTGCAAGTGGTCGAAGGGGCAGGTCGGCGTGCGCCTCTCGGCGGAACGTGGCGAGGCCGGCACGATGCTGCTGATCCGCATCGACGACAACGGTCCTGGCCTGACCGGCGAGGACGCGCAGAAAGTGTTGCGCCGCGGCGTCAGGCTGGACGAGAAAACGCCGGGCACCGGACTAGGGCTCGATATCGTCAAGGAATTGGTGGATGTTTACGGTGGCAGTCTGGCCCTGAAGCGCTCGGCACTGGGCGGGCTGCTGGTGGAGTTGCGGCTTCCCACGGCGCGGCTCGGCGGCCTCTCCCGTCCTGCCGCAGCCTGACGCACTTTCGCCGTAAATGGCACCGATCACGCCTTTTGACCGAACACGAGATGCTTTCATGAATCGCATTGCCCTGCTTGCTACCCCATTGTTTGCCCTTGCAGTCTCCGCTTGTGCGAGCACGGCGCCGACCCGAGTTGCGACCGCACCGGTGGTCACTGCCCCCGTCGTGACCGCGCCAGTGGTGCCGACGCCGGCGCAGACCACCCAGCAGGCACTGCTGACCACCAGCGTCTCGCAGGGTTTTGTCGATAGCGCCGCGCTGAACCTGATGTCGGCCAAGGATTCGAGCGAAGCCAACACCGCCCAGTTCTATGCCCTGCAGTTCGGCCGTCCGGGTGCGCCGCGCCAGTGGACGGGCGACCGGGGCACGACCGGTTCGGTGGCGGTTGGCCCCTATGTTCGGGTCAACAACCTCGACTGCCGCGACTTCACCCATACGGTGAAGATCAACGGCCAGGACTATGTGAAGAAGGGCACCGCCTGCCGCGAGCAGAACGGCAACTGGGCGGTTGTCCCGGGTACTGCCTGATCCCCGCGCGCGGAGATATGGATTGTTTACCAACCGCCTATAGGGTTGGTGGGTAGTCTGCCTTACCCCCGCGCGTGTTGATGCCCTCCGCAGCCAAATCACAGCCTGCCACTGCTGCCGCACCACAACCTGCAGCCCCGCACAGGGCTGCGCCGGTGGCGCGGCCTTTTGCCGGCTTGCTTGAGCCCGTGATCATCGAAGAACTGCCGGCGAGCCCGCTTCCGGGCGCGCTGGTGCGCGAGCATGTCGAAGCTGCGTGGACCTGGACGCTGCGGGACCTCGCTCCGGACCTCCTGTCCGCCGAGCGGGCCGCCAATGGCAGCCTGACTGCGGCAGAAGTCGAGGTCGTGGCGGCGGAACTGCTGGTTCGCATGAAGGACCACCTGGCTCGCGCCGAAGCCGATTTCGATACCGGGCGCCGGCTGCGCGCCGTGCTTGGCAGCGACGAAGCCCGCGCCGCGCTTCCAGCCCTGATTGCTGCCCTCCGCCATCGTGCCTTGCTGGCCAAGGCCCAGGGTTTCGGCCGGGCGGTGAACGCCATCTCAGACGAAGCCGGGTTGGTCGCGGCGCTGCAGTCCATGCCCTTGCAGGACCCGGCGCTGGCCGGCCTGTTGTTCCTGTCGGCCACGGGGCAGGTGACAAATCCGAGCCGGCTGGTGCTCGCCGTCATCAAGATCTGCGGCAATGCCAGCGAAGCGGCGATCATCCGCTCCGGCTTCGCGCCCCTCATCGACGGCCTGCTGACCCAGGCGCACAACCAGTTGCACCTGATGAAGCCGATGGGTCCTTTCGCGGACATCGATCTCACCTGCCGGGGCCTCGACCGCTTCCACCGATTGGTGCGCGCCGTTACCGGCTTTGTCGAACTGACGCGCGGCGGCCGTTGGACGGCGGCGCTGTCATCGCTGACGCGGCAGGTTTCCGAACGCATCGAGCCGCGGCTCAAGACCGTGGCGACCGACGTCAACATGGCCATGCGGCGCGGCCGCGAGGGCAGCGATCGGCTCGACAACAGTGCCATCCTGTCCGCCATGGGTGGGGTGTACCTGATGGCCGCGGTGCGCGAGTGCCGCGACTCCCTCGCCGTCAACGCCACCTTCGACCAGGCGTGGAGCCAGACCGGTCAGGCGCTGGAAACCCACATCGAGCGCAATCTCGACCTGCTGCGCCGTCAGCCCGGTGATCCGGAGGTCGGCGGCAGGATGGATGCAGCCATCAAGATGGCCGAGGTTCGCTTCAACGCGGACTATGCCGATACGCTAAGGCGTGCCCGCGCTGCCGCCGAGCGCCGCAGCTAGATCCACGCCATCGGCGTAGGGTGCGACCAGGGTCAGCGCCACCACGCGCGTGCTTTCCCGCAGGATCACCGTAGTCCCGAGGCGGACGGCCGCGCCATCCAGCAGGGCCAAGGCGCCGTTCTGCACCGGGCGGATCACCACGCCGATCGCTGCCAGCGGATCGACCGTGTCGGAGTTGACCTGGATCAGGGCTCCGGGATCGAGAGTGCGTCCCTCCGTTGGCCGGACCAGCCACAACTGGCCGCGGCCGCCAAAGCGACCCACGAGATAATCCGGCAGGAGCGTCGGGGCACGCGGGGGCGGTGCCTCCGCAGGACGTGCCGGCGCCATCGCCAGACCGGTGCGCTCCTGTGCCACCGCTCCCGCACTGCGGGCGGGGATCAGGCCGAGCTGCACGCCAGCCGCAACCACGCCGAGATCCAGTGGCTGCGGCGTATCGGCGATGGTGTCGGTGGCCAGCTGCCGCTGCCACGGCCAGCGCCGGGACGGCTTCACCGGTCGACTGAACAAGTGGCGCTCTGCCGCCAGGTAGGTGGCTTCGCCGGCGGTGCTGGCGATCGATGTAGGGTCATCCGGTGTGTCGTAGACCGGATCGATGCTGCGTTCCTCGACCTCCGGGCGGGGCCGCCCCAGCAGCAAGGCGACGGCGGCCGCTCCGCTTGCGGCGCAGGCGGTCAGGCTGAGCCAGCCGGCGGCGCTGCCGGCCAGCGCCACGCCCTCGAGGCTGCCACCGGGTACCAGCCGATGCTGGGTCTCGTGCCAGCGACTGGCGCCACCGGCACCACTCCACAGGGTCAGATCCGGCTGCCAGCCGCCGCAGGCGACGACGCTGTCGGCGGCGAGGTCGGCATTGGGCGCGGCAGCTCCGGCGAGGGCGAATTCGGTGCGCAGGCGCAGCCGCCCGCTGGCGTAGGACGCCGATGCCAGGCGCGTCCCGGGCGCCTGGGTAATGCCATAGGCGCGGGAGAAGGCGATGAAGCGCGACTCCGGACCGGCGCGCGTATCGAGCACCCGGCTGACTCGAACACCCGCATCTGCCGCCAGCATGGCGAGGCGGTAGGCGACGCTGCTCACCGTCGCGACGACGGCTTCGCGGCCCGGCCAGATGCCATAGCGCCAGCCCAGTTCGAACGACTCGAGGGCGCCGCGGACGCGGGGGAGGCGGTTGCCGGCGAAGATGGGTAGGCGTTCGAGGCTGCCGGTGGCAAGGACGACCCGCGGGGCGGTGATGTCGAGCCAATGCGCTTCGGGCCTGCCGTCGGCGAGGCTGACGGCATGGGCCTGCACCAGCCCGGCGCGTGCAGCGAACACTTCGGCGCCGGTGATGAGGGTGATGGCTTCGGTTTTCGCGATGTCCGCGAGCAGGGCGGCGGTCGCGGTTTCGGGCTGGTCCTCGCCTTCCTGGCGACCGAACAGCACGGCGTGGCCACCCGGCTCGGGACGGGCCTCGAGGATGGTCACCGACAGGCCAGCCTTGGCCCCGGCAACCGCAGCGGACAGACCGGCGATACCGGCGCCGACCACCACCAGATCGGCACGGCCGACCCGGTGCGGCAGATCAGCGGCATTGGCGGGGCCATTCGTCGGGTATTGGTCGAGGTGAAGGCTGCTGCTGCCGAGTATGGCGCGCAGAAGCGGCCGGCGCCCACCGGTGTGGTACTCGGCACCATCGACGGCAGGCGTGCGGGCCATCGGCAGCGGGGCGGCGGATCCGGCCAGGTGGACGGCAGGAGCCACCGGGGCCGTCAGCGCCAGGGGACTGCCGTCGATGGTGCCGAGAGTGTCGATGCCGGCAGCCAGGGCGGCGCTGAGCACGGTGTCCCCGGCAAAGCCCTCGATGCTGCGGCCGTCGAGCCGGAAGCGGATCGGCTTGCTGCGGTCGATCGCTGTGCCCCGGAAGGGCCCAGCGGTGTCGGCGGCAAGGCGGAACGGTTGCCGTTTCACGCTGCGCCTCGGAATTCGGTGGCAACGGACGCAGCGGCGCTGCGGCCGACCAGGCGATCCGCAAACCAGCTTTCTTCGGCCGCCGAGGCGCGCCCGCAGAGCCCGCGCGCGATGGCCGGTGCGAAAAAGGCGCCGGTGACCCCGAAGCCGGCCAGGATGTCCGCTCCGGCCCCGTTCAGGCGCCCGACTGCCGGGGCGCCATCGGCGGTGGTGACAGAGACGTATTGCGAGCGTCCGGCGAGGTGCGGCGCCCGCTCGCGACCCAGCAACGCGACCAGCCGGCCCGAGAAATCGTCGGTGTAGCCTGGCCCGAGCGCGACCAGGCCGCCATGTGGCTGCCGGTGCAGCGTCAGCCCGGAATCGAGCTGCTGCATGACCACCCCGGCCATGGGCGCCGTGGGCTCGAGCAAGAGCGTGTTGCCGACCTCCCGCACCAGCAGCGACGGCCAGGCATCTGCCGGCAGGTGGCGCAGCAGGGCAGTATCGTCGGCCAGCACCATCCGGGCGATGCGGCAATGGGTTTCGCCCGCCGGCGCCGAGAAGCTGCCATCGGGGAGGGTGCTGGCGGCGCCGGTGAGCCGCACGACGCCGAGCCGGTCCAGCCAGGCATCCAGCGCAGCTTCGAGCGGCGCCCGGTGCAGCACCACGCAGTCGCGCAGGTAGATGGCGTTGCGGCCGGGGCCGATCAGGTCCGCGGGTACGCGCTCCGCCGCGATGCCGAACGCGCTCGCCATGTGCCGGACATGCGACACGGCTTCGGCGGCGGCGGCGAGATCGGCGAACAGGATCGGGTCGGTCCTGCTCCAGGCGGAGCGCCCACCGATGCGGGACAGGAGTTTCACCGCTTCGGGAACGAGACCTGCGAGCAGCGCCCAGGTCTCGGGTCGGGTGATGGCACCGGCAGAAAGGTCGAGGCCGCGCGGCAAGCGGTATGCAGCATCTGTCTCCGCCGCCAGGGCGACCTTGCGGCCGTGCTCCGAGGCCAGCAGCCCGGCGAGCAACCGGGCCTGGGGCGTCGAACCCAGGATGGCGAAATCGACCGTGGTCTCGCTCATGCCCCGGGTCTGCCCTGTGGCAATGCGTCCGCCTCACCTGTGCGTAATGCTGTGGTTTTTCGCCACGGTCGGCTTATAGATGGCGCTAGTTCGCCGCCCCTCGGCACCCAGCGTTCGAGGCCCATTCTGTTCTGGTTCGTCGCCATTGCCGTTACCGCCATCGCCTGCGCTGCGTTGTTTTACGCAGCCGGTCCCCGCGCGGTCAACGCAAGCGCGGGCGTAACGGCCGATCCCAACAGTCATTTTCGTCTGGTGCTCGCCGGTATCGAGGCCGATGTCGCGGCCGGCCGGCTGGGGGAACGCGAGGCGGAAGCGGCGCGCGGTGAACTGGCGCGCGAGATGCTCCGGACCCGCACCCAGCGCGGCGAGCGCAAGGGTGGCCCTCCGTTCGGGCGCCTGCAGCTCGTGCTGGGCCTCGCCCTCATCACGGCCATCAGCTTCGGTCTCTATGGCTGGCTCGGCTCGCCGGAGCAGCCGGCCCAGCCGCTGGCCGAGCGGCGAGAACTCACCGCTCCCAATCTCGACCTCGACGAGGCGGTCGCCCGGATTGAGGCGGCTCTAGAGGCCAATCCCGACGATCTGCGCGGCTGGACCGTGATCGCCCCCGCCTACACCCAGATGGGCCGCTACGGCGACGCGGTGAATGCCTGGCGCCGCGTGCTGGCGCTCGGCGGCCCCAACCCGGACGTCCAGACCCGCCTTGCCGAAGCGCTGCTGCTCGAAAGCAACGGCACCGGTTCTGCCGAAGCCATGGACCTCCTGCGCGAGGCCGCCACAGCCGATCCGCAGCATGTGCCCTCGCGGCTTTATCTTGCCGCCGAACTGACCCGCACCGGCGCCTTCGAAGAGGCAGAGGCCCTTTGGCGCGAAGTTCTCGCCCTTGCCGGTGGCACCGAGCCGTGGCTCGCCGGCGCCCGGCAGGGCCTAGCCGTGGCCGAGAACCGCGGCCTGCCAGCCGAAGGGGCGCCGGATATTGGGGCCATGGTGTCTGGTCTCGCCGAGCGCCTGGCTCGCGACGGCGGTACGGTGGAGGAGTGGACGCAACTGGTGCAGTCCTACATCGTGCTCGGTGACACCGAGGCCGCACAGGCAGCCTATGACGACGCGGTTGCGGCCTACCCGCAGGCCTTCGACCGCGGCGAACTCGACACGCTGGCCCTTGGTGCCGGCCTTGAACTCAGGGAAAATGGGCAATGACCGCACCCGCCACTCCCCGCTCCCGCGGCTGGAGCCGCAAGCAGAAGCGACTCGCGGTGATCGGCGGCCTCCTGCTGGTCGTCGCACTGGCCGCAGCGCTGGTGCTGACCGCCCTCCGCGACCAGATCGTGTTCTTCTATTCGCCCAGCGAAGTCGCCGCCAGCGCAGTGGAGCCCGGAACACCGATCCGGCTTGGCGGGCTGGTCAAGGACGGAAGCTGGACCCGCTCGGGCGAGAGCAATTTCTTCGTCATCACCGACGGCGGAGCCGAGGTCGCGGCGCACTATTCCGGCATCCTGCCGGACCTGTTCCGCGGAGGGCAGGGGGTGGTCGCCGAAGGACGCATCGGCAGCGACGGCACCTTCGAAGCGACCAACGTGCTCGCCAAGCACGACGAGAATTATGTGCCCAAGGAAGTCGTCGAAGCGCTGAAGGCACAGGGCGAATGGCGGCCGGAGGCGGGACAGTGAGGTCTTGGACGCGGATCCCCACCCTTGGTCCCTCCCCACAAAGGGGAGGGAGACGATGAACACTGCCATATCGGTCCTGGGTCTCCCTCTCCATCATGGGGAGGGATTGAGGGTGGGGTGGAGCAACGCGCTCCACCGCCTGCGGCAGTACGAAGGCATCGCCGCATGAGCATCGAACTCGGCCACTTCGCCCTTGTCCTGGCCTTTGCCATCGCCGCAGTGTCGGCGGTGGGCGGCTACCTGTATCACCGCTCCGGCACGCAGCCGGCGATGGTGCTGCGCCAGGGCGCCGTGCTGCAGTTCGTGCTGGTGGCGGTGGCCTTTGCCACCCTGATCCAGGCCTTCGTCGTTTCCGATTTCAGCCTTCTGTTGGCAGCCGAGCACTCACATTCGCTCAAGCCCCTGATCTTCAAGATCAGCGGTGTGTGGGGCAATCACGAAGGCTCCATGGTGCTGTGGATTCTGATCCTGGTGCTGTTCGGTGCCCTCGTCGCCGTGTTCGGACGCAGCCTGCCGCAGGACCTGCTGAGCCTTGTGCTGGCAACTCAGTCGCTGCTGACCGCGGCGTTCACCGGCTTCACCCTCTTCACCTCGAACCCATTCACCCGGCTTGTCCCGGCACCGCTCGAAGGCAACGACCTCAACCCGGTGCTGCAGGATATCGGCCTCGCCATCCACCCGCCGCTGCTCTATGCCGGCTATGTCGGCTTCTCCATCTGCTTCAGCTTCGCCGTTGCGGCACTGATCTCAGGCCGCATCGATCAGGCCTGGGCGCGCTGGGTGCGGCCCTGGACCCTGCTCAGCTGGACCTTCCTCACCCTCGGCATCGCCATGGGCTCGTACTGGGCCTACTACGAACTCGGCTGGGGCGGCTGGTGGTTCTGGGACCCGGTCGAAAACGCCAGTTTCATGCCGTGGCTGGCCGGTACGGCGCTGCTGCATTCCGCGCTGGTCATGGAAAAGCGCAACGCCCTCAAGATCTGGACGGTGCTGCTCGCCATCATCACCTTCTCGCTGTCGCTGCTGGGCACCTTCCTCGTCCGCTCCGGCATCCTGACCTCGGTCCATACCTTTGCGACCGACCCCACCCGCGGCCTCGTGATCCTGTCGATGCTGGCGGTGCTGATCGGCGGCGCCTTTGCGCTGTTCGCCTTCCGCGCGGCAACGCTCCGCCAGGGCGGGCTGTTTGCCCCGGTCAGCCGCGAGGGGGCGCTGATCCTCAACAACCTGTTTCTGGCCACCGCCGTTGGTGCCATCCTGGTCGGAACGCTCTATCCCCTGCTGCTCGATGCGCTTGCCGGCACCACCATCTCGGTCGGTGCCCCGTTCTTCAACCTCACCTTCGCCGCGCTGATGGCGCCGCTGCTGCTGGTGCTGCCCTTTGGTCCGTTCCTTGCTTGGAAGCGGGCCGACGTGATCGCCGCCGCGCAGCGGCTGATCGGGGCGGCCGCGCTCACCCTGTTCGTGACCATCCTCGTGTCGGCGCTGGGTGGGGTCTCGATTTCGCTCGCGCCCATCGGCCTGCTGCTCGGCTTCTGGGTCGCCTTCGGCGCCATCGCCGAACTCGTCGACCGCAGCCGCCTCGGCCGCATCCCGGTCGGCGAAAGCTGGCGGCGCCTCAAGGGGCTGCCGCGCTCGGCCTGGTCCACCGCCATCGCCCATTTCGGGCTCGGCGTGACCGTGCTCGGGATCGTGTCGGTGAGCGCCTGGGAAACCGAGCTCGTGACCCGGCTCAACCCGGGCGAGACGGCCGAACTGTCCGGCTACGTCGTGGCCTTCGATGATTTCGACGCTGTCGGCGGCCCGAACTACACCGCCGAGCAGGGGCACTTCACCATCACCGCACCGAACGGCGCCACCCGATCCACCATTGCCGAGCGTCGCATCTATGCCGCCAGCGGCATGCCGACCACTGAAGCCGCCATCCAGACCTACGGCTTCTCCCAGCTCTACCTGCAGTTGGGCGAGCCGCTGGCCGACACCCATGTGGTGCGCATCTGGTACA
>JAEYXQ010000024.1 GCA_023431205.1 Pseudomonadota bacterium | reverse complement strand
GCATCGTGCTCGGCCTGCCGCTCAACATGGACGGCAGCGAGGGACCGCGGGTGCAGTCGACGCGGGCCTTCGCGCGCAATCTCGCACGGTTGCTGCCGCTGCCCCTGGCGTTCTGGGACGAGCGGCTCTCCACCAGCGCGGTGACCCGGATGATGATCGACGCCGACCTGCGCCGGGACCGACGGGCGGAGATCGTCGACAAACTCGCTGCGAGCTACATCCTGCAGGGCGCGCTCGACCGCCTGCGCAATGGCTGAACAATCCGGGCGAGGGCTTGCCCCGCCCCCTGCCCTCCGCTAGAGGGCAGCAAATCCGAGGACAGGAGCCTATGGCAGAAGATCGCACCCACACCGGCGACTTCCCCCCGTTCCGCCAGCGTCACCTCATTTCCATTGCCGACCTGAAGCAGCACGAGATCATCGACCTGCTCGACCGCGCCGAGGCCATGGTTCCGGTGAGCCGCCAGGAACGCAAGTCGCACCCGACGCTGACCGGCAAGACCCAGGTCAATCTGTTCTTCGAGCCGTCGACGCGCACGCAGGGCTCGTTCGAGATCGCCGGCAAGCGCCTCGGGGCGCAGGTGATGAACATGTCGGTCAAGACCAGTTCCGTCAGCAAGGGCGAGACGCTGGTCGATACCGCAACGACGCTGAACGCCATGCGGCCGGACGTGATCGTGGTGCGCCACTCAGCCGCCGGGGCGGTGGAACTCCTGTCGCAGAAGGTCGGCTGTTCGGTGGTCAATGCCGGTGACGGTGCCCATGAGCACCCGACACAGGCGCTGCTGGATGCGCTCACCATCCGCCGCCACAAGGGCCGCATCAGCGGGCTGACGGTTGCCATCTGCGGCGACATCGCCAATTCGCGCGTCGCCCGTTCCAACCTGCTGCTGCTCGGGGCGCTGCATGTGCGCACGCGCGTCGTCGCGCCGCGCAACCTGCTGCCCGCCGGGATCGAGAACCTTGCCACGGAAGTGTTCACCGACATGCATGAAGGCCTCAAGGACGCGGACGTGGTGATGATGCTGCGCCTGCAGCACGAGCGCGCCAATGGCCGCATGATCCCCTCGGTACGCGAATACTACCGGTTCTACGGCCTCGATGCCGACAAGCTCAGTCGCGCCAGGCCCGACGCCATCGTGATGCACCCGGGACCGATGAACCGCGGTGTGGAGATCGACCCGGCGATCGCCGACGGTCCGGCTTCGGTGATCACGGATCAGGTGGAGATGGGCGTGGCGGTGCGCATGGCCGTGCTCGATGCCCTCCTCGCGGGAGACGCCGCATGACCCGACCGCTGTTGATCGAGAATGCCCGTGTGGTCGACCCCGCCTCGGCAACCGACACCCAAGGGGCGGTGCTGGTCGAGAACGGCGTCGTCAGCGACATTGCGCTGGGTGGCCCTGTGGGCGTGCCCGAGGGGGCTGAGGTGGTCAACGCGCGCGGGCTGGTGCTTGCACCGGGCCTGATGGACATGCGCGTCTTCACCGGCGAGCCGGGCAAGGAGTACCGCGAGACGCTGCAATCCGCCGGCGACGCTGCCGCCGCAGGTGGCGTCACCAGCTTCGTGATGATGCCGGATACCACGCCGGTGGTGGACGACGGTGCGCTGGTGGACTTCCTGCTGCGCCGGGCCAAGGCAACCAGCAGGGTCAATGTCCTGCCTTCCGCCGCCATCACCCGCGGGCTCGAGGGCAAGGAGATCACCGAGTTCGGCCTGCTCAAGGAAGCCGGCGCGGTGTGCCTCACCGACGGTCGCAACTCGGTGCAGTCCAACGCGCTGCTCCGCACCGCCATGAGCTACGCGGCCAATTACGGCCTGCCGCTGGTCCACCACCTGGCCGACCGCAGCCTGATCGGCGACGGCGTCATGAACGAGGGGCTCTTCGCCACCGTGCTCGGGCTCCGGGGCATACCGCGTGAAGCCGAAACCATCCCGCTCGCCCGTGACCTGCAACTCGCCGCTCTCACCGGCGCCACCTACCATGCCGCCCAGATCTCCTGCGCCGCCTCGGTGGAGCTGGTTGCCGCCGCCAAGTCGCGCAACCGCAAGGTTACCGCTGGGGTGTCGATCAACAACCTGGCGCTCAACGAGAACGACATCGGCCGGTACCGGACCTACTTCAAACTCTCGACTCCGCTGCGCTCCGAGGACGATCGACAGGCGGTGATCGAGGGGCTGAAAACCGGTGCCATTGACACCATCCATTCCGACCACGACCCGCAGGATACCGAAGTGAAGCGCCAGCCCTTCGCGGAGGCGTCGGACGGCGCCATCGGGTTGGAAACGCTGCTGGCGGCGGCGTTGCGGCTGGTGCATTCGGGCGACGTGGATCTCCTGACGGTTCTCCGCGCCATGACCATCCGGCCCGCCCAGATCCTGGGTCTCGAGAGCGGCCGCATCGCCCGTGGTGCCCCGGCCGACCTGATCCTGGTTGATCTCGACTATCCCTGGCAGGTCACCGAGTCCGACCTGCGCTCCCGCTCCCGCAACACCAGCTTCGAGGGTGCGCGGCTCGCGGGCAAGGTGATGCGGACGTTTGTGGCGGGTGCGGAGGTGTTCCGGCACGCCGAGGCTTGAGGATGGTTCTGCACCCCCACCCTTGATCCCTCCCCACAAGGGGGAGGGAGACGATGAACACCGGCACCGAGGCCCCTGCGCCTCCCTCCCCTCGATGGGGAGGGAATGAGGGTGGGGTGGAGCCGCGCCCACCGCAATAACCCCTTGCCCTTGCACTCCGCCCGGCGCTACTCCTGAACGGCCTGGAGGGAGAGGCACAGCTTGATGATCGAATATGTCTACGCCGCGGTGCTGGCCTATCTCTGCGGCTCCATCCCCTTCGGCCTGATCCTCACCCGGCTTGCCGGGCTCGGCGACATCCGCAGCATCGGCTCGGGCAATATCGGCGCCACCAATGTGCTGCGCACCGGCAACCGCCCGCTCGCCGCAGCCACGCTTGTCCTCGATGCGCTGAAGGCGCTGGTGCCGGTTCTGGTCGCCCGGGCCCTCTGGGGCGAAGAGGCTGCGCGCATTGCCGCGATCTTTGCCTTTCTGGGTCACTGCTTCCCGGTCTGGCTTGGCTTCAAGGGCGGCAAGGGCGTGGCGGTGATGATCGGCTCGTTGCTGGCGCTGTCGTGGCCGGTGGCGCTGATCTTCTGCGCCGTGTGGCTCCTGATCGCATTCACCCGCAAGATGTCGTCGCTGGCAGCGCTGACCGCCGCGGCTACCGCACCGATCTTTGCCTTTGTCATCAATGACGAGTGGCTCGCCGGCACGGTCGCGGTGATGGCCATAATCCTCTTCCTCCAGCACCGCGCCAATATCCAGCGCCTGCTGGCCGGCACCGAGCCGCGGATCGGCGAGAAGAAGTCCGCCTGATGCAGCCGGCAGCGGCGACCGCGGCGTTGAGCAACGACCAGCGGATCGCCGCCCTGCGGTTGATCCGCACGGATAACGTTGGCCCCGCCACCTTCCGCCAGCTGGTCAACCGCTTCGGCTCGGCGGAAGCGGCACTTGAAGCCCTGCCGGAACTCAGTGCCCGCGCCGGCAAGCCGGCCCGGGTGTTCAGCCGCGCGGCTGCCGAGGACGAGATCGCCGGCGCGGCCAAATATGGCGCCCGGATCGTGCTCAGCGCCGAGCCGGCCTACCCCGAACTTCTCCGCTACATCCCCGCCGCCCCGCCGGTGATCACCCTGGTCGGCGGCGATCGCCTCGACTGGCGGCGGGCCGTTGGGATCGTCGGTGCCCGCAACGCCTCTTCGGCCGGCATCAAGATGACCCGCCTGCTGGCGACCGACCTCGGCGCCGCCGGCTACACGGTCGTCTCCGGCCTCGCGCGCGGCATCGACACCGCGGCGCATCTGGCCAGCCTCGAAAGCGGCACGGTGGCGGTGCTGGCCGGTGGGCTCGATCGCATCTATCCCGACGAGAACGTGCCCCTCGCCCATGACATTCTCGACCAGGGCGGCGCCCTGATCACCGAGATGCCGCTCGGCTGGGAACCGCGGGCCCGCGACTTCCCGAGGCGTAACCGGCTGGTTTCGGGTCTCTCGCTCGGAATCGTCGTGGTCGAGGCGGCGAAGCGCTCCGGCTCGCTGATCACGGCGCGGCTGGCGCTGGAACAGAATCGCGACGTGTTCGCCGTGCCGGGCTCGCCGCTCGACCCGCGCGCCGAGGGCGGCAACGCCCTGATCCAGCAGGGCGCCAAACTGATCACGTCGGCAGCCGACATCATCGAGTCCCTCGGCAGCGCCGATCCCGCTGCTGCCGCGCTGTTCGATCGGGACTGGGAGCCGGAATTCGGCCCCGAAGACCTGCAGCCGCCCAGTCAGGACGACCGCTCACGGCTGCTGGCGACGCTCAGCGCCACACCGGTGGAGGTTGACGAACTCGTGCGCCAGTCCGGCCTTACGGCCTCAGCGATGCAGATGCTGCTGCTGGAGCTGGACCTTGCCGGACAGATCGAGTGGAGCGGCGGGCAGCTGGTGGCGCTGCGGTATAGGTGAGGGGGCAGCGCCCCTCACTCGACGGCCGGTCCACCCAAGAACCCCTCATCCGCCCTTCGGGCACCTTCTCCTGCAAGGGGAGAAGGCGAAGGAACTGCCCTCCTCGGTGTTAGCGCCCGCCTTCCATCTTGCGGTTCCGCTGGCGGTTGCCGCCGGCACCATAAGGATAATCGGCAATGTGTGGGGCGCTGGCGGTGTCGAGCTTTGCCATCTCGGCTTCATCGAGCCGGATGGAGGCGGCACCAAGATTGTCACGCAACTGGTCGACCGTTCGGGCGCCAAGAATCACCGAGGTCACCGCCCGCTTTTGCGCCGTCCAGGCGAGCGCCACCTGGGCCATGCTGATGCCGCGAACTTCAGCCAGGTCCTGGACGGCGCTGATCACCTGCCAGGTCCGTTCCTGGGCGTTGCGGGCCTCGAAGGCCTCCATGCCGCGGTTGGGGTTCTCGCCCAGGCGGGTGGCGCCGGTCGGCATCTGGTCGCGCTTGTACTTGCCGCTGAGCCAGCCGCCAGCGAGTGGCGACCACGGCAGCAGGCCCATGCCGGCATCCTGGCAGGCGGGGATCACCTCGTGCTCGATGTCGCGCACCAGGAGGTTGTATTGCGGCTGCAGCGTCACCGGCGGCTGGTAGTGGTTGAGCCTGGCCGTCCACACCGCCTTGGTCAGTTGCCAGCCGAGGAAGTTGGAGAAGCCGTAATAGGCGATCTTGCCGTTGGTGATGGCGTCGTCGAGGAAGCGCAGCGTCTCCTCGATCGGGGTCAGCGCGTCGAAGGCGTGCAGCTGATAAAGGTCGATCTGCTCGACGCCGAGCCGCCGCAGCGAAGCATCGAGCGCCTCCGCCAGGTGCTTGCGCGACAGGCCGAGATGGTTGGATCCGTCGCCCATGGGGAAGCGCCCCTTGGTGGCGATGACGAGGTCTCGCAACTGCTTGCCCTTGAGCCAGCGCCCGATGATCTCCTCGGAGGCGCCGTCGCTGTAGACGTCGGCCGTGTCGAGGAAATTGCCGCCCGCCTCCACATAGGTGTCCATGATCCGGAAGGAGGTCGCTTCGTCGGATTCCTTGCCGAAGGTCATGGTGCCGAGGCAGTAGGCGGTCACGATGACGCCACTGTTGCCGAGCTTGCGGTATTCCATTGGTGTGCTCCTCCAGAAGGCTGCAGACGGCGAGACGCTGCCGCACGGAACGGTGACGGTCTCGTTGTGCTGGTGAGTTGGGCGCGGAGTTGCGCCGCCGCGATTTCACCACACCGGGCAGGCGCGGCGCAACAAATTCCTCCCCTACGGGGAGAGCGAGGTGGTCGGGGACGGCCCGTTGACACGCCCCTGCCCCTTCACCATGTTGCGCCACCTCTCAAGCAAGCAGCGGAAACCGGGGCAGATGAAGGTCGTCGTCGTTGAAAGTCCGGCTAAGGCCAAGACAATCAACAAATATCTGGGCAAGGACTATGAGGTCCTGGCCTCCTTCGGTCATATCCGCGATCTGCCCTCCAAGGACGGCTCGGTTCGTCCCGAGGAAGACTTCGCCATGTCGTGGGAGGTGGACACCGCCGCCCGCAAGCGCGTCAGCGACATCGCCAATGCTCTCAAGAATGCCGACGGCCTGATCCTCGCGACCGACCCGGATCGCGAAGGCGAGGCCATCTCCTGGCACATCATGGATGTGCTCAAGGCCAAGAAGGCGATCAAGAAGGACACCCCGGTTCAGCGCGTGGTGTTCAATGCCATCACCAAGGACGCGGTCACCGCGGCGATGGCGAATCCGCGCGACATCGATATGCCGCTGGTGGACGCCTACCTGGCGCGCCGGGCCCTCGACTACCTCGTTGGCTTCACCCTCTCCCCGATCCTGTGGCGCAAGCTCCCGGGCTCGCGGTCCGCGGGGCGCGTGCAATCGGTGGCGCTGCGGCTGGTGTCGGACCGCGAGGCCGAGATCGAGAAGTTCAGGCCGGAGGAATACTGGTCGGTCGAAGCGCAGCTGAAGCAGGGTGGCAAGGGCTTCCTGGCGCGGCTGTTCTCGGTGGACGGCAAGAAGACCGACAAGCTGGCGATCAAGACCGGCGAGGACGCGGCGGCGCTCAAGGCGCTGATCGAGTCCGGCCAGTTCAACGTCACCAACGTCGAAAAAAAGCCGACCAAGCGTAACCCCTACGCCCCCTTCACCACCTCCTCGCTGCAGCAGGATGCATCCTCGCGCCTCGGGTTTTCGCCCAACCGCACCATGCAGATCGCCCAGCGGCTCTACGAGGACGGGCTGATCACCTATATGCGAACCGACGCCGTGCAGATGGCGCCGGAAGGCATCGGCATGGCGCGCTCGGTGATCGGCAAGTATTTCGGCGAGGAGTACCTGCCGGAAAAGGCGCGCATCTACCAGAGCAAGGCCAAGAACGCCCAGGAGGCTCACGAGGCCATCCGCCCCACCGACATGTTCAAGCGGCCCGAGCAGTTGCACATCGATGCGGACCAGCAGAAGCTCTATGGGCTGATCTGGCGCCGCACGCTCGCCTCGCAGATGAAGTCGGCCGAGATCGACCGCACCACCGTCGACATCGCCGTCAACGTGCCCGGCCGCAAGGTCGAGCTGCGGGCCACCGGTTCTGTCGTGACCTTCCCCGGCTTCCTGACCCTTTATGGCGTGGAAGCCTCGAGCGGTGAGGACAATGACGACGAGGAAAGCCGCGAACTGCCGCCGCTCGCCGTCGGCGACAAGCCGGACCTCGAAAAGGTGGCGATCGAGCAGCATTTTACTCAGCCGCCGTCGCGCTACACCGAAGCGAGCCTGATCAAGAAGATGGAGGAGCTCGGCATCGGCCGCCCTTCCACCTATGCCGCGACGCTGACCACGCTCAAGGACCGCGACTATGTCCGGCTCGAGGGCAAGGCGCTGCATCCCGAGGATCGAGGCCGCATCGTCACCGCGTTCCTCGAGAGCTTTTTCAGCCGCTATGTCGAGTACGACTTCACCGCGCATCTCGAGGAACAGCTCGACCAGGTGTCGGCAGGCGAGCTCGACTACAAGTCGCTGCTGCGCGACTTCTGGAAGGATTTCACCGCGGCGACCGAGGAGATCAAGGATCTCCGCGTCTCCGAGGTGCTCGACGGGCTCAACGACTTGCTGGCGGATCATATCTTCCCGCCGCGCGAGGATGGTTCGGACCCGCGCCGATGCCCGACCTGCGGCACCGGCACGCTGTCGCTGAAGCTGGGCAAGTTCGGCGCCTTCATCGGCTGCTCCAACTATCCCGAGTGCAAGCACACCATGCAGTTGTCGGACGCTGCCAGCGGTCAGTCGTCGGAAGCGGCGGCCGGTGACGGCATCCTAGGCGTCGATCCGGAGTCGGGCGAGGAGGTGTTCCTCAAGTCCGGCCGCTTCGGGCCTTACGTGCAGCTCGGCGACGGCAAGGAACCCAAGCGCAGCTCGCTGCCGAAGGGGTGGGATCCCGCTTCGCTGACGCTGGAGAAGGCGCTGCAGCTGCTGTCGCTGCCGCGCGAAGTGGGCCTTCATCCGGAAACGGGGCTGCCGATCAGCGCCGGGCTTGGTCGCTATGGCCCGTTCATTCTCCACGACGGCAAGTACGCCAACTTGCCGGATGTGGAAGAGGTGTTCACCGTCGGCATCAACCGCGCCGTGGACCTCATCGCCCAGAAGGCGGCAGGCGGGTTCAAGCGCGGCGGCGGGGCCGCCCAGGCCGCGATCAAGAGCTTCGAGCACGAGGCGGGGCCGATCACGGTACGTGCCGGGCGCTATGGGCCCTATGTGAACCAGGGCAAGATCAACGCCACCATCTCCAAGGACAGCAAGCCCGAGGATGTGACGCTGGAACAGGCCGTGGCTCTGCTCGCTGCCCGGGCGGAGGCGACAGGCGCCAAGGTCAAGAAGGCTCCGGCCAAGAAGAAGGCGGCGGCCAAGAAGCCGGCGGCGAAGACCGCTCCCAAGAAGGCGCCCGCCAGCAAGACCAAGAAGATAACCGAGGACGAGACGCCCCCCTTCTGA
The DNA here is from genome assembly GCA_023431205.1 of Pseudomonadota bacterium. Taxonomy (GTDB): domain Bacteria; phylum Pseudomonadota; class Alphaproteobacteria; order Rhizobiales; family Devosiaceae; genus Devosia. The sequence continues at coordinate 2,868 of JAEYXQ010000024.1, read as the reverse complement.
GGCAGCTTTCCTCTCCCCGCCGCGGAGAAGACTGCGCCGCAGTTTTGCCTTTTCGGTGCAATTCGTGTAACCGCGCTTGCGCCTGCCGAACCGGCCGGTGCACAAGGCGGAAATCATGGCCCAGCGCGTTCTCGTTCTCAACGGTCCGAACCTCAACATGCTCGGTACTCGCGAGCCCGGCATCTACGGGTCGGAGACCCTCAAGGATGTGGAGGCCCTCTGCCGCCAGACCGGCGAGCGCCTCGGGCTCGAGATCGACTTCCGCCAGTCCAACCACGAGGGCGAACTGGTCACCTGGATCCAGCAGGCGCTCGGCACGGCCGACGCGATCCTGATCAACCCGGCGGGCTACTCGCACACCTCAGTCGCCATTCCCGACGCCCTGAAGGCTGTCGGGCTGCCGGTGGCCGAAGTGCATATTTCGAACATTCACCAGCGTGAAGCGTTTCGGCACCATTCCTTTGTTTCCGCCGTTGCTCTGGCCGTCATTTGCGGCTTCGGCATCGGTGGGTATAGGCTGGCGCTGGAAGGGCTCGCCGACAAACTGAAATAACAAGCGCGCCGAGCGCGGGAGACCGACAGGAAATGACCAAGTCGAATGTGGATCAGGAGCTGATCCGGGCCATTGCCGAACTGCTCAACAAGGAAAACCTGGCCGAGATCGAAATCGAGCAGGACGACCTGAGGGTCCGCGTCACCCGCTCCTATCCCAACGAGGCGCCTGTCTACGCCCCTGCCCCGCAGCAGTTCTATGCACCGCCGGCGGCACCGGCGACTCCCGCCACCTCTGCCGTGCCGGCAGGTTCCGTCTCTGCCGCCCCGGCTCCCGCCGAGGACCTGGCCTCCAATCCCGGCACGCTGACCTCGCCCATGGTCGGCACCGCCTACCGCTCGCCCGAGCCCGGCAAGCCCTCGTTCGTTGAAGTCGGCTCCAAGGTCTCCGAAGGCCAGACCGTCCTCATCATCGAGGCGATGAAGACCATGAACCAGATCCCGGCGCACCGCTCGGGCACCGTCACCCGCATCCTGGTCGACGACGCCCAGCCCGTCGAATACGGCGAGCCGCTGGTCGTCATCGAATAAGGGGACTTTCCATGTTCCAGAAGGTCCTCATCGCCAATCGCGGCGAGATCGCCCTGCGCATCCTCAGGGCGTGCAAGGAACTCGGCATCCAGACGGTGGCGGTGCATTCCACCGCCGACGCCAATGCCATGCATGTGCGCCTTGCCGACGAGAGCGTCTGCATCGGCCCGAACGCCGCCAAGGACAGCTACCTCAACATCCCGTCGATCCTGGCCGCCTGCGAGATCACCGGCGCCGATGCGGTGCATCCGGGCTACGGCTTCCTCTCGGAAAACGCTCGCTTTGCCAAGATTCTCGAGGAGCACAAGGTCACCTTCATCGGACCCTCGGCGCACCATATCGAGATCATGGGCGACAAGATCACCGCCAAGAAGACGGCGGTGGAGCTCGGTATCCCGGTGGTTCCCGGCTCCGCCGGCGCCGTCGAAACCGACGCGGACGCGCTGCGGACGGCCGCCGAGATCGGCTATCCGGTGCTGATCAAGGCAACCGCTGGTGGTGGTGGCCGCGGCATGAAGGTGGCCAAGACCGAAAGCGACCTGCTGGAAGCCTGGTCCACCGCCCGCACCGAGGCCAAGGCCGCCTTCGGCAACGACTCCGTCTACATGGAGAAGTATCTCGAAAAGCCGCGCCACATCGAAGTGCAGGTGCTGGGCGACGGCAAGGGCAATGCGGTCCATCTCGGCGTGCGCGACTGCTCGCTGCAGCGCCGCCACCAGAAAGTCTGGGAAGAGGCCGGCGGCCCGACCATCAAGCCGGAAGAACGCGACCGCATCGGCGAAATCTGCGCCGCGGCCATGCGCAAGCTCCAGTACTCGGGCGCCGGCACCATCGAGTTCCTGTACGAGAACGGCGAGTTCTACTTCATCGAGATGAACACCCGCCTGCAGGTGGAGCACCCGGTCACCGAGCGCATCACCGGCATCGACATCGTCTACGAGCAGATCAGCGTCGCCTCCGGCCAGCCCCTGTCGATGACGCAGGAGCAGGTGCAGTTCTATGGCCACGCCATCGAGGTGCGCATCAATGCCGAGGACCCGCAGACCTTTGCGCCGTCGCCCGGCACGATCACCTTCTACCACCCCGCGGGTGGCGTCGGCGTGCGCGTCGATTCCGCCGTCTACCAGGGCTACAAGATCCCGCCCTACTATGACTCCCTGATCGGCAAGCTCATCGTCTATGGCCGCACGCGCGACGAGTGCCTGCAGCGCCTGCGCCGCGCCATCGACGAGTTCGTGGTCGACGGGGTCAAGACCACCCTACCCCTGTTCCAGCGGCTGATCCGCGAACCCGATATCCTCGCCGGCAACTACGACATCCACTGGCTGGAAAAGTTCCTGGCCGCAAACAAGGCCTGAGCCATTGAGGGGCGCTGCGGCGCCCCTTATCTTTGCTGCATGGTCCGCCGCTCCGATCCCTTCGCCATCGAGATCACGCCCGAGCTGATCCTGCGCGCCTATCGCGCCGGCATCTTCCCCATGGCCGAAGATGCCGCCGACGAGGACCTGTTCTGGGTCAGCCCCGACCAACGGGGCATAATGCCGCTCGACGGCTTCCACCTGTCCAAGAGCCTGCGCAAGTCCATGCGGCGCAGCGGCTTTGCAATCCGCGTCGATACCGACTGGGACGGCATCATCGAAGGCTGCGCCACGGTCGGCGAGGACCGCGATTCCACCTGGATCAACGGCTCCATCCGCCGCGTCTATGGCGAGCTGTTCCGCCGCGGCGTGGCGCATACGGTGGAGGTCTGGGACGGAACCGAGCTCGTGGGGGGCCTTTACGGGC
>JAEYXQ010000167.1 GCA_023431205.1 Pseudomonadota bacterium | reverse complement strand
CTTATCCCCACCCCCTCCGCATCGTGCATACTCCCCCTCATCTCTTCCGCGCGGGGCGGCCTGCAGCGACCAGTGGCGGAAGGACGGCCGGGCAGGGGGAGGTCGCTCTTTCCCTGGGCTCGTGGGTGGTCCGCTCAGGTTCGGCGAGGATGGAAACCTTCCATCCCCCTGTCCGAAATGGAGTCGTCGCACCCCGTTCTAAAATCCCGGCGCCCCGAGGCGGTGACGTCTCACTAAATAAATACTCAGAGGCGGCATCGCCTCGGGGCCCCGCCTCTTTCTACCGACGGGTAACAACCCGGCGGCTATTGGCGCTGCTGTGATGTTGAAAAGCGCTGGCGCACTCCCGCAGGACCGGACCATTTGGTAAACCAATGGTTGGCGCCCGAATCGCCACCGACTCCGGAGCAAACTTCATGGCCGCGACGCCGTCCGCCGAGGACAATTATCCCGACCCGCTGGTTTCGTCCGGCCGCGGTCGCAGTGGCGTGTGGCGCGTCATCGGGCTCAGCCTGCTGCTCATTGCTGTTGCGGTCGCTTTCTCCATGTTCGGCGAGCAGGTCCCGGGCGATTTCCTGATGGGGGTGATCTCGCTCCTCGCCGTGGTGGGCGTGTTCTGCCTGTTCGGTCTCGCCGCTGGGCTTTTCGGTTTCGCTGGTGGCGAGGCCCGCCGCACCCTGGCGGATGCCGCCATCGATTCGCTTCCCTTCGGGGCGGTAATTGCCGATCGCGACGGCAAGATCGCCTATGCCAACAGCCAGTACGGTCAGTTCCCCGGGGCGCTGACCAATGGTGTTCCGGTTGGCGTAACCAGGCTGTTTGCCGGCCACTCCGACGCCGGCGAAGCGATTTACCGGCTGTCCCGCGCGGCCAAGGATGGCCGCGGTGCAGTCGAGGACATCCGTATTGTTGGCGGGCTCAGCGGCGTCCAGCCCGAACGTGCCTGCTGGTATCGTGTCTCGGTCCGGCCGCTGCCGCAAACCGAGGACGTCCGCCGCCCGATGGTGTTGTGGTCAGTGGAGGACACCACCCGCGACCACGAAAGCAACGAGAGCGCCTTCCGCGACCTGCAGCGGGCGATCGACTATCTCGATCACGCCCCGTCCGGCTTCTTCTCCGCCGATGCCATGGGGCGCATCCAGTATCTCAACTCCACCCTGGCCGACTGGCTGGGCTATGACCTCGCCGAATTCAATGCGGGCGAGCTCACCCTCAACGACATCGTGCGCGGCGATGGCGCGACCCTGCTTCGCCGCGGCCATAATGCCGGCGACATCCGCACCGAGATCATCGACATCGACTTCGTGCGCCGCAATGGCACAAGCCTGCCGGTGCGCCTGCTGCATCGGGCGGCACGGCTTGCCGACGGTGAACTGGGCGAAACGCGTACGCTCGTCCTCGACATGTCGCATGCGCCGGACACCGAGGAGGAACTGCGCGCCGCCGAGGTCCGTTTCTCGCGCTTTTTCAACGACACCCCCTTTGCCATCGCAACCCTCGATGGCGATGGGCGGATCATCCGCACCAACGCACCGTTCGGGCGGATTTTCCGCTGGTCCGGCGAGGAGAAGAGTCTCGAACTTCAACCGCTGTCGGAACTGATCGGGGAGGGCAGCCGCGACCGCTTCCATCGCGCCATCGCCGACGCCAAGGCCAAGAGGTCCGAAGTGGAGCCCGTTGATGCTCTGCTCAGCGCCGAGGGTGAGCATGCCGTCCGGCTCTACGTCTCGGCGTCCGAAACCAGCGCCGGTTCGCCGGAAGTAGTCAACGTCTACGCCCTCGACATGACCGACCAGCGCAAGCTCGAGGCGCAGTTCGCCCAGTCGCAGAAGATGCAGGCGGTGGGCCAGCTCGCCGGTGGCGTCGCGCACGACTTCAACAACCTGCTGACGGCAATTATCGGCTTCTCCGACCTGCTCCTGCTCAAGCACAAGCCCGGCGACCCCTCGTTCAGCGAGCTCATGCAGATCAAGCAGAACGCCAACCGCGCCGCAGGTTTGACCCGGCAGCTCCTTGCCTTCTCCCGCCGCCAGACGCTGCGTCCGCAGGTGCTGGAACTGCCGCTGATCGTCGACGACCTCACGGTGCTGCTGAAGCGCATGATCGGCGAAAAGAACCAGCTCTCCGTGGAGCATGGCCGAAACATCTGGTCGGTCCGCGCCGACGTGGTGCAGCTCGAGCAGGTCATCATCAACCTGGTGGTCAACGCCCGCGACGCCATGCCGAATGGCGGCTGGATCACTCTCCGCACTGCCAATGTCGAGCGCGCCGAGGTCGAGCGGATGACCTTCGAAGGCCTGGTCCCCCACGACTATGTGCTGATCGAGGTGCAGGATACCGGCACCGGCATGAGCCCGGAAATCCTCCAGAAGATCTTCGAGCCCTTCTTTACCACCAAGGAACTCGGCAAAGGCACTGGCCTCGGGCTGTCCACCGTCTACGGCATCATCAAGCAGACCGAAGGCTTCATCTACCCGGTCTCGCAGGTCGGCGTCGGCACCACTTTCAAGATCTTCCTGCCGCGGCATGTGCCGTCAGAAGCCGAAATCGCTGCCAAGACCACTGCCGCAGCGGCGCCCTCGCGCGATCTCACCGGGCACGAGCGCATCCTGCTCGTCGAGGACGAGGAAAGCGTGCGCGCCTTCTCCGCCCGCGCCCTGCGCGCGACCGGCTACGAGGTGCTCGAGGCCGATGGCGGCGATGAAGCGCTCGACATTCTCGAGGAGCACGACTTCAACATCGACCTGATGATTTCCGACGTGGTGATGCCGGAGATGGACGGTCCGACCCTGCTCAAGCATGTGCGCGAGCGCCGGCCGGACCTGATGGTGATCTTCGTGTCCGGCTATGCCGAGGACAGTGTCCGCCGCGATATCGAGGACGATCAGAGCGTCGAGTTCCTGCCCAAGCCGTACTCGCTCGACCAGATCAACTCCAAGGTCAAGGAAGTGCTGCAGAAGACCGGAAAGCAGCCATCGTGAACGAGCAGGGGCGGTTCTGGGGCGCCGGCGAGTTCAACGTGCTCGGCGAGCCCCTGGAACCCTGCTCCAGTGACCCGCTGACCGGGTTCTTTCGCACCGGCTATTGCGCAGCAGGGCCTGACAGCGCTGCGGTGCACCTGGTCTGCATCGAGGCAACCGACGAGTTCCTTGCCTTCTCCCGCTCTGTCGGCAACGACCTCAGCACCCCAAGGCCGGAGATGAGCTTTCCCGGGCTGGTTGCCGGCAATTGCTGGTGCCTCGTCGCCATGCGCTGGGCCGAAGCCTACCGCGCCGGCAGGGCGCCGCGGGTCTTTCTCCGCCGCACCAACCGCCAGGTGCTCGGACTTATCCCCCTCGACCTCTTGCGGCAGTATGCTCTCGACCTGAACTAGGTTCTGTACTCATAAATGGGATTCCCATGGGCGACGTTGGGTGATTCAACCTCCTGAGTGGAGGTTGGCATGGCCCGGTTTGATCTCAGTGACGCAGAGTGGCGGATTATTGCGCCGCTTCT
>JAEYXQ010000040.1 GCA_023431205.1 Pseudomonadota bacterium | reverse complement strand
AGCGACCGGCCTTCTTCCAGGGTCTCGTAGAGTGACTCCAGCACCCGCCGCGCCTGGTCGACGGCACCGGCCGCGCCCTTGATCAGCACGTGGTTGCCGCGCGGCGCAGCCGAAACCCCCAGGCGCTGTTCGATCAGCGCCAGGTTCTGGTCGAAATCCCCGTAGAGCTGGGCCGCCAGGCGGTTGTCGTCAAAGGCGAGTTCGAGTTGGGAAGCGAGGGCGTTGTCTGCGTGCGGTGGCAAGTGCCTGCTCAAGCTGGTGTTGGCTCCTCAGCGGCGCCTCGGCGCCTGACTCACAGCAACGACGCTAGGGCGTTTTGGGTGCGCTGTCTGTAGAAATATTGTGACAGCCTGGCCGATGCGCAAGAGCGCGCCGCAACCTGCGTTGGCTTTCCGCTTTGTGTCACCGACGAAGGAGGCGCCTCATGCCCAGGTTCGTGACCATTGGATATGGTGATCGGGACGGGTACGACCGCACGGCGCCGGCCCTGCGCGACGCTGCCCACGCCCATGACCGGAAGTTGCTCGCCGGTGGTGCCGTCATCGGCACGGCCGGCAACCCGGTACAGGTCCGCAATCATGATGGCACCGGGGCCGAAACCACCGCAGGCGCATACCTTCGATCGGACCTGCCAGTGGCGGGTTTCGGGCTCATTGATGCCGCAACGCTTGCTGAGGCCGTGGAACTGGCCGCCCATTCCCCCTGCGCGATAGCGCACGGCGTGATCGAGGTGTGGCCACTCGAGGAGCAGGGGTCATGATTCGAATTGCCGCCGCTGTTATTCTGGCCCTGTCCGTCGCACCGGCAGTGGCACAGGCCGTCCGGACCGATTGGACGCCTTATGTCGATCCTGTTTTTGGCTTCTCGGCAGAACTGCCGCTCGGGCTCTTTTCGGTGGTCGAGGTAAAGGGCTCGCCCGGCATCATGCTCGCAGAAGTGGGTGGCGAGGCCCAACTCAGCCTCTATGGCGGTCCGGCCGAAGGCATGAACCGCGACGCACTCGAGGCGCGCCTCTCCGCCGGCGAGCAGATCGGCACCATCACCTACCAGACGGGCGGCCGGTCCTGGTTCGTCCTCTCGGGCTTCTATGAACCCTTGGGTCCGGGCGACCTGACCATCTTCTACACCAAGGTCATGTTTTCGCCCGACCACCAGACCTTCTCGGCCTTCGAGATCAGCTTCCCGGCGGAGGACAAGCCGCGCTTCGAAGCCTTGGTCGAACGCTTCGAGGACAGCTTTACCCGCCCGCGCGGCTAGGCTGCGGTCAGTTCCTCGATCTGCTCGAGTTCCGTGGCCAGTGTCTTGCGGGCGACCGCCAGATCATAGGCGGCCTGCATGTTCATCCAGAACTCGGGCGTGGTGTTGAAGAACTTGGCCAGCCGCAGGGCCGTGTCGCTGGTGATGGGGTGAATGCCCTTGGCCACGCGCTCGATGCGAGTGCGGGGCACCCGCAATCTCTTGGCCAGCGCGCCGGCCGACATGCCGAGGGGCTCAAGATACTCTTCACGCAGGATTTCAGCAGGGCTCACCGGCGGGTCGATACGGATGCTCATCCTGTGCTCCTAGTGGTAATCGACGATCTCGACGTCATGGGCTCCGTCGGCGCGCCAGGTGAAGCAGATGCGCCATTGCACGTTGATGCGAACCGAATGCTGCCCTCGCCGGTCACCGTGCAGGGCCTCCAGCCGGTTGCCGGGCGGCGATGCGAGGTCTCGCAGTTCCACAGCCTGTTCGATCATGAACAGCTTTCGCTGCGCAGCCCGGACCAGGTCGCTCGGAAAGCCCTTGGGCGCCTTGCCCGAGGCAAGTTCAGCCGTCCTGCGATCCCTGATCGAGACAATCATCCAAGAACATGTATCGTCGTGCGATACATGTCAAGCTGCGCTAGGCTGCCTGCGCCACCGCGAGTCGGCCGACCAGCGAATTGGTGCTGGTGCCGATGATCTCCACCTGATGGATGGCCCCGATCAGGTCGGGGCTGCCCTCGAGGTGCACCGCCTGCAGGTACGGGGAACGCCCGCCCACCTGCCCGGCCTGGCGGCCGACCCGCTCGATCAGCACCGGCAGGGTGCGGCCGACCATGGAGGCGTTGAACGCCTGTGTCTGCTGCACCACCAGCGCCTGCAGCCGCTGCAACCGCTCGTCCTTGACCGCTTCGGGCACCTGCTCGGTCAGCGACGCGCCGGGCGTGCCGGGGCGGGGCGAGTATTTGAACGAATAGGCCGAGGCGTAGCCCACCGCGCGGATCACCGCGAGCGTGTCCTCGAAATCGTGGTCCGTCTCGCCGGGAAAGCCGACGATGAAGTCGCCAGAAAGCGCCATGTCGGGGCGGGCATCCTTGATGCGCTCGATCAGCCGCAGGTACTCGTCGACGGTGTGGCGGCGGTTCATCGCCTTGAGGATGCGGTCCGAGCCCGACTGCACCGGAAGATGCAGATACGGCATCAGGAGCGGCAGGTCGCGATGCGCGGCGATCAGCGCGTCGTCCATGTCGCGCGGGTGGCTGGTGGTATAACGCAGCCGCTCCAGCCCCTCGATCTCGGCGAGCCGATAGGCGAGCTCGCCCAGTCCGACGCTGCGACCATGGCTGTCGAGGCCATGATAGGCGTTGACGTTCTGGCCAAGCAGAGTGAGTTCCTTCACCCCGGCGGCCACGAGGTTGCGGGCTTCCGCCAGCACCTGCTCCAGCGGCCGGCTGGTTTCGGCGCCGCGGGTATAGGGCACCACGCAGAACGAGCAGAACTTGTCGCAGCCCTCCTGCACGGTGAGGAAGGCGGTCAGCCCACGCGCGATGGTCACGTCCCGGCGGGCGGCCGGCAGCTTGGTGAACTTGTCTTCTTCGGGAAAGTCGGTGTCGACCACGGCGCGCTTGAGCGCATCGGGCAGGTGCCGGCGGCCCTGCGCCTGCTCCAGCATCTGCGGCAGCTTGTGGTAGGCCTGGGGGCCGAACACCAGGTCGACCACCGGCGCCCGGCGGGCGATCTCCTCGCCCTCGGCCTGCGCGACGCAGCCGGCAACGCCGATCATCACGTCCTGGCCCTGAGCGCGCCGCTCGGCCTGCAGTTCCTTGAGGCGCCCGAGTTCGGAGAACACCTTCTCGCTGGCTTTCTCGCGGATATGGCAGGTGTTGAGCAGCACCAGGTCCGCTTCGCCGATCTCCGCTGTCGTCTCGTAGCCGTGCGGCAACAAGGCGTCCGTCATGCGGTCGCTGTCATAAACGTTCATCTGGCACCCATAGGTGCGGATGAAGAGCTTCTTGCTGTTGGCGCGGGGTGGGGCGGCGGTCTCGGTCATGCGGCGCGTCATACCAGAGGCCGTCGCAAGACTCAAAGACTGCAACTGCCGTGCCCGTTCAGGGGTTGTCAGAGAGAACCTCGGAGGCATGCAACATGACCAAGACCGAAGCCAATCACTCGGAGTCTGCTCCCGCCATCAAGGGCGGCCAGAAGCCCGGGCCCAAGGACTCACCCGTCCAGGTGCGCGACGCGGGGGCCGAATCCCAGGCTGACAAGCCCAGGAAGTGGGACGAAGTGGACGAAGCGGTGGATGAGAGCTTCCCCGCCAGTGATCCGCCGGCCAACTACTAAGCGCCCCAAATTCAGCAAAACCTGCCACGACTTAACGCAGGTTTAGCCTTATCGGACTTTTCGCACCCGGCGGGGACGGCTAAGGTCGTCCCTGCCGGTGCCTCTGTGCCGGCCGGAAATGCGGTATGGCCACAGACAAGCACATTGGTCCCTTAGCGGCTGCCTCGCCGACCACTGCCGCGCGCCCGCGCCGCAGCCGGCCGATCTTCCACTATCTCACCGGGGCAGCACTGGTGACCTTGGTGCCCGGCTTCCTCTTTGCCGGCATGCTGATCTTTCAGAACCACATGGCCCAGCAGGCGACCATGGAGACGCTGATGCTGGCCAGTGCCCGCGGCGTCACCCAGGCGATGGAGCGCGAGATCGGCGCCAACATCACCACGCTGCGCGTGCTGGCGGCCGCTCCTTCCCTGCGGCAAGCCGATTATCGCGGTTTCCACGAGCACAGCCGCATGGCGCTCGAACAGACGCAGAAGAGCCTGTTCATCATCAATCCAGACCTGTCGACCTTCGCCTATACGCGCTCGGAGTTCGACGTTCCGCACAGCCGCACCAACAGCGTCGAGGCGGCTGAAAGCGCGTTCAGCACCGGACAGGTCACCATCACCGATGTGCTGCTTGGCTCGGTCACCAAGAAGCTGATCTACAATATCCTCCAACCCGTCGACGTGCCGGGCGAAGGCACCAAGCTGATCGCGCTCAACCAGGAGGTGACCGGCCTCTCCTCGGTCATTTCCGACAATGTCTTGCCGGATGGCTGGAACGCGGCCCTGCTCGACACACGCAACCAGGTGCTCGCCGGCACGCTTGCATCCGGCACGCTGGGGCAGCCATTCGATTTTCCCGAACTGGCCGAGCGCCCCAGCTTCTACCGCTGGCGCGAGGTGGACACCCCGGCAGGCTCCATGCTGAGCGTGGCGCAGCGTTCTCCCACGACCGGCTGGATGGTGGTGGTGTGGGCGCCGGTGTGGACGGTGTTTCAGCCCCTGATGGTGTCGGTGGCTTCGCTGGTCGGCGGGGCGGTGCTGCTGCTGGTGCTGATGGTTGCGGGCCTGGTCTGGTTCAACCGCGGGGTGGCGGAATCGGTTCGGGGACTCGCCAAGGATGCGCGCCGCCTCGGCGCGGGCGACGAGGTCTGGGCTCGTCCCTACCCCATCGCCGAGATCGCCGAGGTCTCGCAGGCGCTTTCCGACGCCTCGGCGCAGCGCCGGGCCGCCGAGCGCGATGTCGAGTTCCTGATGCGCGAGGTCGCCCATCGGGCCAAGAACCAGATGACGGTGATCACCGCCATGGCCAAGCAGACCGCGCGCGGGGCCAGGGATATCCCCTCCTATGTGGAGGCCTTCGAGCGGCGGATCATGGGGCTGGCCCGCTCGACCGACCTCCTGCTCGCGCACGGCCGCGCCGGGGTGTCGCTGCTGGAACTGGCCGAGAGCCAGCTCGAGCCCTTCGCGCCGCAGGACCGCAGCCGCATGAGCATTGCCGGTCCACCGGTTCGCCTCAACGTGCAGGCCGCACAACTGCTCGGCATGGCCCTGCATGAACTGGCGACCAACGCGGTTAAGTACGGCGCCTTCGCCGGCGATGGCGGCCGGCTCGACCTCACCTGGAACTGCAACGGCGCGCTCGATGTCGTCTGGCGCGAAACCGTGCCGGGCCTTGAGATCGATGGCGAGCGGGTCGGCTTTGGCACCACCGTGCTCAAGGCCATGGTGGGCCGCTCGCTCAATGCCACCGTCGATCGACAGGTGCGCGAAGACGGCATCGAATGGCGGTTCGTGATCCCCCTGTCGGCCATCGACCCCGAGGGCGAGACCGCCACCGAGGCCGCCGCGGCGCAATAAGTCTGGAAAAGCGGCGCCCTTTGCACTATATGGGCGCCAGCAATGGTTCCTTTTGGGGCGGCGTTGCTATTGGCCCCGCCTGGACGACATCCCGGCCGCGGCGTCCACCTTCTTTCTTGAAAGGATCTCCCGATGTCGATCACTGCCGAGCGCAAGGCCGCTCTGATCAAGGAATATGCGACCAAGCCGAACGACACCGGTTCGCCGGAAGTTCAGGTTGCCATCCTCTCCGAGCGCATTGCCAACCTCACCGAACATTTCAAGGGCCACAACAAGGACAACCACTCCCGTCGTGGCCTGCTGAAGCTAGTTTCGCTGCGTCGCCGTCTTCTTGACTACCTCAAGAACACCGACGAAGCCCGTTATCGGACCCTCATCGAAAAGCTGGGTCTGCGCCGCTAAGCGGTCATGGATGCGGGGCCATGGCTCCGCATCCGTTCATCTGCCGTTCAGGTTGGTTCATCCTGGCGCGGCACCTGGGCCGGCGGTCGCCGGAGCATGGCAGGATTATCGGCTTCTTCCGCTGCGGAGAGGCTCATTGTCTTGCCCATGTTCTGTCCCTGCCAGACAGCAACAGTGCCTGATTTTGAGCCGGCGCGCACATGGGGTGCGGCCAGGTGCGGGCACACCGGCAGAGTTCGCGGGCTCCTCCTTGGCCCACCCCGCGTTTCCGCTCCGCCGGCAGAATGGAAAGACAAAACCATGTCGATCAATTTCGATCACCACAAGGTCGAGCTCAACTGGGGCGGCCAGCCGCTGACCCTCGAGACCGGCAAGATCGCCCGCCAGGCCGATGGTGCCGTGCTCGCCACGCTGGGTGAAACCGTGCTGCTGGCAACCGTTGTCAGCGCCAAGTCGCCCAAGCCGGGCCAGGACTTCTTCCCGCTGACGGTGAACTACCAGGAGAAGTACTTCGCCGCCGGCAAGATCCCGGGCGGCTACTTCAAGCGCGAAGGCCGTCCGACCGAGGCCGAGACCCTGACCTCGCGTCTCATCGACCGCCCGATCCGGCCGCTCTTCCCCGAAGGCTACAAGAACGAGACCCAGGTCATCGTCACCGTTCTCCAGCATGACATGGAGAACAACCCGGACGTCCTGGCCATGGTCGCAGCCTCTGCTGCCCTGACCATTTCCGGCGTCCCCTTCATGGGCCCGATCGGCGCCGCCCGCGTCGGCTATGTCGACGGCGAATACGTGCTGAACCTGCCGGTCGACCGCCGCAGCGACTCCAAGCTCGACCTCGTGATGGCCGGCACCCAGGACGCCGTGCTGATGGTTGAATCGGAAGCCAAGGAGCTCTCCGAGGAAGTCATGCTCGGCGCCGTGATGTTCGGTCACGCCGAGAGCCGCAAGGTCATCGAGGCGATCATCAAGCTGGCCGAGCTGGCCGCCAAGGAACCGCGCGACTTCACCCCGCCGGACTACTCGGCGCTTGAGCAGGACGTGCTGAAGATCGCCGAGGCGGACCTGCGCGCTGCCTACCAGATCACCGAAAAGGCCCAGCGCTATGCCGCGGTCGATGCCGCCAATGCCAAGGTGAAGGAGGCTTTTGCCGCCCGCATCGAAGCCGGCGAGATCTCCAAGGAAGATCTGGGCGAGGTGGTGCACAACCTCCAGGCCAAGATCGTGCGCTGGAACATCCTCGACACCGGTTCGCGCATCGACGGCCGTGACACCAAGACCGTTCGTCCGATCCTGGCCGAAGTCGGCGTCCTGCCCCGCACCCATGGTTCGGCCATCTTCACCCGCGGCGAAACCCAGGCGCTGGTGGTTGCCACCCTCGGCACCGGCGAAGACGAGCAGTACGTCGATACCCTCGAAGGCCTGCGCAAGGAAAACTTCCTGCTGCACTACAACTTCCCGCCCTACTCGGTCGGTGAAGCGGGCCGCATGGGTTCGCCCGGCCGTCGCGAAATCGGTCACGGCAAGCTCGCCTGGCGCGCCATCAACCCGATCCGCCCGTCGGTCGAGGAATTCCCCTACACCATTCGCGTGGTGTCCGAGATCACCGAGTCCAACGGCTCGTCCTCGATGGCAACTGTCTGCGGCACCTCGCTGGCGCTGATGGATGCCGGTGTGCCGCTGCCGCGTCCGGTGGCCGGCATTGCCATGGGCCTGATCCTTGAAGGCGAGCGCTACGCGGTGCTGAGCGACATCCTCGGCGACGAGGACCACCTCGGCGACATGGACTTCAAGGTGGCCGGCACGTCCGAAGGCGTGACCTCGCTGCAGATGGACATCAAGATCGCCGGCATCACCGAAGGGATCATGCGCGTCGCCCTGGCCCAGGCCAAGGAAGGCCGTGCCCACATCCTCGGTGAAATGGCCAAGGCGATCACCTCGTCCCGCGGCGAAGTGGGCGAGTTCGCCCCGCGCATCGAGACGCTCAAGATCCCGACCGACAAGATCCGCGAAGTGATCGGCACCGGCGGCAAGGTGATCCGCGAGATCGTCGAGAAGACCGGCGCCAAGATCAACATCGAGGACGATGGCACCGTGAAGGTGTCGTCCAGCGAAGGCTCGCAGATCGAGGCCGCGATCAAGTGGATCCGCTCGATCACCGATGAGCCCGAGGTCGGCGCCATCTACCAGGGCACTGTGGTGAAGACCGCCGACTTCGGCGCCTTCGTCAACTTCTTCGGCGCCAAGGACGGCCTGGTCCACATCTCGCAGCTGGCCGACCAGCGTGTCGCCAAGACCACCGATGTGGTCAAGGAAGGCGACAAGGTCTGGGTCAAGCTCCTCGGCTTTGACGAGCGCGGCAAGGTCCGGCTGTCGATGAAGATCATCGATCAGGCGACCGGCAAGGAAATCGCCAAGGAAGAAAACGCCGCCGAGTAATCGGCAGCCGATACCGAAAGGCCCGGAGCGATCCGGGCCTTTTGCTTTGGGGGGGAGACCGGCAATGACGCGCCTGCTGTTCATCCACAGTGCCGGACCACAGGGTCCGGGCGAGGGCAGCTCCGCGCTGCTGGCAGCCCTGAGGCGACAGCTTCCCCCCGGCGCCACAGTGGACGCACCACTGCTGCCTGAGCCCGACAACCCCGATCCCAGGCTGTGGCTTCCTGCCATCGCTGCTGCGCTGGCGCGGCAAACGGAACCGTTTGTTGCGGTCGGCCACTCCCTCGGCGGCTCGAGCCTCTTGCAACACCTCACGGCAGCTGACCCGCTGCCGGCGCGCCTTCTGGGGGTGGTGCTCCTCGCCGTGCCCTTCTGGGGCATGCCGGATTGGGATTTCGACGGGCACGGAGCTTACGCGCTGCCGCCCGGAGCAGGCGAGCGCCTGACAGCGCTGCGGCACGTTCGCCTCCTCCTCGGGGAGGACGACGGCACCGTCCCCCTCTCCCATGCCGAGCGCTACCGCTCAGTGCTCCCGCAGGCGACCCTGCACGTGCTGCCCGGCGTCGACCACCAGGCCGCCGGTGCCGCTTCCGCCGTCGCCGACGCCGTCACGGCGCTGCTCGAGCCCTGACCGCCAATCGCGCTAGCGAGCGCGCCGCAGGTTCTGCGCCACCACCGCCGCTGCCGATAGGGTTGTGGCCCGTCCACCCAGATCCGGCGTGCGCGTTGTCTCGTCGGCAAGGCTCTCGAGCATGGCTTGCCCCATCAGCCCGGCCGCATGCCGCAAGTCTGGTCGAGCGGCGCGTTCGCCGAGATGATCAAGCAGCAGGGCGACCGACAGGATCATCGACGCCGGATTGGCGAGACCCTTGCCGGCAATGTCCGGCGCGGAGCCATGGCTTGCCTGGGCCATGGCGTGCCGGTCTCCGTGGTTGAGCGAACCGGCCAGTCCCAGTCCGCCGGAGAGTTCCGCCGCCTCGTTGGAGAGGATGTCGCCGAACAGATTGGTGGTGACCAGCACATCATAGCCGCCCCGGTCCCGCACCAGCCTGGCGGCCACTGAATCCACCAGTTCCTCTTCGTAGGCGATGTCCGGATTGTCGGCAGCCGCGGCCCGGCACTCGCGCAGGAACAGCCCGTCGGTGATCTTCAGCACGTTGGACTTGCCGTCTGCGCAACCTCATCAACACCCTGCGCTGGCTCGAAGCCGCCCGCCGCCACCAGCCCGGCGTGACGGTGATCGTGATCGAGGCCGACAGCGAGCCGCGGCACCGCGCCGTGGTCGAGGCGCATGGAGCGATCCACGAGTTCGTCCGCAATGAGGGGCTCTTCAACAAGGCCGCCGCGGTCAATCGCGGCTATGCGCGCGCCGGCCAGCACTGCCGCTATGTCTGCATCCTCGACAGCGACGGCTATCTCGACGACAGCTTCCTCCGCCTCTCGCTCGACGCTTTGCTGTCCACCGGCAGCCGGGGGCTGATGCCGTTCAACGACCTCTTTTTCCTCGATCGATCGTCCACCGAGCGGGTGCTGGTCCATGGGCTGCAGCGGGCCGGCGACGTCACCGGCTATGTCACCCGCCTGTCGCCCGGTGTCTGCTTCTGGGTCACCGCCGAACTCTTCGAGCAGGTGGGCGGCTTTGACGAGAAATACGAGGGCTGGGGCGGGGAAGACCGCGACGTCTTCACCAAGGTCGAGGCGGAGACCCCGATCACCCGCCTGCCCGGCGTGTTCGCCCACATGTTCCACGAGCGTGCCCCCGAGATCCTCGCCTGGGCACGGGCGGAAGATGCCGGCGAGTGGCGGCACAATTATACCGGCTAGGCGGGAGCGCGAAGGGGTGGAAGAAGTCAGGACAACGGTGACATCGGCCTATCTGCGGCTCTTCCGTGACGCGCGCCTGCGCACCATCCTGTTCGGCATCCTTCTCGCCAGCGCCATGATGTCGGCCACCGCGCCCTACGTTTCGCTGGTCGGCATCACCGCCCTCGGCCTGCCGCCAAGCGCCTTTTCGATCATCCTGGTCGCCTCCTCGGGGGTCACCGTCGGCATCGCCGTGCTGGCCGGCGCCCTGTCCGACGTCGTCCGCAACCGGCTGGTGGTGGCGATGGGCCTCTGTCTGCTGGGAGCCATCGGCTACCTGGCGGTGTTCGTGTTCCGCAGCCCCGCCGCCTTCGCCTTTGCCACGGTGCTGCTGATCCCGTTCTCCGCCGCGGTCTATTCGCAGCTCTTTGCGCTCCTGCGGTCGGTGCCGCAAAGTTCGGCGGACCGCGACGCGACCACGGCAATCGTGCGGGCCCTGTTTGCCCTGCCGTGGATCGTGGTGCCTCCGGCCGCGGCCGCTTTCCTGCTGCTGTTTCCCGGTGAAACCAATATCTACGGCATCTCGGCCGCCTTCGCCGTCCTCTGCGCCCTGTTGCTGCTGACGCTGTTCGGCAAATTGCCGGTCGGCGAGGGTGGGGAAAACCCCGGCAAGCGCTTCCTCCAGGGGCTGGCGCGTCTGCGCGACCTGCCCCTTGCCGGCCGGGTTCTGATCCTCGGCCTCATCTATGGCGCCCACAAGCTCCACAGCAGCATCATGGCGTTGATCGTGGTCCAGAACATCGGCGGCTCGATCGGGGAGGTCGGGCGTGTCGCGGGACTCACCGCGCTCATGGAGGTGCCGATGATCCTCCTGTGGGGTTGGCTGGTGCAGAAGCTGGGCAAGTCCTGTTCGGTGGCGCTCGGCGCGCTCGCCTTCGGCGCCTACCTCGCCGCCCTTTGGCGCGTCACCGACATCTCCCACTTCTATGTCCTGACGCCGGTCAATGCCTGCGGCTCCGCCGCCATCCTCAGCGTCATCCTGGTCTATGTGCAGCAATTGCTGCCCGACAATCCCGGTCTCGGCACCTCGCTGATGACGGTCACCAGCTTTCTCGGTTCGACCCTTTCCGGGCTGGTCTTCGGCCTGTGGGGGCGGGACGGCGCCTATCAGGAGCTGGCGCTGGCTGGTGCCGCCATGGCTGTGCTGGGCGCCCTTGCCATCGGGTTCGTTGATCGCGGGCGGCAGCGGGCAGGGTAGTCGTCCCTCCGACCCCTGCTCCCCTCCCGCCGCGATCAGCCGCGCTGGGTCTGTTCGGCGCCGCCCGCCGGCACCAGCTTGGCCAGCAGCGGGAAATTGCCCATGTCGAGCTTGGGCGTCAGCACCACCAGGGCGAGCAGCAGCAGCAGGTATCGTACCCGCAGCAGCGACCGGCGCCGGCGGCGCAGATGCGAGGGAACATAGGCCATCAGCGGCCCGCCCCCGCGCGCCTGCGGCTGGTTCGGTAGAGGTCGAGCTCGATGACCTCGGCTCGGCTGATGCCGATATCGGCCAGAAGATGGTCGCTTAGCGCGGTCAGGTGCAGTTGTGTCTGGCGCTGGCGGCGCCTCAGGCGCCAGGCGTCGAGAAATTCGAGCATAGTGGTCTCCAAGACGGTGTGGCGCCGATCTAAGGCCGCCTCGCCGGTGCCGCCCCACTCGTTTGAGGGGCGCCGTCGCAAATCCCCGTCCAATGGCTTGCCGCTCAAAGAAAAGCCGCCCGGCGGCGCGGGCGGCGGAGGGAGTCAGGAGGTCAGGGCACCGGCAGGTGGGGCGTCAGCGGCGAGCGCCACCGGCCGCTGCCTTGTTAACCCCTTGTTCACCCGGCAGCCCCACGCGTTTGCGTGGGCCGGGAGCGTGAAGGCGGAGGCGAAGCGCCTCGCCCACCAGTGTGACCAGCGCGGCAAGCACCGTCACGCCCAGCACCACGC
The DNA here is from genome assembly GCA_023431205.1 of Pseudomonadota bacterium. GTDB lineage: Bacteria > Pseudomonadota > Alphaproteobacteria > Rhizobiales > Devosiaceae > Devosia. Next base: position 14,651 of record JAEYXQ010000040.1, on the reverse strand, counting down.
CCACCGTGACCGCCGCCCCGAACACTTCGAAGCCGATCACCGCCAGGCAGATGAGCACATAAACCCCGAGCGGCAGGTCGCGTTGGTGGTGCGGCATATCAGATCCCAGGCTTGGTCGGCAGGCGCGGCAGTGACGGCAGGTATTGCGGTTCCAAGATCACGCGCCGTCCTCCGCTGTCGCCACCCAAACGAGTGGTCGGGCGCCGGACGGCAGTAGAGGCCGCACCGAACCGGCGGGATTTCTGTGCCGTCCCCACCCGAACAGGCAAAATCGTACCGGGTGCTTGTTTTTCTGCTTGGCGTCGCTGGACCAACGGAAATATTGAGCGCCATTATACGATTGTAGCCCCTGGGGACGCTGGGGACATGGGGACGCGGGCAGCATGTGGGGGCGGGGCAGGTCAGGGGCTTGGGTGCGGGGCGCCAGCTGGCGTCCGGTGGCGGCCGCCCTGTTGCTGGCGCTGACCGCGGCAAGGGTGGTTGCCGCCGAGCCGCTCCCGGAGCCCACCGGTCCGGTGATCCTGCGCGTCACCGGCAGCATCGAAGTCACCAATTCCGAGCGGGGCGCAGAGTTCGACCGCGATATGCTCGAGACGCTCGGGACCGCCGAGATCAGCACCACCACCGCCTGGACCGACGGCCCGCAGCATTTCGAGGGTGTGCTGCTGCGCTCGGTGCTGGAGCGGGTCGGCGCCGCCGGGACCACCATCACCGGCATCGCCCTCAATGATTATCGGGCGCCGATCCCGTTCGAGGACGCCGCCCGCTACGACGTGCTGCTGGCTGGCGTCATGAACGGCACCGAACTGCAGGTGCGCGACCGCGGCCCGCTCTGGGTCGTCTATCCGCGCGACACCCATGCCGAACTGCAGGACCCGCAATACAACGACCGCTGGGTCTGGCAGCTGCGGGAGTTGCAGGTCCAATGAACGTCCGGCCGTGGATGACCCGGCGTTTCCTGCTGGCCCTTGTGGCCATGGCCATCCTGTTCGTGCTGCTCGTTGCCGCGACGCTGCGGCTGCTCTCGAGCGAAAACGCCACCGCAGATTACATCACCGAGGACATGGTGTGGCTGTCGAGCCAGGGCCAGTACGAGGCGGTGCGCTTCGCCGAGGCCGTGCGCGGCTATGGTCAGGGAGACACGAGCCGCGACGAGGTACAGCTGCTGCTCGACCTGCTCAGTAGCCGCATCGCCGTGCTCGAACAGGGCGAACCGCGCCGGCAGATCCGCGGGCTCGGCTACGAGGAGCAGCTCGCCGCCTTCCGACAGGCGGTGGACAGTGCCGACACCGCGCTGCGCGCCCTGCCCCCGGACGATCGCGACACCATTGCCACGCTCCACACCGAGGCGCTGGGTCTTGCTGCCTCGCTTCGCGATGTTGCCAACGCCGCCCTGTTCAGCAAGCGCCAGCGCGATGCTGCCATCCGCGAACAGCGCCGTCATACCCTGTTCGAGGTGCTGGCAACGCTGACCGCCACCATGGCGGCCGGACTGTTGCTGGCCGGCATACTTGTGGGGGAGCATGGCAAGATGGTCCGCGCCGAGGCCGCCCTCGAGCGGGAGCGGCAGGTGTCGCGGCTGCACCGCGCCTTTATCTCGGTGGTGTCGCATCAGTTCCGCACGCCGCTCGCCATCATCGATGCCAGCGCCCAGCGCATGGTCCGCCGCGGTGCGTTGATGAGCGAGGACGAGATCAGCTCTCGCGCCGACAAGATCAGGGCCGCCTGCCTGCGCCTGACCCGGCTGATGGAAAGCACCCTCAACGCCGCCCGCCTCGAGGAGGGTGAGATCACTCTCAACCTGCGGTCCTGCGACCTCGAGACCCTGCTCAAGGCGGTCTGGGACGGCCAGCCCGAGCAGGATCAGCGCCGCATCGAGCTGCACATCGACCATGTTCCGCGCGCCATCGAGGTCGACGCCACGCTGCTCGAGCAGGCAGTGCAGAACCTCATTTCCAACGCCCTGAAATATTCGCCCGACGGCAGTCCGGTCATTGTCCGGGCGACCCGCTCCGGCGGTGACATCGTCATCGAAGTGGAGGATCAGGGCGTCGGGGTGCCGGAAGACGAACTTGGCTCGCTGTTCCGCCGCTTCTACCGGGCCCGCACCGCCGAAGGCATTCCCGGCACCGGCATCGGCCTCAGCTTCGCCGCCCAGATCATGGATCTGCATCGCGGCCGGGTCGAAGTGAAGAGTGTCGAGGGCCAGGGCTCGACCTTCACCCTCCGTTTCCCCTTCCGCCGCCCGTCGCCCGCCGATAATGAGGCGCCGTCCCTCAACACTGAAGTGATTGCCGGCCCATGACAGCCAATATTCTCTGCGTCGAGGACGAAGCCGACCTGCGGGCGGATATCTGCGAGGAACTGGCCGCCGCCGGCTACCAGGTCGCCGAGGCCGCCAACGGCCAGGAGGCGCTCGATCTGCTGCGCGCCAACCGCTACGACCTGGTGCTCTGCGACATCACCATGCCGAAGATGTCCGGGCTCGAGCTGCTGCGGCTGGTTCGGCAGGAGCCGGCCCTGGGCGACCTGCCCTTCATCTTCCTCACAGCGCTTGCCGGCCGCCGGGACATCATTGCCGGCAAGGAGGCGGGGGTCGACGACTACCTGACCAAGCCGATCGACTTCGACCTGATGCTGATCACCGTGGCGGCCCGGCTAGACCAGGTGGCGCGCATCAAGGGCGCGGCACGGGGAGAGGGGGGCATGGGCGGCAGCGTCCGCTCCGCCCTGCTCGGCGCCGACGAGGCCCTCAACCGCATCGCCGTCGGCGTGTTCCTGATCGATTCCGAACGCAAGGTCCTGTTCCGCAATCGCCGCGCCGAGGAGCTGCTGGCCGAGGCCGACGGCATCAGCATTTCGCGCGAGGGGTTGTTGCGTGGGGAAAAACCCCAGCAGACCCAGGCGCTGCGCGACATCGTCGATACCGCCATTGCCAAGGCCACCGCGGGTGATCGCCAGGCCAGCGAGGCGGTCGCGCTCAGCCGCAATTCCGGCCGCCGGGCCCTGTTTGCCGTGGCCTGCCCGCTGGGTCGGGGGCCGGCGCGAGCGGGTGAACCTGTTGTCGGTCTGTTCGTCACCGATCCGGAGCGGCGTCTCAGTGCCGCTGCCGAGGCTGTGGCGCAGCTTTATGGGCTGTCGCCGGCAGAAACGCGGCTGGCGCTGGCCCTGGCCCGCGGGCTTCGGCTCGACGAGATCGCCGAGGAGTTCGGCATTTCGCGCAACACGGTGAGCTACACGCTCAAGAACCTGTTCCGCAAAACCGAGACCGATCGCCAGGCCGACCTGATCAGCCTGTTCATCGCCAGCCCGGTCAGCCTCGAAGACCACTAGGCTCAGGCCGCGACGCGCTGCTTGCGGCGGGCGCGTACCGCCGGCTTGGCCGCAACCGATGCGACCGGGCGGCGACGCTTGCCGGCGGGGCGGGGGCGGAAGGCGGGGTCGCTGGCGATCACGGCAGCAATCGCCGCGTCGATATCGCGGAAGACCGAGACGAGCTCGGGATGGTTGCTCTCATCGAAGTCGATGGTTTCGGGCAGTCGGGTCATCTGTTTGTCCTCGGCATGGGGGTCAGGCGGCCAGGCCATAGGGCAGGGCCAGAAAGGCAAGGGCGAGCGCATAGAGGCTCGAAAGCAGCAGCGTGCGGCGCATGGTTCGTCTCGATGTGGAAGATGCTGCGAGGCAACAGCCACTGCCTCGGTTTGTGCGGCCATTAATCATTTCTTCAGAAGTGCCTCGCCCCACAAACAGGTGGGTCGCTCGAGAAAGTTGAAGAAAGTAAAAGCTCTCCTGCCGACAAAACAATTCGGCGCCGGAACTGCTGGGCAGTCCCGGCGCCGTTACGGCGTCACCAGAACTTGACCGGGGTCGGTCACGCGGCGGGTGGGATATTCTGGTTCAGCCGAAACAGGTTTGTCGGGTCGTAGCGGCGCTTGATCTCGCGCAGGCGGTTCAGCGTCGCCTCCGGATAGACCTTGCCGAGGCTGTCGCCCCCTTGCTCGGCCTGGAAGTTCACATAGGTGCCGGTGGCAGTGCCGATCCCGAGCGCCGCGATGCCGTCGGCCGCCCAGCGATCGTTACGGGCAGCCGCTTCGGCGCCGCCATCCATCGCCAGGTACGCAAACAGGATCGGTGCCGACCGGTGCGCATAGGCGGTGGCCTCGGCCGGCACGCGTGCCGCCGCCCCGCCAAGGATGCGGATCTGGGCCATTCGCATCGGCGCCGGGCAGGTCCCGACCCGCTCCAGCATGTCGGCTGCCTGCTTGAGGTCGACGTCCTCGATGAACTGCGCCCGCACCGACACGGCCGGCGTCATGCCCGGCTCCTCCGGCAGGTACATCATGCTGTAAGGACCCGGCCGCACCAGGTCGGCGAACGGGGTCGCCAGCGCCCGGAACGGGGCCAGGGCCACTGCGGCGGCCGCGGCCGGACCGGCATAGGCCATCATGCCCATTAGCACGGTCTGGCCATAAAGCTCCGGCGGCAGGAACGGCATCGGCGGACAGGGCATGGCGATCAGGATCGTGGTCAGCTCCTCCGGTGCCGCCCGCGCGGCGGTGACGAAGCCCGTGACCACTTCCGGCGTTGCCGGCAGCACCAGCGGACCGCCGGTGAACTCGGGCAACGGGTTCAGCCGATACTGGAAGCGGGTGACCACGCCGAAATTGCCGCCGCCACCGCGAATGGCCCAGAACAGCTCCGGATGGTTGTTTTCATCGGCGATCAGGATGTCGCCGGCCGCGGTGACGATCTCGGCCGCCAGCAGCACATCGATGGTGAGACCATGCTTGCGCGCCATGTAGCCGAGCCCGCCGCCTACCGTGAGGCCGCCGATGCCGACCCCGGCCGAGTCGCCGAACCCCACCACCACCTTGTGCTCGTCGAGCGCGGCGGAAACTTCCCCGGCGTTCAGCCCGCTGCCGGCCCAAACCGTCATCGCCTCGGTGTCGATGTCGATGCCGTTGAGCTCGCGCAGGTCGATGACCACGCCGCCGGCGCTGCCGCTATGGCCGCACACCGAGTGGCCGCCGCTGCGGATGGCGATCTCGAGGTCGTTGCGCCGGGCGAAGTCGACCACGTCGGCCACGTCCGCGGCGTCCCGCACACGGGCGATGAACAGCGGCTGGTGGCTCCAGTTGCCGAGTGCCACCGCGCGCAGCGCGTCATAATCCGTGTCGCTGGCGGTGACGATCCGGCCCTTCATCCTGAGGGCCAGCGTCTCGACACCGCGAGCCAGTTGACCAGTCAGTTCGGGTTCAGCAACCCGCATGATGACGTTCATCTTGTCCGCTCCAAACAAATAAGCGCCGCTCCCCGGCGCGTCATGGCGGGGCGGAATAGAGGATCGCGACCGGGTGCGCCCTACCCGTTTGTGGGGGCAGGTTCTGCCGGGCGTGCCACGCCACCAATGATCTCTCGGGCTAGTGATCGGCGCGCCGATTGCGCACCCGCAGCCGATCTGCTCTGTTTCGCAACGGCTTACGGAGGGAGAACCAGGTGCGTCGCTGGTGGCTTGTGGGCGTCGTCGTGCTGCTCGTCGCAGCTGCGGCAGCATTTTATCTTCTCAAGCCCGTTTCCGGTCCGCCGCGTGATCTGACCCTGGTGGGCAATGCCGAACGCGGTGCCTACCTGCTGCGGATCGGCGGCTGCATCTCCTGCCACACCGACGCCGCCAATGGTGGCCCCGCATTGGCCGGCGGCGCCGGGCTGGCGACGCCCTTCGGCACCTTCGTGCCGCCCAACATCACCGCGCACCCGGAGACGGGCATCGGCAACTGGAGCCTGGCCCAGTTCGCCGAGGCGATGAGCAACGGCATGGGCCCCGAAGGGCACCTCTATCCGGTGTTCCCCTACGAGAACTACACCCTGATGAGCGATCAGGAGATCGCCGACCTCTATGCCGCGCTGCTCGCGACCGAACCCGTGGCAACCGAGGGCGGCGGGGGCGCGCCGTTCCCGTTCAACATCCGTCTCGCCGCCGCCGGCTGGAAGAACCTGTTCTTCACGCCCCGTCGCTTCGAGTCCGATCCGGGTCGCTCCGACAGCTATGACCGTGGCAAATACCTCGCCTTCGGCCCCGCCCACTGCGTCGCCTGCCACACTCCCCGCAACGCCTTCGGTGCCATCGAGTGGGACCGGGCGCTGACCGGCTCCCCCGGCGGCGTCGGCGGCCGCGCTCCCGCCATCACCGCCGCGGCGCTACGCGAGGAAGGCTATGACGCCCTCACCCTGGTGCAGACCCTCAAGGACGGCTTCACCCCCAGCTTCGATGTCCTCGGTGGGCCCATGGGCGAGGTGATCGCCGACTCCACCTCCCACTGGAGCGACGAAGACCTGACCGCGCTCGCCGAGTTCCTGCTCACCGACTAGCATCGGCGCACGCCGCCATGCGCCATTGTCCTTTGCCGCCAGATACGTATTCTCCCTTAGGGGCAGATACGGAGGCGAAGAAGGATGGTGGCGCCGGACCAGCCGGACGGGCTGGGCGACAATCCGCAGGTCGGCTTCGAGACATCGCTGGCCGACTACCAGGGACTCTACCGGCTGGTGCTCACCGCATATGGATATCGCTGCGCCCTGACCGGCGAGCGCTTCCTGCCCGAGGGCGGGCTGATCCATCCTCACCTCGAGGCCGTGGCGATCCGCCCGCGCGACAGCGGCGGGCCGCTCGCCATCACCAACTACCTCGCCGTCGAGGAACATGCCGGCCGCGCCTTCCGCGCCGGCCACATCGTGATTGCCGACGACTACCGCATCCTCCTGCCCGAACCGCACCGGCTGCAGCCGGCCCTGGCCCGGCGTCTGGGCGAAAAGCTGTTCCTGCCCGAGGATGAGGTGTTCTGGCCGGCGCGCGAGCATCTCGGCTTTCACCGCCGCCTGATGCAGCGCGGCTGAGGCGGCTCAGCACTCCACCACGTTGACGGCGAGCCCGCCGAGGCTGGTTTCCTTGTAGCGCTCGTTCATGTCCCGCCCGGTCTGGCGCATGGTTTCGACGCACGCGTCGAGCGAGACGGTGTGGACACCATTGCCCATCAACGCCAGCGATGCGGCGGTCACCGCCTTCACCGCGCCGAAGGCGTTGCGCTCGATGCAGGGCACCTGCACCAACCCGCCGACGGGATCGCAGGTCATGCCGAGATGGTGCTCGAGCGCGATCTCGGCGGCATTCTCCACCTGCTCCGGCGTGCCGCCCATCACCGCGCACAGCCCCGCCGCCGCCATCGCCGAAGCCGAGCCGACCTCGCCCTGGCAGCCGACCTCCGCTCCCGAGATCGAGGCGCGATGCTTGACGATGCCGCCGATCGCCGCGGCGGTGAGCAGGAAATCATGGATGCCGCGCCGCCCGGCGCCGCCCACCTGCTCGACATAGAACCGCAGCACCGCCGGGATCACCCCCGCCGCGCCATTGGTGGGCGCCGTGACCACCCGGCCACCGGCGGCATTTTCCTCGTTCACCGCCATGGCGAACACCGACAGCCAGTCATTGGCGCCGAGCGGGTTGAACACGTTGCGCGCCCGTGCCGCCTCGAGCCGCTGGTGGATGCCTCTGGCCCGCCGCGGCACCTTCAGCGATCCGGGCAGCTGCCCCTCCTGGCGCAGCCCGCGGTCAATGCAATCCGACATTGCCTGCCATAGCCGGTCAAGCCCGTGCTCCAGCTCCGCCGGGCTGCACGAGGCCAGCTCGTTGCGCCGCTTCATTTCGGCGATGGAGAGGCCCGAGCGCCCTGCCATCTGCAGCATGCTGTCCGCCGAATCGAAGGGGAAGGGGACCTCGGCGTCCCCCGCTGCCGGCTTGCTGCCACCGTCCGCCAGCTCCGCCTCGCTCAGCACGAAGCCGCCACCCACCGAATAATATCCGCGCCGCAACAGCAGTGCCCCGCTGTCGTCCAAGGCGGCGAACTGCAAGCCGTTGGGATGGAGCGGCATCCGCGTCTGCGTGTCGAAAACGAGGTCCCGCTGCGGCCGGAACCGGTAGGGCGGATGCCCCGGCGGCTCCACCTGCCCCGAGCGCTCGACCCCCTCTACAATGCCGTCCATCCGGTCCGGATCAACCGTATCCGGCATGAGGCCACTGAGCCCCAGGATCACCGCCCGGCCCGAGCCATGTCCGACCCCGGTAAAGGCCAGCGATCCATGCAGGCTCGCCGTCAGCGCCACCGGCCGGGCCCGCGCCGGCCGCGGCCAGTCGCCGTCGCGCAATTCCGCCAGGAACCGCCAGGCCGCCACCATCGGTCCCATGGTGTGGGAACTCGACGGCCCCACCCCGATCTTGAAGACGTCAAACACCGACAGGAACACGCACCCACTCCGGCAAGGCCAGCCGGCACTGTAGCGGCAAAGCCGCGCACTATCGAGAGACCGTCCCGAAGCTAGAGCCCCGGCCCGCTCCAGCCTCCCTCAACCCTCTCATGCGGGCAGCGAAACGGCAGGAAAGTACTGGCCGCCCCGGCATTCATCATCGCCAGCGTCAGCGCGTTCGCGATCTCCAGCTCCACCGCCGACCGCGGACAGGCAGTCCCCGCTTCCGTGCAGCCGGAGGTGATAAAGGTCTCGTTGGCGGCAATGAACACATCGACCATCTGGCGTCCGTGATGCGCCGCCACTGCCCGCTCCCACGCCGCCTCGTAGGCCCTGCATTTCTGCTCCACCCAGGCCGCACTCTCCCCATGCGCCTGTGCCCCGCCCGGCAACAGCGCGAGCAAAACCGCCAGCACCCTGATCCACATTCCGGCCTCCTCGTTTCTGGCAAATCAAAGACCACCGTGCCCTCAGTCTTTGAGGAGCAATCCATGCCCCGCACAAGCACCAAGCGTGACCAAGAATATCGATGGAGTTTTGGCGCACCCGACAAGATTCGAACTTGTGGCCTCTGCCTTCGGAGGGCAGCGCTCTATCCAGCTGAGCTACGGGTGCGTGGCCGGAAGCGGTCCGGCGGATGGGCGCAAACTAGCCAAAGCGGGTGCGCCGCGCAACTGGGGCGCCCGGAAAAGTTCACGACTGCGCCAGCAGCGGCCCGTGTCACGCCGAAGCCATCAAGCCGCCGCGTTTTATCCCTATGGGCGGCAGAGCGACAATCGGCTAGGATCGCGGCATGACTGGACTATCTCTTCGCACCGGCGCTCGCCTCGCCGCTATCGCCGCGGCAAGCCTGTTGCTGGCCGGCTGCTCCATCAGCGGCATCAAGCCGGCCCCGGGCGGCAAGGCGTCGGCGGCGCTTGCAGCTTTTGCCGCCCCGGCCGCCACGCCGGCCGGCCACGTGCCGGATGCGGCCGTGGTGCCCGCCGCGCCCAAGCTCCTCGCCTATACCGGCAATGCCCTCGACGGGCTGATCAGCCATTACAGCCAGCACTACAGCGTGCCGGAATCGCTGGTGCGCCGCGTCATCGTGCGCGAGAGCAACTACAATCCGGCTGCCCGCAACGGACCCTATTACGGGCTGATGCAGATCAGCCACGCCACCGCCAGCGGCATGGGCTATCGCGGCTCGCCCGGCGGCCTGCTCGATGCCGAGACCAATCTGCGCTTTGCGGTGCGCTACCTCGCCGGTGCCTATGTCACCGCCAGGGGCAACCCCGACCTCGCCGTGCGATACTATGCCCGCGGCTACTACTACGACGCCAAGCGCCTCGGCCTGCTCGATGCGGCGGGGCTGCGCTAGCTCGTCCGTCCGGCTACGGCCAGGTGCGCCCTGCAGACCACGCCCGAAGGCTCGTAGCTGAGGCTGACGCTGCTGCCCGGCAGCGAGGTCAGCCCGCGCTCGATGAGCGATGAGCCGAAGCCGCGCCGTTGCGGCGGCTGTACCGCCGGCCCGCCCTGTTCGGCCCATTGCCAGTCGACATTGCCGGCCGCGTCGGTGTGCCAGGTGATCCGCACGCGCCCCTCGGCAACGCTGAGCGCGCCGTATTTGGCAGCATTGGTGCCCAGTTCATGCAGCATCAGCGCCACGCCGAGGGCAGGGCGGCTGCCGAGCCGCACATTGGGTCCCTCGACATGGAAGCGCTGGCCGTCGTCATGCAGCCGGGTGGCCGATACCACGAGGTCATGCAGCCCCGCGCCCTCTTCCAGCCCGTGCGTCAGCAGGTCCTGCGCCTGTGCCAGGGCGGCCAGCCGGTCGCCGACACTGGTGCGGGCAGCAGCAATGCTGTCGGCCGATCGCAGCGTCTGCGACACGATGGCCTGCACCATGGTCAGGAGGTTCTTGATGCGGTGGGAGGATTCCTGCGTCAGCAGCGCCATCTGCGCTTCGCGGTCCTGCCGGGCAGTGATGTCGAAGCTGGCGCCGACCACATGGGTGGGCGCGCCCGAGGCGCCGCGCAGCACATTGCCCTGCCGCTCCAGCCAGCGCACCTGTCCGTCCGGCAGCAGGATCCGGTATTCGGTCCGGCGCAGGCCCTCTTCGAGGCCTCGGCCGGCGGCGATGGCCAGGCGCTCGCGATCGTCCGGATGCACGGCGTCGACATACTGCGTATAGGGTCGCGGCCCGCTGTCGGCCGGCAGGCCGTAGAGCAGGTTGAAGGTCGGCGAGCCGGCCAACAGCCCTGTCCCCAGGTCCCATACGAAGGTGCCGACGCCGCCGGCTTCCTGGGCAATGCGCAGCATTTCGCGCTGGCGCAGCAGTTCCTGCTCGGCCAGCTTCTGCTCCGTGATGTCGTGACCCTGCACGAAGATGCCGGCGACCGCGCCGTCCGCATCGCGGATCGGCTGGTAGATGAAGTCGAGATAGCGCAATTCTGCGCTCCCGTCGGGCTGCTGCACCATCACCGGCACGCCGCGGCCGATAAACGGTTCACCCGTGCCACGCACCTGGTCCAACAGGCCGGTGAAGCCCTGCTCCACCATTTCCGGCATGCTCTCGGCCACCGACTTGCCGAGGATGTCGCGCTCGGTTCCCACCAGCCGCTGATAGGCGTCGTTGACCAGGGTGAAGACGTGGTCGGGCCCGCTCACCACCGCCATGAAGCTCGGCGTCTGCTGGAACAGCCGGCGCAACTCGTCCGATTGCTGGGCCAGCGCGGTGTTCTCGGCCTGCACTGCCGCGGCGCGATCGAGAATCCCGGCTTTATCCTTCAGGCTGCGGGCCGTGCGACGCAGGGTTTCCACCGCCGTGACGTCGGTGGTGTGCTGCAACACATAGGCAATCCGCCCATCGGCACCGAGGATCGGGGTATGGGTGGCGCTCCAGTAGCGCAGCACCGGCGCCTCGCCCGGTGGACTGACATCGTAGGGGATCAGCGCCAGCTCGTCTGAGCGACCCTCGGCCAGCACCTTGGCCAGCGAGCTGCGCAGCAGGCTGCCGCCCGGCGAGGTGGGATCGGACGGAAACGCTTCGAACAGGTTGCGCCCGAGGAAGTCGGCCCGGGGCCGCCGCACCTCGCGCTCATAGGCGCCATTGCAGGCCACCATGGTGAGGTCGCGGTCGATCAGGACATAAGGGCTGGGGGCGGCTTCGAACAGGGCCGCAAAGTCAATGGTCGTGCGCAGGTCCCCGTTCAGGGCCGTCTCCTGTTCGCCCCGCGTCACGACTCACGCCCGGGACGGGCGAACAGCGCGGGATCTGGTGAACCATAGATGGCTTGGCTCGAAAAAGATCAAGCCCCGACAGCGACGATCGCGGCCAGAATGTCGCGCACCTCTTCGTCCCGGAACGGCTTGCTCAGCCGCGGCAGCGCCATGGCCTCGGGCTCCGGCACGTCGTCATAGCCGGTGGCAAGGATCACCGGCAGGCCGGGGCGGATTTCCTGCGCCAGTTCCGCCAGCCGGGCACCGTTCATGTCGGGCATGCCATAGTCGGTGATCAGCGCGTGAATGGGCTGCGTGCTCTCGAGAAGCGCCAGCGCCTCGGCCCCCGAATACGCATCGAGGGCGCGATAGCCGAGACCGTTGACCAGGTCGACGGTCCCGATGGTGATCAGGGCATCGTCATCGACGACGAGAATGGTAGCCGGTTCAGTGGTCAAGGGCGCTCTTTCGGGGTCTTCGGCAAAGGGGTGGGCCCGCTCGGGAGCGAACCAAACCGGGATGCGGAGCCGAAGGTGCCCGCGAACGGTCAGTCGATGATTAACATCTAGGTTATAATCGTGACGGAAATGGGGACCGGTCCGCGCGCCCTTTTGCCCCGGCGGCATCTGCCCTAAAGTCCGGCTCCGCGTTCAACGGAATCGGTTCCATGCATCTGCTGCTCGTCGACGGCTCGGGCTACATCTTCCGCGCCTTCCATGCCCTGCCCCAGCTCAGCCGCAAGTCCGACGGCCTTCCGGTCGGCTGCGTCCAGGGTTTCTGCAACATGCTGTGGAAGCTGATGGAGGACCTCAAGGGCGAGGATGAACCGACCCATATGGCGGTGATCTTCGACCATTCGGCCAAGACCTTCCGCGACCAGATCTACGACCAGTACAAGGCCCAGCGCCCCTCCGCACCCGAAGAGCTGGTGCCGCAGTTTCCGCTGGTGCGCCACGCCACCCGCGCCTTCAACATCGCCTGCATCGAGCAGGAGGGTTGGGAGGCCGACGACATCATCGCCACCTATGCCTGCCAGGCCAAGTCCGCCGGCGGCAAGGTCACCATCGTTTCCTCCGACAAGGACCTGATGCAGCTCGTCGAGCCGGATGGCTCGATCCGCATGCTCGACACCATCCCGCGCCCCGGCCAGCCGCCGCTCCGCTGGATCGGCGTCGAGGAAGTGTTCGCCAAGTTCGGTGTCACCCCGGACAAGGTTATCGAGGTGCAGGCGCTGTGCGGCGACAGCGTCGACAATGTCCCCGGCGTGCCCGGCATCGGCGTTAAGACCGCGGCCGAGCTGATCAACACCTACGGCACGGTCGAGAACCTGCTCGACCATGTCGACGACATCAAGCAGAACGCCCGCCGCGAGAAGCTGCGCGCCAATGCCGAGCTCGCCCGCATCTCCAAGCAGCTGGTGACCCTGGCGCAGGACGTGCCGGTCGAACTCGAACTCTCCGCCCTCCAGCGCCAGCCGGTCGAGCCGGGCAAGCTCTTTCCCTTCCTCAAGGCGATGGAATTCGCCACCATCACCAAGCGCCTCGCCGGCCTGATCGGCGCCGATCCGGACGCCTGGGAGCCCGATCCGGCGCTTGCCGCCCAGCCGGCCTCACCGGTCGGCTTCGACAATGCCGCCCGTGCCGAGGCCCGCGCTGCCCGCCAGCAGGCCCAGGGCCGCGATACGCTGCCGGTCGTCGTCCATGCCCGCGAGCAGCACGAGAAGGTGCGCGCCATTCCGTGGACCCCCGATCGCTACGAGGTGCTCGAGGATGCCGAGAGCCTCGGGCGCTGGATCGGGATGATCTACCGCTCCGGCGTCGTCGCCACCGACACCGAAACCACCGGCCTCGACAACCAGACCGCCGACCTCGTCGGCATCAGCTTCTCGGTCGGGCCGGGCACCGGCGCCTACCTGCCGCTCGGCCACCACGCCGACGATGGCGACATCTTCGGCGGCGGCGGCAAGGCCGAGGGGCAGATGGAGCTGCGCGAGGCGCTGGACCTCCTCCGCCCCGTCTTTGCCGATCGCTCGATCCTCAAAATCTTCCACAACAGCAAGTACGATCTCGGCCTGCTGCGCCGCTACGGCGTCGAGGTCAATTCCATCGACGACACCCTGCTGCTGAGCTACTCGCTCGATGGCCCGCAGTTCAACACCATGGCCGAACTTGCCGACCACTGGCTCGGCGTCCCCGGCCAGTCGATCAAGGAACTGCTCGGCACCGGCAAATCGCAGAAAACCTTCGCGGAGGTCGATATCGCCTCGGCCGCCCGCTATGCCTGCGAAGACGCCGACATGACCTTCCGGCTCTGGCGCATTCTCAAGCCGCGCCTTGCCGCCGAGAACATGACCACGCTCTACGAGACCATCGAGCGCCCGCTGGCTCCGGTTCTTGCCCGCATGGAAGGGCGCGGCATTTCCGTCGACCGGCAGATCCTCGCTCGCCTCTCGGGCGATTTCGCCCAGCGCGCCGCCGCCTTCGAGGCCGAGGCGCATGAGCTTGCCGGCCGCAAGTTCAACCTCGGCTCCCCCAAGCAGCTCGGCGAAATCCTGTTCGACGAAATGCAGCTCGAGGGCGGCACCCGCACCAAGACCGGCGCCTGGTCCACCGGTGCCGACGTGCTGGAGGATCTGGCGCAAAAGGGCGTGCCGCTCGCGCGTGCCGTGGTCGAGTGGCGCCAGCTCACCAAGCTCATGGGCACCTATACCGATGCCCTGCCCACCTACATCAATGCCCAGACCGGCCGCGTCCACACCACCTATTCCCAGCACTCGGTGCTCACCGGCCGCCTCTCGTCGAACGATCCGAACCTGCAGAACATCCCGGTGCGCACCGAGGATGGCCGCAAGATCCGCACTGCCTTCGTCGCCGCCCCCGGCAAGACCCTGATCTCGGCCGACTATTCGCAGATCGAGCTGCGCGTCCTCGCCCACATCGCCGATATCCAGGCGCTCAAGGATGCCTTCGAGGAAGGTCTCGACATCCACGCCATGACGGCCTCGGAAATGTTCGGCGTGCCGGTCGAAGGCATGCCCAGCGAAGTCCGCCGCCGCGCCAAGGCCATCAATTTCGGCATCATCTACGGCATTTCGGCCTTCGGCCTTGCCAACCAGCTCGGCATCGAGCGCTCGGTCGCCGGCGACTACATCA
>JAEYXQ010000148.1 GCA_023431205.1 Pseudomonadota bacterium | reverse complement strand
ATCCTGATGCACAATGCCTCCACCCAGTTCGCCGATGGCGGCGAGTTCGGGTTCGGCGGCGAGATCGGCATTGCCACCGGCAAGATGCACGCACGGGGACCGGTGGGCGTCGAGCAGCTGACCAGCTTCAAATATCGCGTGCGCGGCACGGGACAGATCCGGCCTTGAGCCTCGGTTCAGCCCTACGCAGACCCCCACCCTTGATCCCTCCCCACACGGGGGAGGGGAACGCGTGACCCGCCGCCCGCCGCGCCGCATTGCTGGCATCACCACCCTGCCGACCTCCGGGGCCGGCATGCGCATCGGCTTGTTCGGCGGCAGCTTCAATCCGGTGCATGACGGGCACCTGCTGGTGATGGCCGAGACGCTGCGCCGGCTCGAGCTCGATGCCCTGTGGGTGCTGGTGACCCCCGGCAATCCGCTCAAGAACAATTCTGGCCTGCCGCCGCTTGCGCATCGGGTCGAGGCGGTGCGCGCCGCCGTCACCGATCCGCGCATCCGCGTCACCGGCTGGGAGGCGGAGCGGGGCTTCACCTATAGCTACGAGACGGTCCGCCACCTGACCGGGACGCTGCCCGACCGGCGGTTCGTGTGGATCATGGGGTCCGACAGCCTCGCCGACCTGCACCGGTGGGAGCGCTGGGAAGACCTTGCCCGGGCCGTGCCGATCGCGGTCTATGTCCGCCCCGGTTCGCGCCAGGCGCCGGCCTCGCGGGCCGCGGCAGCGCTGGCGCGCTGGCGCATCGACGAAGAGGATGCGGGGCGCCTGGCGACGATGACTCCGCCCGCCTGGGTCTATCTCCATGGCCGGCAATCGGCGCTGTCCTCGACGGCCCTGCGGGCCGGGCGATAACGGTTTCCGGCGCGCGCCTTGCACTCGCGCCCCGTAACGCGCATATTATCGGCTGAGGTGAAGCGAGATCACCGGAACAGGAACACGCTGCTTGCCGTTTACCGAAACGCCTGCACATTCCGATCAACCACCAAGGATGCTGCGCACCGCATGATGCATGCCCTGACCGGGGCAGAGAGCCTTTGCTGATGGCCAATCTGCCCGACAACACCGTTCACGCCGCTGCCGCGGCCACTCCCGTCCCGCATCGGCCGCTGGTCGAGGTTGTCATCGAATGCCTCGACGACGCCAAGGCCGAGAACACCGTCGCCGTCGACATCACCGGCAAGTCGTCGCTGGCCGACCATATGGTCGTGACCTCCGGCCGCTCCGACCGTCATGTCGGCGCCATTGCCGACCAGTTGCTCAAGGCGCTGCGCGAGAACGGCTTCGACAAGCCGCGCATCGAAGGCATGCCGCACTGCGACTGGGTGCTGGTGGATACCGGCGATGTCATCGTCCATATCTTCCGCCCGGAAGTGCGCGAGTTCTACAACATCGAAAAGATGTGGCAGGCCGAGTTCGCGGCCGACGCCCACTGATCGATGCGGGTTGCGATCCTGGCCGTCGGCCGCATGAAGGCCGGGCCGGAACGCGAACTGGTGGCCCGCTATCTCGATCGCGCCCAGGCCAGCGGCAAGCCGCTGGCCCTCGCCGGCTTCGAGGTCACCGAACTCAGTGAATCCCGCGCCGGCTCCGCTGCGGCCCGCAAGGCCGAAGAGGCCAAGGCGCTGCGGTCAGCCGCTGCCGACGGCATCGTCGTCGCGCTAGACGAACGCGGCAAATCCATCACCTCCGAAGCCTTTGCCGGCCAGCTTGGCCGCTGGCGCGATGACGGCCGGCCGACGGCGACTTTCGTCATTGGCGGCGCGGATGGGATCGAGCCTGAATTCGCCCGCAGCGCCGACCTCCTGCTGAGCTTTTCGCCCATGGTTTGGCCGCACCAGCTGGTGCGCATCATGCTGGCCGAGCAGCTCTATCGCGCCACCACCATCCTGTCGGGCCACCCCTACCATCGCGGCGACTGAACCCGCGGCTCCGGCAATGTTGAACATGGTTAAGCAACGTTAACCTGCGGTTTCCCGGTGACTTGCTATGGTCCGTGCCGTGATTCGGGCAGTGCCCATGGGAGAGTGGATGGCAGCAAGCCCTCGCAACCGGCTGTTGGCCTTGCTGGCGGGTCTCGGGCTCGCCGGCCTTTCGGCCATGCCCCTTGCCGCCCAGACGGAGCCGGTGCTTCCTGCCGATCCTGCGCCGGAGGCTGAAGCCGCGCCAGAGGCCTTGCCTCCCGATGCCGCGCCTGCCACCCCGGCCTACACGGATGCGGGGGCTGCAGCTGCCGATGCTGCCGAAGCGGCCGCTGCGGCGGGGACCGCGCTGACGGAAGAACCTCCGGCGGACCCCGATGCCGAGCTCGCAGCCATCGAAGCCTCCATCACCCTCAGCCAGGACCGGGTCGATGCCCTGAGGGCCGAGATCGCCGAGATGGAAGGCGACCAGACCCGCCAGAACGCGGCGCTGATCGCTGCCGCCCAGCGGGTGAAGCTGGCCGAGATCGAGATTGCCGATGTCGAGGAGCGCCTCTCCGACCTGATCGTGCGCGAGCTCGAAATCCGCGGCCGGCTCGATGGTTCGCGCAGCGAGATCGCCAACGTCCTCGCCGCACTCGAGCGCATCTCGCTCAATCCGCCCCCGGCGCTGATCGTTGATCCCTCCGACGCCCTCGGCTCTGCTCGCAGTGCCATCCTGATCGCCGCCATCGTGCCGCAGTTGCGGGCGCGGGCCGATGCGGTCACGGCCGACCTCACCGCCCTCACCGAAATCAAGACGCAGGTGCTCGCGGAAGAGGCAACGCTCAAGGCCAATTACGAGGTGCTCGAGGAAGAGCAGCTGCGCATTGCCACCCTGATCGCCGCGCGCCGCCAGGGCATCGAGACCCGCTCGGCCGATCTCGTGGCTGCCGAGGAGGAGGCGCTCGAACTCGCCTCCCGCGCCGCCGACCTGCGCGACCTGATCCAGAGCCTGTCGGCCCGGGCCAATGCCATCGGCACGCCAACGCCGGCAGTCGATCCCGATGCGCCGCAGCTCACCGATGCCGAAATCCGCACTGCCTTCGCCAACGCCGCCCGCACCGAGCCGGCAGTGCCGTTTGTGGCCGCCCGCGGATACCTCACGCCGCCGGCCAATGGGGTGACGGTGGTCGAGTATGGCACCAGCGACGGCTTTGGCGGGCTTTCGGAGGGCGTCTCCATCGTCACCCGCGCCGAAGCCCAGGTGGTGGCGCCGGCCGATGGCTGGGTGCTCTATACCGGCCCCTACCTCAATTATGGCCAGATCGTCATTCTCAATACCGGCCAGAACTACACGGCCCTGCTGGCCGGTCTGAACACGGTGAGCGTCGAGATCGGCCAGTTCGTGCAGATGGGCATGCCGGTTGGAACCATGGGGTCACGCACAATTGGGCGCTCGGTCACCACCGGTGCTGGCGCCGATCAGCCGACCCTCTATATTGAACTGCGACAGAACAACGAGCCCATCGACCCGACGGACTGGTGGGCAGCCCCGACACAGAGTGGATAGAACCCGCATGCGCCTCACCCCCCTTCGCGCCCTTGCCCTGGCTCTGGCGCTTTCGGTGCCCGCTGGCCTGCTGATTGCCCAGGAGCCGTCCGCCCCCGCCGGCGATGACCCGGCGGTGGAGGCACCTGCAGAGGACGCAGCGCCCGCCGAGGATGGCACGGACGATCCTGTCGACCTGGCGCCTTCCGGGGAGCAGCCGGAGCCGACCGCGGAAGAGAAGGCTGCAGCCTCCCGCGACCCGCTGGAAATCTACTCCGACCTCGCCCTGTTCGGTCAGATCTTCGATCGCATCCGCGCCGAGTATGTCGATCCGCCGGACGAGAAGGAACTGATCCGCGCCGCAATCCAGGGCATGCTGACCTCGCTCGATCCCCATTCCGGCTACCTGCCGCCGGTGGACTACAGCGACATGCGCGAGAGCACGTCGGGCGAGTTCTCCGGCCTCGGCATCGAGGTCACCATGGAAGAAGGCGTGGTCAAGGTGGTCTCGCCCATCGACGACACCCCGGCCTTCCGCGCCGGCATCCTGCCCAACGACTTCATCGTCGAGATCGACGGCACCCCGGTACAGGGGCTGACGCTTGACGAAGCGGTCAGCAAGATGCGTGGCCCAACCGGCACCAGCGTCAAGATCACCGTGCTGCGCGAGGGCGTCAGCGATCCGTTCGAGTTCGAACTGACCCGCGAGACCGTGCCGCTGCGGGCCGTTCGCTGGTCGCTGGAAGGCGAAGAGGGCAAGGTGGCGCTGCTGCGCCTCAGCAGCTTCTCCGAACAGGCCTTTGTCGGCATCCAGTCGGCCATCGAAAAGATCTACGACGAGCTGGATGGCGAGGCCCCGGCAGGCATCATTCTCGACCTGCGCAACAATGGCGGCGGCCTCGTCGACCAGTCCGTGTTCGTCGCCGACGCCTTCCTCAAACAGGGCGCGGTGGTGCTGACCCGCGGCCGCGGGCCGCAGGAATCCGAGCGCTACGACGCCCAGCCCGACAGCCTCGACGCCAAGCTGGCGGACGTGCCGATGGTGGTGCTGATCAATGGCGGCTCCGCCTCGGCCTCCGAGATCGTGGCGGGTGCCCTGCAGGACCACAAGCGGGCGACGCTGGTGGGCACGCGTTCCTTCGGCAAAGGTTCGGTGCAGGCGATCATTCCGCTTGGGCCCGACGGGGCGATGCGTCTGACCACCTCGCGCTACTACACCCCGGCCAATCGCTCGATCCAGGCGCTCGGCATTTCCCCCGACATCGAGGTGCGCCAGGTGGTGCCCGAGGAGTTCCAGGGCCGCGACGAGATCATCGGCGAAGCCGGCCTCAGCGGTCACATCACCGCCGAGGGCCAGGAGGAAGCCACCGTCGGCTCCTCGGTCTATGTGCCGGTGGACAAGGCCGAGGATACCCAGCTTCAGTATGCGATCTCGCTGGTCGAGGGCCGCGAGACCGACCCGGCCTATCCGCCCAAGGCCGAATAAGCGCCGGGCATGATATGAAGAGAGC
>JAEYXQ010000147.1 GCA_023431205.1 Pseudomonadota bacterium | reverse complement strand
GCCGTAGGCCCTCCGCGACATGGTCAGTGCTGTCGGGGCAGGCCGTCTTCGCTGTCGGCGGCCCCGAGGCCTTCCTTGGCCTGCTGGTAGAGATCGCCGGCGCGGGTGGCAGCGTCCTCGTAGAGCTCGGTCGCCTTTTCGCGGCCCTGCTCATAGAGGTGCCCGGCCTCTTCGCCGGCCTTGGCCTTCACCGCGTCGGCAGCTTCACCGAGCAGTTCGTCCTCCTGGCGGGTGTGGGGCAGGGCGGCGCCCAAGGCTGCGCCCAGCGCGAAGGCCAGGGCACCCCCGACCAGCGGCTGGTCGCGGAACTGGTTCATCAGCGTCCGGTTCAGCTGGTCAACCTGCCCAGCCATGCCTATCCCGGCTTCACCGGCGCGCGAGCGGCCCTGGCTGACCCGGTGGGCAACGCCGTCACGGGCATCGTGCAGCATTTCGCGGGCACGCTGCCAGGTATGGGAGGCCCAGCCGCTCGCCTGGTCGAGCAGATTGCCCGCCTCGTCGCGGAAGTGGGTGATCTGTTCGCCCGTTCCGCTGACAAAGCCCTTGTAGGTATTGCCGGCCTCGTCGCGGAAATGCCCGGCACGGCGGCCGAAGCTGTCCGACACAGCGCGGTACTTCTTCCCGGCATCATCGAGCCACTCGCTGTGGTGGGTGCCGCTTTCGTCGGGCGTGTGCGAGACGCGCTGCAGGCTCGTTCCGGAGATGGTCGCTACCGGGAAGTCTTCGTAGACGTCATGTTCGCCATAGCCGCGGCGCGCGTTGATGCTGTCGTCCCACTCGCGGTCCGAATCATAGTGATCATGATGGACCTCGGTGGTGGCAGCCGGCTTGCCGATCAGCCAGGCCAGGCTGACGCCCAGCATGGCAACCGGCAGCGGATTGGCCGTCACCTGCCGCTGCAGGGTGCCGAGGAACTCTCCACCACCGCCCTTGGTATAGGCGAGCAGTTCATCCACCAGCTGCCCGGGGGAGAGCTTCTGCTGGATCTGGTCGATCCGGTCTTCCAGTCGCGCCCGCTGCTGCTCGACTTCGCGCTGCAGCTCGGCGGAACTCTTGGTGTCGCTGTCGTAGGCCATCACAGCCTCTCCTTCACGATGTCGGCGTCGCGACCGAGCGAGGTCGCCGTGCGCTTGAGATTGAGGTTCTGAGCCTTGAAGGCGTTCAGGCCCTTGGAGATGAAGACCCAGGCGATGATGCCGACAACGCTCGTCACGATGCCCGAAGACACCCCCGTCGACAGCGTCGCATCCCATCCCTGGTTGACGAAGAAGGCGGCGAGCAGCGACACGATGGCGCTGAGCAGCACGCCCAGGGCACCGAGGGCCAGCACCGCGCCGATCAGCACCGAGACGGCCGCGGCCATGGTCTCCGAGATCTTCTCGGATGCCTCCGTCTTGGCCAGCTGGATTTCCTTGCGGAACAGCCCGGAGATGTCACCGGCAAGCCCGGTCAGGAGCTCGCCCAGCGGACGCCCTTCGTTAACCTGTGACATCCTGGCCTCCCGTGTAGGTCTGATCCTGGCGGGCGAACTCGGTGCCGTTGCCGCTGGCGTCCAGATTGGTGGGTGCAGGCTGCGTGGTGGTCGAACTGGTGTAGCTGGTGGTCGAACTGGTGTAGCTGGTGGCCGGGCTCGGCTGCTGGCGGCGCTGCGCCGAAGCACCGGCAAAGCGGCTGGCGACGAACCCGGCCAAGGCCGCGGCACCAAGGAAGGCCAGCGGCTGCGACCGGCCGAACTGCTGAGCCATGCCCATCAGATCTTCCGGTTCCTTGCCGTCGACCTCGCGGCCGAACCGCTCGAGCCCGTTGGCGATGTCGCGGGCATAGCGGCCGATGGTGGCCTGCTCGGTGCCTTCCAGTTCATCGGCGACGCGCGAGATGGCCGAGGCGACGCCGGTGATCTGGCTGGTGGCAAGGGTCTTCTGGTCGCTGGCGAACGAGCGGACCTTCTGGGTCGCCTGTTCGGTCACGCTGTCGATCTGGCCCTTGGCTTCGCGCTTGAGCGCATCGACGTCCTCGGCCGCCCGGCGGCTGACTGCGTCGAGATCGCTGCGCAGGGTTTCCTTGGCCTGGCCCATATCCTGCCTGGCCTTGTTCTCGACGTCCGACAAGGTTCCGTTGTCGGTCGTCCCTGGATTTTCGATAGTCATTTCTCACCTCTCCGACAGAGGGCGCTCACGAATAGGCGGTTGCGCCAGTGTTCAGAGAATGGCCGGGCTTTCGCCAAGTTCCCGCCATCGGTGCTATCGTGATGTATTTGCCTGTTTTCCCTCGCTCTGGAGGGAAGTCGAGCGCCATACCGCTTGTGGGCTACTCGCCGATCGCCTTCAGCACGTCGCTGAAGTGAACCTCTTCGATCAGCTGGCCCTGGGCGTCGCAGATCTCGATCTGCTTGTGGTCGAGCGGCAGGCCAAGGCGCAGGTTCTCGGCCATCATCTCACGGGCCGCTTTGATCGCCTCCGCCCGGGCAGCGAGCAGGGAGGGGAACTCCGCACCTGTGGCATCCTCAATGCGCTCGTCGCGATCACGCAGGTGGAGGAAGAATCGAGGCATAACAACCGCATGACTGGACGAACCTGCGCCTCAACGCGCCCAGGGGTTGCGGGGTTTCCTGCTCAGCGCGGCTCTTTGGAAAAGTTGAGATAGGTGGGATCGAACTCGGCCATCTCGGCCAGCTGATCCCAGTCGAGGATCCTCACCTGCTGGCCCTGCCAGCTGATCACCCCCAGTTTGCGCAGGGTCTGGATGACGCGGTTGGTCTGCACCAGCGACTTGCCGAGGGCGTCGCCGAAATCCTGCTGCGTCAGCGGAAAGGGGAAGCTGTGGTCCTTTGCGAGCCCCGCCATCTGGTGGCGCACATACATCTCGCACAGGAGGTGCGCGGCTTCCCCCAGCGAATCGAGGCCACCCCGAACCACCAGCCATTGCCGGTGCATGGCGGCGTCGATCAGCGTCACCAGCCACAGCATTCGGGTCAGGTGCGGCAGGCGGGTGGTGATGTCGCGCAGCTTGCCGTGCGGGAAGTTGAGCACCGTGCAGTCGCTCATGGCGACGATGCTGTGGTCCATCTCGCCGATGACGAGGGAATGGAGGTCCACGAAGTCGCCGCTGAGGTGAAGGCCACTGATCAGCCTGTCGCCATCGCGCAACTGCGTCTGCCGGGCCGAGAGCCCCGTCAGCACCAGCGTGCTCATGCCTGGACGCGATCCCTGGGCGACGATCTCCTGCTTGGCGGCAAAGGTGCGAACCTCGTTATTGGCCGCGTCGATCAGCGCTCCGCGTTCTTCCTCGCTCAGCGCATCGAGGGACTCCAGTCGGTCAAACAGCGGCTTCAGCAGTGCGGGCTTGTCGATCGCCATGTCGTGATCTCTCCTTGTACGGGAAACGCAGCCCTTGGCGTCTGGTTCGCGCCGAACCTAAAGGAAGCGTTGCATGGCGAAGGGCGCGATGTCGATCGCGGTGGGCTCCCCGGTCATCGACTGGGCGAGCAGTTCGCCGGTCGCCGGCCCGAGCGTGAAGCCATGATGGGCGTGCCCGATCCCCACGAACAGCCCACGGTGCCGTGGCGCCTCCCCAATGATCGGCATCATGTCCGGTGTGCAGGGACGGGCGCCCTTCCAGGGCGCTGGCTCGAGCCGCTCCCCCAGCGGGAACAGTTCACGCGCCGCCTTTTCCGCCTTGCCCAGCTGCACCGGGGTGGGCGCGGCGTCACGCAGCGCGAACTCTGCGCCAGTGGTGAGGCGGATACCCTTGGCCATGGGGGCGAGCACATAGCCGACCTCGGCATCGAGCACGAGGTGGTTGAGTTTCGCCCCGCCCTCGGCTCCGTAGTGCATGTGGTAGCCGCGCTTGACGAACAGCGGCAGCCGGTAGCCGAGCCGGTCCAGCACCTCCGGGGCCCAGGGCCCCAGGGCTACGACGGCCTGCCGGCCGCTGTGGCGCTGCCCGTCGACGGTTGCGGTCCAGCCGTCCCGATCCTGGTTCAGCTCTTCCGCCGTGCCCGCCAGGAAGGTGCCACCGAGCCGCTGGAACAGCGCGAAATACTCCGACACCAGCGCCCCCGGGTCGCGCACCGTCCACGGGTCGGTCCAGTGAATGGCCCCCGCGAGCCCACCCTTGAGATCGGGCTCGATGGTCTTGAGTTCGGGCCACTCCACCACCCGGTGCGAGATGCCGAAGCGCTCGCGATCCTGCTCCGCCTTGGCGGCTTCGCCGCGCAGACCCTGCTCGCTGCGGAAGGCAAGGAACCAGCCCGACTTGCTGACTAGTGCCTCGGCCGCCGGTCCCGCTTCTGCCATCAGGTCCGCATGGGCAAGGATCGAGCGTCCGATCAGGGGCGCGTAGCTTTCCACCACCTTTCGGTAGTGGCTGGGTGAGGAGGCCCACCAGTATCGCCACAGTGGCTTGGCGATGCGGGGCAGGGCGGTCGGCTCGTAGCGGGCCGCGGTGGACAGGTGCAGCCCCACCTGCATCAGCATGGCGAGGTCGCGCGGAAAAGCATGCGGGCGCACGCCCTCGCGCTGAATGATCCCGGCATTGCCGTAGGATGTCTCGTGCCCGGGTTCCCGCTTGTCGACCAGCAGCACGCTGCGGCCGCGTCGCAGCAGGTGAATGCCGGCCGAGATGCCGACAATGCCGGCCCCAAGGATGATGACGTCGTATTCGCTTGCCATGACGGGTACCCAGATGCGGTTGGTGAACCGAGGCTAGTGCAGACTGCGGCGCCGCACCACTGGGTGCTTCGTCGCGCTACTCGTCGGCGAGTTCGGCCGGCTCCTCGCCCACATGGTCCACCATGTCGACCAGCATGCGGGCGATATGGGCATCGTTCAGCTCGTAGAACACCTGCTTGGTGCGGCGCGTGCCGCGCACCAGCCGGGCCCCGCGCAACAGGCGCAGATGGTGGCTGACCAGCGACTGCGAGGCGCCGGTCCGTGCCGCGATGTCCCCCACCGAAATGGGGCCATCGAGGCAGGCCAAGAGCACCCTGAGGCGCGTCGGATCCCCAAGCAGCCGGTAGGTCTCGGCGATCACGGCGATGTCGCCGTCGCTGGGCTGGCGCATGCTGCTGCTCATCGGTACCCCGCCGCCTGCAGCTCGAACAGTTCGGCATAGCGCCCGCCCAGCGCCACCAGCTCCGCATGGGTGCCGGCTTCCAGAATTCCGCCGGCCTCGAGCACCAGGATGCGGTCGGCCATGCGCACGGTCGAGAACCGGTGCGAGATGATCAGCGCCGTCCGGCCCGTCGCCAGGCCCTTGAAGCGGGAGAATACCTCCGCCTCCGCCTTGGCATCGAGCGCCGCCGTGGGTTCGTCGAGGATCAGGATGTCGGCGCTGCGCATATAGGCTCGCGCGATCGCCACCTTCTGCCATTCCCCGCCCGACAGGTCGCGCCCCTGCTTGAACAGCCTGCCAAGCTGCTGGTCGTAGCCCTGCGGCAGCTTGTCGATGACGCTGTCGGCAAGGCTCTGCTCTGCCGCCGTCTCGATCCGCTGCTGGTCCCCCGCCGCCTCGATGCGACCGACCCCGATATTCTCGCGCGCCGTCAGCGAATAGCGGATGAAGTCCTGGAAGATCACGCCGACATGGGAGTGGATGTCCTCGAGCGACAGCTCGCGCAGGTCGATGCCATCGATGGTGACGCGCCCCTCGTCCGGGTCATAGAGGCGGGTGAGCAGCTTGACGATGGTGGTCTTGCCTGCCCCGTTCTCCCCCACCAGCGCCAGCGTCTCGCCGGCATTGAGCGAGAAGCTGAGGTTGCGCACCGCCCAGGTGTCGGTGTCGGGATAGCGAAAGCCGACATTCTCGAAGCGGATGCCGGACCGGATCGGCACCGGAAACGCCTTTGGCGCATCCGGCGAGAGGATGCTGGGCTGGATCTCGAAGAACGAGAACAGGTCATCCAAATACATCGACTGTGCCGCCACCTGCGTGAACCCGAGCAGGATCGCCTGGAACAACCCGTTGAGCCGCAGGAACGAGCCGGAGAGGAACGCCAGGTCGCCGATGGTGAAGTCCCCCGTCACCGTCCGCCAGACGATGAAGCCATAGGCGCCATAGTAGGTCAGCGTCGAAATCGCGGCGAACAGCGCGCCCCAGAATGCCCGCTGACGGGCGACGCGCGTGTTCTCGAGGAAGATGCTGTGGGCCAGATTGCGGAAGCGCTCGACCAGGAACCCGCCCAGCCCGAACAGCTTGATCTCCTTGGCCGTCTCCGGCGTCGCCCCGACATAGCGGATATATTCGAGCTCGCGCCGCTCCGGCGTCCGCCAGCGCGACAGCCAGTAGGCCAGCTGGTTGAACCGGGCCTCCCCCAGCACCGCCGGCATGAACGAGATCGGCAGCAGCAGGATCAGCCACGGCGCATAAACGAAGAGGCCCGCCGCGAGGGTGGCCACAGTCACGATGTTCTGCGCCTGCCCGAACATCACCGACAGCAGCGCATTGCGCCCCGCCGCCTGCCGCCGCGCCCGCTCCAGCCGGTCCTGGTATTCCGCCGATTCGAAATGGCGGAGGTCGAGCCGCGCCGCATGCGCCATCAGCTCGATGCTCATCTGGTTGGAATGGAGTTCGCTCAGGATCGAGTCGACCAGCCCCATGGCGCGGTTGACGATGTCGAGCCCGATCACCAGCACCAGCTCAATCACGATCAGCCACGTCAGCGTGGTCAGCACGCCGCTCGCCCACCAGTCGGCAAACTCCGGCCCCGGCGCGGTGATGCCGCTCAGCCGCACCACCTCGTCGATGATCAGCTTGCCGACATAGAGCATGGCGATCGGCTGCAGCGCCGCAACGATGCGCAGCAGCACAGTGGCAACGGTCATCGCCGGGCTGGTGCGCCAGATCTGCACCAGCAGGCGCCCCAGGAGGCGGAGGTTCTGGAACTGCTCGCGGACGGAAGGCGCGGATTCCGGCGAGGGCGGCGGGCGGCGCCCGGGAAGATCGGTCATGGGCCGATAGTAGCGCCTGCCGCAGCCGGCGGGAATATCACGGCAGCTCGCGGAGGAACTGCGCCAGGTTGTCGGTCACGTGGTGGACATGCGGCCCGCTGGCCCGGCCCAGTTCCCAGGCTTCCACCTGCTCGTGCTTGAAATCCTCGCTGGCCACCACCTGCACGGTCGACATGCCGACCTCGTGCGGCACCACCAGATTCTTTTCGAGGTCGTCGAACATCACCGCGCTGTTGGGGTCTATGCCGTGGGTGGCAAAGAACCCGTCATAGGCCTCGCGATGCGGCTTGGGCACGAAGGTCATGGCGCGGATGTCGTGCACGTGTTCGAACAACTCGTCGCCGCCCAGCCGCCGCAGCACCGAGCGCGCATGGCCCGTATCGCCATTGGTCAGGATGAACTTGCGTCCCGGCAGGCTCCGGATCGCCTCGACTAGGTCGGGATGGGCATCGACCGGGGTGTAGTCGATGGCGTGCACCGTGGTGAGGAAATGGTCCGGATCCACCTTGTGCCGCTGCATCAGCCCGTTCAGCGTCGTGCCGTACTCGCGATAGTAGCTCTTCTGCAGTTCCCGCGCCCCGGCGAAGTCGAGCCGGGTCAGGTCCATGACATATTCGGTGATCCGTACGTCGATCTGCGCGAACAGGTTGCAGGTGCGCGGGTAGAGGGTGTTGTCGAGATCGAACACCCAGTCGGTCACGTGGCGGAGGGAGCGGACAACGGGCGGGGTCAGAGCGTTCATGCGGCCAGTGTGCCGCATCGGGGCGAAAAATTCTCTTAAATAATGGGAGAGCCGCCCCTGGGGCGGCTCTCGATAGGCTTACTGGTTGGCGGTGACTGTCAGTCCCAGGGCCGGGATCAGCCCGGCCGGGTTGGCAGCCGCGGCCATCAGCACCAGCAGCGAAGTCGGCGAGGCCGGACGTGCCGCGATCTCGAGGCTCTGCGGATCGTCGAGAAAGGCGGACACCGGCGGCACGATGAGGTCGTTGAGCGCCGGAATGCCGACACCGGCGAGCATCAGCGGCAATTGCTGCTTGAGGCCCTCCACAAAGGTCGCGCGATCGGTGCCGGCGTCTTCGGCGAAGTAGTCGAGCAGCGAACTGGCGAGCGAAGCGTCGTCGTAGCGGATCGCCACGGAGACGATGTTGACGCCCTGCATCAGCGCCATGCCGGCCATCATCTGTGCCTGCGCCTGTTCTTCGCTCATCTCGCTGCCGTCGCCCATCTGCGCCTGCATGGCGTAGATCTGGTCCAGCACCCCGGGAGTGAAGCCGGTGATGTCGAAGGTGAGGTCGAGCGCGCCCACGTCGTCGAAGTCGATCAGGAACTCGTCCATCACCATGTGGCCGTCGGCCATCGACCAGGTCGTATGCTGGCTGACATTGCCATTGAGTTCGGTCAGGCCGAGCTGCTCGATCACCGCGCCGGATTCGGGGTCTTCCTCGCTGACGGTGGACAGGTCGGCCCAGATGCCGCTGATGGTGAAGGTCGACTCCACATCGCTCAGCTCGGCACTGCCCTGCTCGGGGCTGAAGGTCGAGCGCGCTTCCATCGAGTCGACACGCACCACTTCCTCGCCATTGCGGAACAGGCTGAGCGGACCGGTGGAGGCCGCCGCAAAGCTCTGCACCTGGGCAAGCGCCGAGGCGCTGTCGCCAGCCGGGAAGTAGAGGCTCTCGATGCGAATGTCGGAGAGGGTCACGCGGCCTTCGGCATCGTCTTCCTCGGTGGTGAACACCGTGTCGACGTCGGGCACCGTCAACTCATCGGCCCAATAGGTGCCGTCCTCGGTTTCGCGGACGCCGCTGAAGGTGAGGGTGGTGTCGATCTCCATCGGCTCGCCGTCCATGCCCGTCATTTCCACGGTGACGCCGTCGACCGTGACGGTATCACCGTCGAGCGTGGCCTCGCCGAAGCTGAGCTCATAGCCCATGGTGCGGTAGACTTCGGCAACGCGATCCACAAAGGCCTGCGCCTCGAGCGCGCTGGCGGGCGCGGAAAGCGCCGCAGCGGCGACACCGCTCAGAAGCAGCAGTTGGATGGTCTTGGTGGTCGACATGCAAAGTCCTCCGGAGGGTTCGTCCCTGATGGGACGTGCGCCTGGTTGATTGTCTTGGCCGAATGGCCGAGATGGCGTCGTGGCCATGCAATTGCAATACAATCCCGCCGAAATCGATCCGGCGGGCTCATTGCGGTTTATGCCGGGATAATGCTTTCGCAGCAGGGTGACGACCCCACCCATTCAGGGGGTGCGGGCACGATCAAGGAACATGCGGTACGCCGGATTGTCCGTTTCTTCCCAATAGGGGAAGCCGATGGCCTCCACATGGGCGAGGAAGTCGCCGCGCGTCGGCTCCGGCACTTCCACCCCCACCAGCACCCGCCCGTAGTCGGCGCCGTGGTTGCGGTAGTGGAACAGGGTAATGTTCCAGGCATCGTTCAGCCCTTCGAGGAACTTCAGCAGCGCCCCCGGCCGCTCCGGGAACTGGAAGCGGAACACCGTCTCGTGGTCGAGCCCGTCCACCCGGCCGCCCACCATGTGGCGCGCGTGGAGCTTGGCGACCTCGTTGTCGGTCATGTCGGTGACGGCAAGGCCGTTGCCGGTCAGCTGGTCGATGATCTCCCGCTTCTCGGCATCGCCCCGGCTCAGCTTTACCCCGACAAAGATCTTGGCGGTGGTGCCGCGCGCATAGCGGTAGTTGAACTCGGTGATGGAACGATTGCCGAGCAGCCGGATGAAGGCGCGGTAGCTGCCGCGCCGCTCGGGAATTTCCACCGCCAGCAGCGCCTCGGCACGCTCGCCGATCTCGGCCCGCTCCGCCACATAACGCAACCGGTCGAAATTGACATTGGCCCCCGAGTTGACCGCGATCAGCGCCCCGCCGGGTGCCAGACCCTGCTCCACCTGCCGGCGCAATCCGGCCAGCGCCAGCGCCCCGGCCGGCTCGGCAATGGCGCGGTGGTCGTCGAAAATGTCCTTGATCGCCGCGCAGATTTCATCCGCCGTGACGGTGACGATGTCGTCCAGCAATTCCCGGCACAGCCGGAACGTCTCGGTGCCCACCTGCCGCACCGCCACGCCGTCGGCGAAGAGGCCCACCTGGTCAAGGGCGACCGGATGTCCTGCGGCAATGGCTGCCTTCATGCTCGCCGCTTCTTCCGGCTCCACCCCGATAACCCGGATGGCCGGGTTGAGGAACTTGACGATCGCGGCAATGCCCGCCGCCAGCCCGCCGCCGCCCACCGGCACGTAGATGGCGCCGATCTCGCCGGGATGCTGGCGCAACAGTTCGAGCCCGATCGTGCCCTGTCCGGCGATGACATCGGGGTCGTCGAACGGGTGGACCATCACCAGACCGTGCCTGTCGGCCAGTTCCTCGGCATGGGCGCGGGCGGCGTCGAACCCGTCGCCGAACAGCACCACCTCGCCACCGAGCTTGCGCACCGCGCCGATCTTGATCAGCGGTGTGGTCGTTGGCATCACGATCACCGCCCGTATGCCGAGCCGTGTGGCCGACAGCGCCACGCCCTGCGCGTGATTGCCCGCCGAAGCGCAGATCACGCCGCGCCGGCGCTCTTCGGCGGTCAGCTTCGAGATGCGGTTGTGGGCGCCCCGGATCTTGAACGAGAACACCGGCTGGAGGTCCTCGCGCTTGAGCAGCACATCGGCGCCGAGCCGCGCCGACAGCAGTTCCATGCGCTCGAGCGGGGTTTCCTCGGCCACTTCATAGACCGACGAGGTGAGGATGCGGCGGACATAATCCTGCATGGCGGGCCCTTCCGAGATCTTCGCGGCAAGGACGCCCGGGCCGGACGATTGTCAAGTTTCGCCCTGACCGGCGGTGAGCCGCATGCTACGTCGAACCGATGCCGATCGCCTCGACAGCCCTGGTCTACGTGCTTGCCGCTTTCGCCGAGATCGGCGGCTGCTTTGCCTTCTGGTCCTGGCTCCGGCTTGGCCACTCCCCCTGGTGGATCCTTCCCGGTCTGGTGCTGCTCGCCGCCTTTGCCTGGCTGCTGACCCTGGCGCCCGCCGATGCCGCCGGGCGCGCCTATGCCGCCTATGGCGGCGTCTATGTCGCGGCCTCGCTGCTGTGGCTGACGGTGATCGAGCGACAATTGCCGGACCGCTGGGATCTTCTCGGCGGCGCGGTCGTTCTTGCCGGCGCTGCGGTGATCCTGTTCGGGCCGCGAGCATAGCTTCGGCTGCAAAAACGGAATACTGACATACGCCGACAGCAGGGTCGCCGAACCTGCAGCCGACTTGCCGGCCTATACCGCACCTACCAGATCATCACGCGCCCCCCCCCCGGGCGCTGCCGAAACAGCGCGAGAGGCGCCAACCGATGTCGACTCCAGACGCCGCCATGGCGACACCCGACCCGCGCCGCTGGGTGGCGCTGGCGGTCCTGCTCATTGCCAATTTCATGAACCTGATCGACGTGACCATCGTCAACGTCGCCCTGCCGTCCATGCGCGACGGGCTGGGTGCCACCGATGCTCAGATAGAATGGGTGGTCGCCGCCTACATCCTCGCCTTTGCGCTCGGCCTGCTGCCCTTCGGCCGGATCGGCGACATCGTTGGCGGTAGCCGCATGTTCATGTGGGGCATGGCCGCCTTCACCGCCGCTTCGGCCCTGTGCGGGCTCTCGCCCAATATCGAGTTCCTGATCTTCGCCCGTGTGCTCCAGGGTCTCGGCGGCGCTATGATGGCGCCGCAGGTGCTGGCCATCGCCACCGTCACCTTTCCGCCCAACGAGCGCGGTCAGGCCTTCTCCTTGTTCGGCCTTTCTGCCGGCCTCGCCTCGGTCTGCGGACCGATCCTTGGCGGCGTGCTGATCGAGGCGCAGCTGTTCGGCTTTGACTGGGAGCCGATCTTCCTCGTCAACGTACCGATCGGCATCGCCGCGCTGGTGGCGGCATGGTTCCTGATCCCGCGCCTGCCCGGCCATGCCTCGCTCAGCAACGACTTCGTCGGCATCGCCCTCAGCGCCATCGGCCTCGTGCTGGTGGTCTTCCCGATCGTCGAGGGCAGGGCCTATGGCTGGCCGCTCTGGACCCTCGCCATGATCGCCGCCGGTGCCGTGGTCCTCGGTCTCTTCGTCTTCTGGACGGCGCGCCGTGCCCGCGAGGGCAAGCCACAGCTGCTGAACCACGATCTGATCACCAATCGCGACTACATGTTCGGCGCGCTGGTCATCACCATCTACGCTTCCGGTATCCCGGGCATGTTCATGGTGATCTCGCTGCTGCTGCAGGCGGGCTTCGATTTCACCCCGCTCCAGTCCGGGCTCACCAACGCTCCCTTCTCGGTGGGGGTGCTGATTGCCTCCTTCATCGCCGGGCGCTTCGGCAACCGCTACCTGCGCAGTCGCCTTGCGACCGCGGCCACCTTGCTCACCATCGGCATCGGCGCGCTGCACTTCATCGTCGCCGCCGTCACCGACACCATCGATCCGTGGTGGTTCCTGCCGCCGCTGCTGATTGCCGGTATCGGGCTCGGCCTCGGCTTCTCGTCGCTGTTCCAGCTGGTGCTGCGCAACGTGCCGCCACGCGATGCCGGTGCCGGGTCCGGCGCTCTCCAGGCCTTCCAGCAGATCGGTGGCGCTGTCGGCGTCGCCCTGGTGGGCGAGATCTTCTTCACCCGCCTCGCCAACGGCTTTGCCGGTGGCGCCAGCCAGCATGCCGCCTTTGCCGACGCCACCGCCCTGGCCCTGTGGTACCAGGTGGTGAGCTTTGCCATCGTGCTGCTGCTTGTTCCCTTCTTCCGCCGCGGTCGCGGCGAAGGTCAGGAGCGCCCGGCCGCAGCACCGGTCGTGGTGGAGGCTTAGCGCTACCGCAGCCAGCCGCTCGGCCGGGGGTGCAGTTCCATCTGCCCATCGGCCGTGGCGCGATCGATCTCGGCAATCTCCTCGGCGCTGAGCGCCAGATTGTTGAGCACACCGAGATTGTCCTTGAGCTGGTCGAGCGTACGCACGCCGATCAGTGCCGAGGTCATCTCCGGCCGCCGCAGCACCCAGGCCAGCGCCAGTTGCACCAGCGACTGGCCGCGGCGGCGGGCGATCTCTCCCAGCCGGTCCACCGCCGCCAGCACGCGCGGCTCGATATGGCTGGCGCGCAGTGATCCGTTCGGATTGGCGCCGCGGGTGCCTTCCTTGTCGCCGGACGAATACTTGCCCGACAGCACCCCCTGCGCCAGCGGCGAGAAGGCGATGATGCCGATGCCCAGGTCTCCGCAGGCATCGATGGTGTGATCGTTCTCGATCCAGCGGTTGAGCACCGAATAGCTCGGCTGGTGGATGGTGGTGGCCACCCCCATCTCCTTGAGGATGCGGTGCGCTTCGCGCGTTTCCTTTTCGGGATAGGAAGAGATGCCGACATAGAGCGCCTTGCCGGACTTCACCGCATGCGCCAGCGCCCCCATGGTTTCCTCGAGCGGCGTGTCGGGATCGAAGCGGTGCGAATAGAAGATGTCAACATAATCGAGCCCCATGCGCTGCAGCGACTGGTCGAGGCTGGCGAGCAGGTATTTGCGGCTTCCCCATTCGCCATAGGGGCCCGGCCACATGTTGTAGCCGGCCTTGGTGGAGATGATCATCTCGTCGCGATAGGGGCGGAAGTCCCGTGCCAGCACCGTGCCGAACAGTTCCTCGGACGACCCCGCCGGCGGGCCGTAATTGTTGGCGAGGTCGAAATGGGTGATGCCCTGGTCGAACGCGTAGCCCAGGATTTCCATGGCCGAGGGGTAGTCGCGCGTGCCGCCGAAGTTCTGCCACAGCCCCAGGCTCACCACCGGCAGTTTCAGCCCGGAGCGGCCCGAGCGGCGATACTGCATGGTGTCATAGCGTGCCGTATCGGCCCGATAGGTCATGGCGAAGTCCTCCCGATGATGTGCGGAGCGGCTGCCCGTGACGACGACTGCAGCCGGTGATATGAGCGGGCCGATGAGCCCGGATCCTGAAATCGCCGCCACTCTGCCCCAAGCCGATCAGCCATACAAGGTGATGGCGATCTACAAGTTCGCCTCCCTGCCCGATGCCGAAGCCATCCGTCCGGTGCTGGCGCAGTTCTGTTGCGGCCAGGGGGTCAAGGGCACGCTGATCCTCGCCCCCGAAGGCCTGAACGGCACTGTCGCCGGTACCTCCGCCGCAATCGACGCGCTGGCACGGTGGCTGTTCGACGGCCCGGTCTTCGCCGGTCGCTTGCATGGGGCCGAGGTCAAATACTCCTATGCCGCGGAGATGCCGTTCCTCCGGATGAAGGTCCGCCTCAAGCCCGAGATCGTCACCCTCCGAGCGCCGGAAGCCAACCCGGCCGAGCGGGTCGGCACCTATGTCGATCCGCGCGACTGGAACCGGCTGATCGACCGCAATGATGTCGTGCTGGTCGACACCCGCAACCGCTACGAGGTCGGCATCGGCACCTTCCAGCGCGCCATCGATCCGGGCACCGGCAGCTTCGTCGAGTTCAAGGACTATGTGGCCCAAAATCTCGATCCGGCGCAGCACCGCAAGGTGGCGATGTTCTGCACCGGCGGCATCCGCTGCGAAAAGGCCTCGAGCTATCTGCTGAGCCAGGGCTTCGAGGAAGTTTTCCACCTCAAGGGCGGCATCCTCGCCTATCTCGAACAGGTGCCGGAGACCGAGAGCCGCTTTGCCGGCGAGTGCTTCGTCTTCGACGAGCGCGTCTCGGTCGGCCATGGCCTCAAGGTCGGCGACGCCACCCTCTGCCGCGCCTGCCGCAATCCCCTGTCCGCCGCCGACCGCGCCGACGCGCGCTATGTGGAAGGCGTCAGTTGCCCCCACTGCCATGGCGACGAGGCCAGGCACGCCGCCGCCGCCGAACGCCAGCGCCAGATCGACCTGGCCCGCCAACGCGGCCGCGCCCATCTCGGCGATGCCGCAGCCGCCCAGGCGAACGAGGCTAAGGCGCGCAAGCGGGAGCGCGCCGAGGCGTCCCGCCGTGCCAACGGCGGCTAGCGACCGCTCAGCCCAGCATCGACTGCTGCGAGCCCATGGCGGCCATGGAGCCGGAATAATTGGCGACGGTGATGCTGTGCATGCCGGTGGTCAGGTCGCCCGCAGCATAGACGCCATCGCGCGAAGTCTTCTGCCGGTCGTCCACCTCCACCATGATGCCGGTGGGCGTTTCCTTGGTGTCGAGCCCCAACTGCTCGTGCAGGGTCGCCGAGGGGCGGTTGCGCGGGTGGGAGTAAAGCGCGTCGAGCGCGATCTCGCTACCGTCCTCGAGCGTGACGGCACTCACCGCCCCATTGTGGTGATGGATGCGCGCAAGCTTGCCGTCCTCGATCTTGACGCCGCGCTTTTCGAGCTTGTGGCGCTCTTCGTCCGGAATGGTGTTGCCGTCGAGGATCAGGGTGATGTCGTCGGTCCAGTCGGCATAAAGCGAGGGCGCGTGCAGGGACATCAGTGAGCTGAACAGCAGCCCCCAGCGCCGCCCCGCCACTTCGTAGCCGTGGCAGAACGGGCAGTGGATCACCGTCTTGCCCCAACTTTCGGCAAAGCCGGGAATATCGGGAAACTCATCGACGATGCCATAGCTCAGGATCAGCCGGCGGGCGTTGAAGTCCTCGCCCTCGGTGGTCCGGATGGTGAAGTCGTCCGGTTCGCCCGAGACGGTCTCGGCCCGGCCCTGCACCAGCTTGACGGTTGGATAGGCGGCAACCTGCTCGCGGGCGCGCTCCAGCACGTCCCCGGGCGGGATGCCGTCGAAGCCGAGTACGTTGTGCGCGTGGCTGGCATAGCGGTTCCGGTTGAGGCCGGTGTCGAGCACGGTGACCTTGCGGCGGGCGCGACCGAGCTGCATGGCGGCGGCGAGCCCGGCGAAGCTGCCGCCGACGATGAGGACGTCATCCATGATGATGGGCTCCGGAGAGGAAGGGGAAGGATGTGGTCGACCGCGACAGGTCGGCCAGGGTTACGGTTTCGAGCTTGGCCGC
Source organism: Pseudomonadota bacterium (assembly GCA_023431205.1). GTDB lineage: Bacteria > Pseudomonadota > Alphaproteobacteria > Rhizobiales > Devosiaceae > Devosia. Next base: position 19,830 of record JAEYXQ010000147.1, on the reverse strand, counting down.
GAGCAGCGCCTCGGCCTCGATCAGGAAGTCGGCCATCACGGCATCGACGGCGCGAACGATGCCGCACTGCCGGTCGCCCGGGTCGCTTTCGGCGCGGATCAGCAGGCTTTCGCCCATGGCAGCCGACACGGCGCGGAGCGTCACCGCCTCCGGCACCTGCTTCAATTGCCAGCCGCCCTCGGGTCCGCGCGTAGCCGCAACGATGCCGGCCTCGCGCAGTTCCCCGAGCACCCTCCGCACCACCACCGGGTTGGTCATCAGGCAGGTCGCGAGCGCCGACGAGGTCAGCGTCTGGCCCGGCTGCTTGGCGAGGTGCACCAGGGCGTGAAGGGCGAGGGACAGGCGGCTTGATCTCTTCATGTAACTTTATTTGTTACATACATCTGCCAACGTCAAGGGGCAGGCTTCGCCGATCTCACGCCTCGATCGCGTCTTCGCTGAGTTCGAGAAACAGCGCCCGCTCGCCAAGAAAGGGGTGGATCTTGAGCGCCGCGCGCATGGTCTCCAGCGCCTGCTGGTACTCGCCCTGCTCCTTGAGGATCAGTGCCCGTCCGGCCAGCGCGCCAAAGTGGCGCGGCTCGCGCTCCAGCGTCGCGGCGATATCGGCCAGCGACTCCTCGTACTTTCCGAGCCCGAAGTTGATCGTCGCCCGCTGGTTGTAGGCTTCGGCATAATCCGGATAGTCGGCAATGACGGCGTCGAGCGTCGCGATCAGTCCAGTGACGTCGCCGCGCCAGCGCAGGTCGAGCGTGCTCGCCATGCGGGCCGCGAGCTCCGCGTCCGGCGGCCCCATCCACAATCGCCAGATGTCATCCGAAATGCCCTGCGCCGCTGCCGGGTGAGGCGCTACCGCCAGCTCGGCAAACAAGCCGTCCAGGGCGGCGGCGTACTCGGCCTCCCCGGTCTGCGCCCAGGCGGGCGCTGCCATGGCAAAAAGAGCCGACAGGGCCAGCAGCAGACCGGCAATGGCACTCACCGCGTTGCGCATCCATGGAGCTTGCGCCTCGGCGCAGCAGCACGCAAGAGAGGGCGTCCACAGTTCGGGAGAAAACCATGAGTGAGATGCTCCACCATATGATCGCCAGCGGCCCACGTCCGGTGGCCCCCTTCTCCCATGCGGTGGAGGTCGATGGCTGGGTGTTTGTCACCGGACAGATGCCGACCGATCCCGCCAATCCGGACGCACCGCTTCCGGAGGGCATTGTCGCACAGACCCGCCGGGTGGTGGACAATTTGCGGATCGTCCTGGCCGGCATCGGCCTCGGCCTCGAGCACGTCACCATGGCGCGCATCTACCTGACCGAGTTCGAACGCGACTACGCGGCTCTGAACGAGCTCTGGCCGAGCTTCTTCACCCCCGGCAGGCTGCCGGCCCGCACCACGATCGGGGTGACGGCATTGGCGGTCGGTGCGCTGGTGGAGATCGACCTGGTGGCGAAGCGGCCGAACTGAGGGCGCGCGGAGGGCACCCCTCACCCGTCTCGCGCTGCGCGCGATCCACCCTCTCCCGCAAGGGGAGAGGGGGAATGCGGTGGTAGCGGCACGCACAGTGCCCCTAAGGGCGGACAAGGGGGCCCCTCCTGTCTCACCGCCCTCCCATAGACCTCATCCTGAGCCTGTCGAAGGACGAGGTCGCGGCCACGGTCGCCAAGGACCGGGCAGGCTCTCATGGATCGACACGCTCACCATGATTTCTGCAAGGGAGCAGGCTACGCCTCGTACGCCCTTACCCTCTGGGTCTGCTCGCCGAGGCCTTCGATGCCCAGCCGCATGACGTTGCCGGGCTTGAGCCACACCGGCTCGGGCTTGATGCCCATGCCCACGCCCGGCGGGGTGCCGGTGGTGATCACGTCGCCGGGCTGCAGCGACATGAACTGGCTGACATAGCTCACCACATGGGCAACGTCGAAGATCATCGTCTTGGTAGAGCCGTCCTGGTAGCGCTTGCCATCGACTTCGAGCCACATCTTGAGGTTCTGCGGGTCGGCAACTTCGTCGCGGGTGACGAGCCATGGCCCGATCGGCCCGAAGGTGTCGCAGCCCTTGCCCTTGTCCCACTGCCCGCCGCGTTCGGTCTGGAAGTGGCGCTCGCTGATGTCGTTGCAGACGCAGTAGCCGGCCACATAGTCCATCGCCTCGGCCTCCTCGACATAGCGGGCCTCCTTGCCGATGACCACCGCAAGCTCGACTTCCCAGTCCGGCTTGATCGCGTTCTTGGGGATGATGACGTCGTCATTGGGGCCGATGATGGCGCTGGTCGCCTTCATGAAGATGATCGGCTCTTCGGGGATCTTGGCGCCGGTTTCGGCGGCATGGTCGGCATAGTTGAGGCCGATGCAGATGAACTTGCCGACCTGGCCGACGCAGGGGCCGATCCGCTCGTCCGCACTCAGCTGTGGCAACGTAGAAGCGTCCACGCCACGAATGCGCTCCAGGCTCTCGTCCGACAGCGCGGCACCAGCCAGATCCGGAATGACGCCGCTGAGGTCGCGAACGGTGACGTCTGCGGCAAGAATGGCGGGCTTTTCGGCGCCCTTGGCGCCCACGCGCAGCAGTTTCATTGGCTCTCTCCCTGTTCGTCCCCAAGGCCATAGCCACTGACATGTTAGCTGTCGAGGCTGGCCGGGCCGTATTCCGTTCGGCTAGTCGTGGCGGATCACGCCCTTCTTGAGAATGATGTTGCCGTAAAGCCGCCCTTCGCCGGTCTGCACCACGGCAAAGCCCGAGCGCACCCGGTCGTAGAAGCTGAAGCGCTCGAGCAGGTGGAGCTTCATGCCCGGCTCGTGCCGGGCGATGACGGCGTCGAAGGCATCCATCACCGGTTCGCGCCGCTCGGGCTCGCCCACCACCGCCATGCCGAAGGCGGCTTGCTCGGCGAAATCGTCGAGCGGCAGCACCGTCAGCACCGCATCGAGCACGTCGGTCCCTCTGTGCCCGTCGAGCCGCACCAGCCGGGTGCCCATTGCCGTTGCGGGATAGTTGGCGTCAACGATGGCGATCTCGTCGCCATGTCCCATGGCCCTGAGGATGGAGAGCAGTTCGGGACCCAGCAAAGGCGGGATGTTCTTGAGCATTCTGGCCTCAGCCGAAGGGGAAGTTGTCGCCATCCGCCTCGAGCGCGGCGCCGTCGGCGAACAGTTCCGCCTGCTCGCGGGCGAAGGCGAAGAGTTCCACCATCACCGCGTCGATATGGGCGCGCATGGCCCGGGTGGCCTGAGCCTGGTCCCCCAGGAGGATGCCGTCGAGGATGGCCTGGTGCTCGGCAATGGTGTGGTTGAGCCGGCGCGGGGTGATGATCAGGCGGCGAGCGCGGTCGAGATTGGCCCGCGCCTGGTCGATGATGCCCTTGATCTTGCTCAAGCCCATCGAGCGATAGATGATGTCGTGGAACTCGATGTCGACGGCGTGGAAGGCCTCGGCATCGTCGCGATCCGCGGCGGCGCGCTGGCGCTGCATGTTCTCCCTGAGAGCGGCAATCAGCGCGTCGTCGTGCGCCCCGATCAGCACCCGCAGCGCTTCCGATTCGAGCGCCTTGCGGATCAGCATGTATTCCGTGACGTCGGCGATCCGCACCAACGACACCGTCGAGCCCCGCTGAGGCGCGATGTCCACCAGCCCTTCGGCCTGCAGCCGCGCCAGCGCCTCGCTGACCGGAAAGCGCGACACGCCCAGCTGCTCGCAGATTGCGGTCTTGTCGATGGGGCTGCCCGGCGGCAGCGCCAGGGTGACGATCGCCTGGCGGATGGCATTGGTCACCTCCACGGTGACGCTGCCGCGCGCAATGCCGCCGGAACGCTGCAGAAAAGAGTAGGGACTCGCTTCCGATGTCATGCTAACATGTTAGTTAGTGCCCGACCTGCTGACAACGCCCGTCGCCGCGCCGCACCATGGCGGCAAAGCACGCTGCGGTAAATCCCCGATCCCCGAGAGCCTGTCCCCCATGTCCGAGACCATGACCCGCCCCGAGGCAAAGACCCTGGTGCTGAACACCACCGACAACATCGCGGTGGCGCTCAGCAATCTCGAAGTGGGAGCCGAGACCCCGCAGGGTGTCACCATACGCCGCCGCGTCCCCCGCGGGCATAAGTTCGCCACCCGCCCGATCCGGGCCGGTGAGGCGGTGCTCAAGTTCGGCCAGATCATCGGCTTCGCCAAGGATGCGATCGAGCCCGGGGACTGGGTGCACGAGCACAATTGCGGCATGGGCGCCGGCGACGGCACCATTGCCCGCGACTACCAGTTCAGCGAAGGCGTGATGCCGGTCGACATGGTGCCGCTTGCCGAGCGCGCCACCTTCGAGGGCTATGTCCGCGCCAATGGCAAGGTCGGCACCCGCAACTATATCGGCATCCTGACCTCGGTGAACTGTTCGGCCACCGTTGCCAAGTTCATGGCCGAAGCCATCAACCGTTCCGGCATCCTCGAAGACTATCCCGAAATCGACGGCGTCATCCCGTTCGTCCACGGCTCCGGCTGCGCCATGGAGATCGATGGCGAAGGCTACCAGATCTTCCGCCGCACCCAGTGGGGCTATACCGCCAACCCCAATCTCGGGGCCGCGCTCCTGGTCGGGCTGGGCTGCGAGGCTTTCCAGATCGGCCGGATGAAGGAGCACTACGGCATCGCCGACAGCGACACCTTCCAGACCATGACCATCCAGGAGATCGGCGGCACCCAGAAGATGATCGACTGGGGCGTCGAGCGCATCAAGGAGATGCTGCCCGTGGCCGCGGCGGCCAAGCGCCAGACCGTCGATGCCTCGCACCTGACGCTGGCGCTGCAGTGCGGCGGCTCGGACGGCTATTCCGGCATCACCGCCAATCCGGCCCTGGGCGCAGCCGCCGACCTGCTGGTGCGCCATGGCGGCACCGCGATCCTGAGCGAGACGCCCGAGATCTACGGCGCCGAGCACCTGCTGACCCGCCGCGCCGTGTCGCGCGAAGTGGGCGAGAAACTGATCGAGCGCATCCACTGGTGGGAAGACTACACCCAGCGCAACCGCGGCGAGATGAACAACAATCCCTCCCCCGGCAACAAGCTCGGCGGGCTCACCACCATTCTGGAAAAATCCCTCGGCGCTGCCGCCAAGGGCGGCACCACGCCGCTGACCGCGGTTTACGAATATGCCGAGCCGGTGACCGAGAAGGGCTTTGTGTTCATGGACACCCCCGGCTTCGATCCGGTGTCGGCCACCGGACAGGTGGCGGGCGGCGCCAACATCCTCGCCTTCACCACCGGTCGCGGCTCGGCCTATGGCTGCAAGCCGGTGCCCTCGATCAAGCTCGCCACCAACTCCGAGGTCTATGCCCGCATGACCGACGACATGGACGTCAACTGCGGCGACATCATCGACGGCGTCTCCATCGAGGACAAGGGCCGCGAGATCTTCGAGCTGATGCTGCGTGTCGCCTCGGGGGAGGAGACCAAGTCCGAGGCGCTCGGCTATGGCGACAACGAGTTCGTGCCCTGGCAGGTCGGTGCGGTGATGTGAGCACGCAGCAGCGCACCGTCGACTACCTGCTCGAACAGGCCGCCGGCGCCGGCAGCATGACCGCGCGCAGGATGTTCGGCGAGTACGGGCTTTATTGCGACGGCAAGGTCGTCGCCTTCGTCTGCGACGACCAGCTGTTCATCAAGCCGACCGACCAGGGCCGCGCCTGGCTCGGCGACGTCACCGAGGCCGAGGCCTATCCTGGCTCGAAGCTGTACTTCCTGATCAATGGCGACCGCTGGGACGACGCCGACTGGCTCGCCGCCCTGGTGCGGACCACCGCCGACGCGCTCCCCTCGCCAAAGCCGAAGAAGCCGCGCGCCACGCGCTAGACGCGCCCAAGCGCCGCCCGGCCAAGATGGCGTCGCGGGGGCTGGGGGCTAACTCGATCCGCCCCCCCCCCCTCAGGGGGAGGCTGGGTGGGGGCTCCTGAGCCGGTACACCCCGGCCTCGCGCTTCACCCCGCCCATATCAGTCACCGTTGTCTGGAACACCGGCTCGAGCGCTGCGACCGGCAGGTCCCGCCGCTGCGGGTCGCCTATAAGCGCCTCCACACCGGCCGCCTGGCAGCGCTGGAGAAACGGCAGCATGCGCGCCGCGACCTCGGGCAGGTAGAACACGTCGCCGCCCAGGATCAGGTCGAACCCGGTCGGGGGCAGCCCGTCGATATCCACATCGACCAGCGGCACCGCCACCCCGTTCGCCGCCGCATTGAGCCCGATTGCCGCCACTGCGAACGGATCGATCTCCGCAGCCGACACCCTTGCGCCGAGCCTTGCCGCAACGATCCCCACCAGCCCCGACCCGGCTCCAAGGTCCAGCACGCGCCGGCCCGCCACCAGCTCCGGATGGTGGTGCAGATACTGCGCCAGCACCACGCCGCCGCCCCAGGGGTAGGCCCAGTAGGGCGGCTCGTCGCGCCCCAGCCGCGACAGCCGGCTGCCGGCATGCGCCTGGTAGAGCTGCACCTCCGCCACCCCGGCCACCGGCGCCAGCCGCAGGTGCTCGCGGATGAACCGCTCCGGTTCGATCAAGGGCGCTGCAGCCCCGTGGCGGCAACCGAGATCGCCATCAGGTACTGCGAGCAGGTGATGTAGAGCCGGTTCCGCCGCGCGCCGCCGAAGCAAACGTTGGAGGTCTTGGCGCCGGTCTTGATCCGGCCCAGCAACTCCCCGGCAGGGTCATAGACGTTCACCCCCGGGCCGGCGCTGGTCCAGATACGCCCTTCGGTGTCGAGCCGGAAACCATCCGAGGCGCCGCTGTCGACCAGGGTGAACACGCGGCTGTTGCGCAGCTTCGCCCCATCGACGTCATAGGCGCGGATCTGCTGCGGCGCGTCCGGGTCGTGGCTGCGGCCGGTGTCGGAGACATAGAGGATGGATTCGTCGGGCGAGAAGGCGAGCCCGTTGGGCTTGAGCAGGTCGTCGGCCACGACGGTCAGCGCGCCATCCGCCGGATTGAAGCGGAACACGTTGCAGCGCGCCTGCTCCTGCTCGCTCTTGTAGCCCTCGTAGTCGGAGAGAATGCCGTAGGGCGGATCGGTGAACCAGATGGTGCCGTCGGACTTCACCACTACGTCATTGGGCGAGTTGAGGCGCTTGCCCTCGAAGCGGTCGACCAGCGTGGTGATGGTGCCGTCCCACTCGGTCCTGAGCACGGCGCGGGCGCCGTGCGAGCACGAGATCAGCCGCCCCTCCCGGTCGCGGGTGTTGCCGTTGACGAAGTTCGAGGGCGAGCGGAACGGCGTCACCCCAAGCCCCGGCACATAGCTCAGCATCCGGTTGTTGGGGATGTCGCTGAACAGGAGCATGTCGAGGTCGCCGAACCACACCGGACCTTCGGTCCAGCGGCAGCCGTCATGGAGCACGTCGAGGGTGGCGATGCCGATGGCGATGTCGTGGAAGCGGCGATCGAGGTGCTCGATCGCTTCTTCCGACGGGATCATGTCGCCGGTCTTTCTCATGCGCTGGCCTTCAGGCGCCGCAGCAGCGGCGGCACGGCAAGGAACAGCACCGCCAGCACCAGGAAGGTGATCGACATCGGCGTCGACACCAGCACCATCGGATTGCCCTGGCCGGCAGCGAGCGCCGTGCGCAGGTTGTTCTCGGCCATCGGCCCGAGGATCAGCCCGATCAGCACCGGGGCGATAGGGAAGTCGTAGACGCGCATGATGTAGCCGACGAGCCCCATCAGGCCCATGATCAGGAGGTCCATCCACGATTGCGCCAGGCCCCAGATGCCGATCAGCGCGAACACCAGGATGCCGGCATAAAGCTGCGGCCGCGGAATGCGCAGCAGCTGCACCCACACCCCCACCAGTGGCAGGTTCAGCACCAGCAGCATGATGTTGCCAACATAGAGCGAGGCAATCAGCCCCCAGACCAGTTCGGGGTTGGAGGTGAACAGGAACGGCCCGGGCTGAAGGCCATAGTTCTGGAAGGCCGCGAGCAGCACCGCGGCGGTAGCCGAGGTGGGCAGGCCGAGCGTCAAGAGCGGCACCAGGATACCGGCGGCGGCGGCATTGTTGGCGGCTTCCGGACCGGCCACGCCCTCGATGGCGCCCTTGCCGAACTCGTCGCGATGCTTGGAAAGCTTCCGCTCCAGCGTATAGCTCAGCATGGTCGGGATTTCGGTGCCACCACCGGGCAGCGCCCCCATGGGGAAGCCGATCACCGTGCCGCGGATCCACGGCCAGAACGAGCGGCGGAAATCCTGGCCCGACATCCGGGCAAAGCCCTTGGTGCGGGCGATTTCGCCCGAGCTGTGCCGGTAGCGGCTGGCAACGAACAGGATTTCGCCGACCGCGAACAGCGCCACCAGCACCACCGCCAGGTTGATGCCGCGCAGGAGGTCCATCTGCCCGAAGGTCAGCCGCGGCTGGCCGGACATGGCGTCGATCCCGACCACGGCGAGCGCCAGCCCGAGGAACAGCGAGATGAAGCCGCGCACGCGGCTTGTCCCCATCACCACCGCCACCGAGGTGAAGGCGAGGATGGTCAGGGCGAAATAGTCGGTCGGCTTGAAATAGAAGGCCAGTTCCGCAATCGCCGGAGCGGCAAAGGTCAGGCACAGCGTGGCGATGGTGCCGGCAACGAACGAGCCGATGGCGGCGGTGGCAAGCGCTGCGGCGCCGCGGCCGGCGCGGGCCATCTTGTTGCCTTCGAGCGCCGTCATCATCGAGCCGGCTTCGCCCGGGGTGTTGAGCAGGATCGAGGTGGTCGAGCCGCCATACATGGCGCCGTAGAGGACGCCGGCGAACATGATGAAGGCGGCGGTGGGTGCCAGTTGCGTCGTCACCGGCAGGAGCAGCGCGATGGTCAGCGCCGGCCCAATGCCGGGCAGGATGCCGATCATGGTGCCGAGCAGCGAGCCGACCAGGGCCCACATTAGGTTGGTTGGCTGCAGGGCGACGGAAAAGCCGTGCAGCAGCAGGTCAAAGGTTTCCAAGGCTCAGAACCCCAGCGGCGGGAAGAAACGGCCGAGCTGCAACCCCAGCCGCGTGAACAGGAAATAGGCGGCGGTGCAGAGCACCAGGCCGGTGATCAGGTCAAGCCACCAGCGGGTCGAGCCGAAGGCGCGCGCCACCAGCATGAAGCTGAGGCTCGCGATCAGCGGCAGGCCCACGGTCTTGGCGGCCGCAACCGGCAGGAACACGGCAAGCAGCGCGGTGATGAAGGCGCGCTTGTCCATCGGCTGGTCGCCGCTGGCGTCTTCGGCGTCCTGCGGCTGGAAGGTCTCGCCGCGCGAAACCTGCACCACCAGGATCACCCCGAGAATGAGGAGGCCGAGGCCGGCCATGGTGACGAACAGACCCGGGCCGACGGCGGCATAGCGGGCGCCCTGCGGCAGGCTCGATGCCCCCCAGAGCCAGACGGCGCCGAGCAGCGCAACGCCGACGCCCAGCCAGTACGGGCGGGTCGCCCAGTTCGAAAAGCGCGAAGGAGCGGCCTGCTGGCCGCTCCCCCCGTTTGAGCCCGTGGGCCGATCAGTCGACAAGGCCGGCGTCCCTCAGGATCTGACCCTGGCGCTCGGTTTCTTCGGCAATGAAGGCACCGAACTCTTCACCGGCGAGGAAGTAGTCCTCCCAGCCCTGGGTGGCGAGCACCTGCTTCCATTCCTCGGTCTGGCTCAGCTTGGTGAAGGTATCCACCCACTGCTGGTAGTTGTCGTCCGGAGCACCCGGAGCGGCAAGGATACCGCGCCAGTTGGCCAGTTCGACATTGTAGCCGGCTTCGGCGAAGGTCGGCACGTCGGGCAGGTTCTCGCGGCGCTCGGCGGAGGTGACGCCGAGCAGCTTGATGCGGCCCTGGTCGGCGAACTGGGCGAACTCGGAGGTGCCGGAGATGCCGGCGACCAGCGTACCGTTGACGATGCCGGTCACGGTCTCGGCGCCCGAGGCCTGCGGGATGTAGTTGAGGTCGGCGACCGCCACGTCGCCTTCCTGCGCCAGGAGCGCCAGGGCGATGTGGTCGACGCCACCGGCGGAGCCGCCACCAACGGGCACGGCACCCGGATCGGCCTTCAGCGCCTCGACCAGGTCGGCGAGCGTCTCGTAGGGCGCGTCTGCCGCCACCGCGATCACCAGGTATTCAGCCGTGAGGCGCGCTACCGGACGGAACTCGGCAAGGTTGATCGGGGAATCGTTGAGCTCGATCGCGCCCACGGTGATGGCGCCGAACACGGCGAGCGCATCGGGCTGGCCGCTCGAGGTGCCGAGGAACTCGGCCAGGCCCACGGTGCCACCGGCACCACCGGTGTTGGTGAAGTTGACGCCACCGGTATAGAGGCCGGATGCATTGAGCGCCTCGAAGGCCTGCCGGCCGGTCGAGTCCCAGCCACCGCCCGGATTGGCGGGCAGCATGACATTGACCTGAGCCTGGGCAGCGCCGGCCGAAAAGGCGAGCGCCATTGTTGCGGATGCAACGAGCGTCTTGATGTTCATTGGTAACCTCCCGTCGGCGTTCGGCACAAGGATCGTGCCCGCCGCGTTTGCTATCGCCCGCCTCATCGGATCGGACGTGCCGATAGCTGATCAACTTTGCTTCACAGCGTCAATCGACCAAATGTCTCCGCGCATTGACGACTAACATGTTAGTTGCTACGGCACCGGGCGATATCCCGGAGTCCGTCATGGCCAATCTCGAGCGATTCCTGACCATCGACGAGCTGATGGCCGAGGCGCGTCGCAAGGTGCCCAAACAGTTCTTCGACTATGCCGACAGCGGCGCCTGGACCGAGAGCACCTACCGCGCCAACACCGAGGATTTCCGCAGGATCTCCCTGCGCCAGCGGGTGGCGGTGAACATGGAGGGGCGCACTCTTGCCACCACCATGACCGGCGAGCCGGCGTCGATGCCGGTGGCCCTGGCGCCGACCGGCTTCACCGGCATGCAGAGCGCCGACGGCGAGATCAAGGCGGCGCGGGCGGCCGAGAAGTTCGGCGTGCCGTTCACGCTCTCGACCATGAGCATCTGCTCGATCGAGGACGTCGCCGAGAACAGCTCGAAGCCCTTCTGGTTTCAGCTCTACATGATGCGCGATCGCGGCTTCATCGAGCGGCTGATCGACCGCGCCAAGGCGGCCAAGTGTTCGGCGCTGGTCCTCACCATGGACCTGCAGATCCTCGGCCAGCGCCACAAGGATCTGCGCAACGGCATGTCCGCCCCGCCCAAGTTCACGCCAAAATTCGTGTTCGAGATGATGGTCAAGCCGCGCTGGGCCATGCAGATGCTGGGTACGCGGCGGCACACCTTCCGCAACATCGTCGGCCATGTCGACGCAGCGGGCGACCTGACCAAGCTTTCGGCATGGACCTCGTCGCAGTTCGATCCGGCGTTGAGCTGGAAGGAGATCGGCTGGGTCAAGGAGCGGTTCGGCGGTCCGGTGATCGTCAAGGGCATCCTCGATGCCGACGATGCGCGCGCCGCCGTCGCCCATGGTGCCGACGGCATCATCGTTTCCAACCATGGCGGCCGCCAGCTCGACGGCGCCCCCTCCTCGATCCGGGTGCTGCCCGAGATCGTCGCCGCCGTAGGCCACCTCACCGACGTCTATCTCGACGGCGGCATCCGCTCCGGCCAGGACGTGCTCAAGGCCATGGCACTGGGCGCCAAGGGCACCTTCATCGGCCGCGCGTTCCTCTGGGGGCTCGGTGCTGGCGGCGAGGCCGGCGTCACCCGGGCTCTGGAGATCATCCGGCGCGAACTCGACATCACCATGGCCCTGTGCGGCGAGCGCGACATCCACGACGTCGGCCCGCACAACATCTACTCGGTGGATTTTCCCCCGCGGGTGGTGCCGGTAAGCAGCCACTAAACCCCTTCTTCTCCCCCTCGGGGAGAAGGTGGCGCGTAGCGCCGGATGAGGGGGATTCCCCCCGCAACCGCCGGCTGATGCGGGGGACACCCCTCACCCGCCCTTCGGGGCGACCTGTCCCCGAGGGGAGAGGAAGGAGGGCACCACTCCTGCCGACCCCCTCCCTACCCTCGCCGCAAGGGGGAGGGTGAACTCCACTCCGTTGTGCCGATTTGTCACCCTGATGGTATGGCGAGCTTTCGCCACGCTCACCGCAGCCACCCTCCCCCTTGCGGGGAGGGCAGGGAGGGGGGCGGCAGGGGTGGAGTTCAACAGGACAATAGAACCGAGGCCCTAAGCCTCTACGCCCTTCATCTGCGAAAACACCGCCCGCGCCACCGTCTGCAACCGCTCGGGCGGCAGCGTGCCGATCACCGTGCAGGTGATGCGCCCGTCGGCCCAGTACACCGCTTCGGCCGGACCTGCCTCGACATGCTCGTAGTCCTCGGCGCCGCCGGGCAAGGCGGCCGTCACATAGATCGTCACCCGCTGCCCGCTTGCGTCCTCGTACATCAGCTGCGCTGCCCGCCCGCCGAGCTCCGGTTGACCCGGCAGCAACCGGCCGCCCACCAGCCTCAGCCCTTCGGCGCTGAGGTCGGGCATGCCCAGCGGGGTTTCGAGCCGGTTGGACAGCCAGGTGGACAGGTGCTCGCCATCGCTGCCGGGCACTTCCACGGCGTGCCGGTTCTCGGCCACGAACACGCTGTGCGCCCGCAGCGCATCGGCGACCAGGAGCGCGTAGGCCGGCTGTCGTTCGACGAGCGGCCGGCCGAACCAGCCCAGGCCGAGCCCGATGCCGACCAGCGCCACCGCCGCCGCCACGCGCAGAACCATCTGCCGACGACGCCGCGCGAGCCGTGCGGCGATGGTGGCAGCACGCAGGGCCGCCGGCAGCGGTTCCGCGCCGGCAGGCGCGAACAGGGTGCGGATGGCGTCGTTCTGCCGGAGGGTCATCGCCACTTCCGCCGCGGCCTCCGGGTTGGCGCCAAGCCACGTCTCGACCGATACGCGTTCGTTCTCGGGCAGTTGCCCATCGGCATAGGCCATCAGCTGTTCGCGGGTGACCGTCATTTCACCGTCCTCAGATGCGGCTCCGCCGGCGTGCCGGTCAGCGTCCGCAGCGCGGCGCGAGCACGGGCCAGCCGGCTCATCAGCGTGCCGGGCGGGATGCCGAGAATGGCGGCGGCCTCCTGGTAGGCGAGGCCTTCGAGAGCGATCAGCAACAGGGCTTCCTTCTGCTCGAGGGGAAGAGTGTCGATGGCGCGGGCCACCTCCGCCAGTGCCAGGTGCCCCGGCTGCGGCGCCGCCACGGAGGGGTCGGGCAGCAACTCCAGCGGCACGCCCTCGCCGCGGCGCCGATCGGCGCGCAAGCCGTTGCGGTGGAGGTTGACGAGGATGGTGAACAGCCAGGCGCGGACCGTGCTCCTGGGGCGGAACAGTCCGCGCCGGCTGATGGCGCGCTCGAGGCAGTCCTGGACCAGGTCGTCGGCGCGATCGGCATTGCGCGTCAGCGCCCGGGCATATCGCCTGAGCGCCGGCACGGCGGCCTCAACCTCGTCGAGGAATGCGTCCAGGACGGCCTCCTCAGCCCTTACTCGACCGCAAGGTGCCAGACGCCACCGACGCCGTCACCCTTGGTGTCGCCGGCGGCCATGTCTTCGTACCAGTAGTAAAGCGGCCAGCCCTTGTAGGCCCACATCTTGGTGCCGTCGTCGCGGGTGACGACGGTGAAGTCGCCCTCGGGCTGGGCGGTGTCGTCAGCCATCAGCGGCGGCCACTTCACCGCGCAGTCGCCGTTGCAGACGCTCTTGCCGTCGCCATTGGTGTCCTTGTCGAAAGTGTAGAGCGCCATGCCGTTGCTGTCGGTCAGTACCATCTGGCCGCCGATATCGGTCGATTGCACCACCCCGCCCAGATACTCGGCGGCAAAGCCCGGCAGGGCAAGCAGAGCGAGCGCGGCAGCGCCGGCAAATAGGGAACGCACATGCATGGGGAGTCCTCCTGTTGCGGGCCGGTGCGGCCCGTACCCAGATGAACACCGCCCCAAGAACTTTATTCCCCGCTTCCGGACGTTATTTCACCGGGCCTGAATCTGCTGCCCAACCAACAACATGCTGGACAGCCGCAAACGACGTTGCTTTTCTAGCGTCAACTGATGCGCCGCCGCAGGGCGGTGACATCGGCGGCGCTTGCAAGGGCACGCGCCAGTCGGGAGGACCTTTATGAAAAGACGTGAATTCTTCAAATCCGCTTCGGTCGCGGCCGTCGGCGCCGCCGCGGCGACGACGCTGGCAACGCCCGCCATCGCCCAGGGCAACATCACCTGGCGCATGGTCACCACCTGGCCCAAGAACTTCCCGGGCCTCGGCGTCGGTGCGCAGACCCTGGCGGACCGCATCACCAAGGCCTCCGGTGGCCGCCTGACCGTGCAGGTGTTCGCGGCCGGCGAAATGGTGCCCGGCCTGCAGGCGCTCGACGCGGTGATCGACGGCTCGGCCGAAATGAGCCACGGCACGCCCTACTACTGGCAGAACAAGTCGCAGGCGCTGAGCTTCTTCACCGGCGTGCCCTTCGGCATGACCAACCGCGAGCTGACCGCCTGGGTCCACTATCTCGGCGGCCAGGAAATCTGGGACAAGGTCTACGACCAGTTCGGCGTTCAGGGGTTCCTCTCCGGCGACACCGGTACCCAGGCTGGCGGCTGGTTCCGCAACGAACTGACCGGCGTCTCCGACATCCAGGGCCTGCGCTTCCGCACCCCCGGCCTCGGTGGGCAGGTCTGGGCCAAGCTCGGCGCTTCGGTGATCAACCTCGCCGCCGGCGAAATCTTCGCCGCGCTCCAGTCCGGCACGCTCGATGCCGCCGAGTTCGTCGGTCCCTATAACGACCTGGCGCTGGGCTTCTACCAGATCGCCAAGAACTACTACTTCCCCAGCTTCGTCGAGCCGGGCCTTGCCACCGAACTGGTGGTTGACAAGGCCAAGTTCCAGGAACTGCCCGAAGACCTGCAGGAGATCGTGCGTATCGCAGCGCAGTCGTCCTATGACCAGGTCTCGTCCGACATGTATGCCAACGATCCGCGTGCCCTCGCCGCGCTGGTCAGCGAGCATGGCGTGCAGGTCCGCAAGTTCCCCGAGGAGATCATCGAGGCCGGTGCCAAGGCGTCCATGGAACTGATGGCCGAGATCCGCGAGAGCGGCGACGCCCTGACCAAGGAAACCGCCGAGAGCTTCGTGTCGGCGTTCAATCTCCTGCGCGCGCGCACCCGCGATACCGACATGGCCTACCTCGAGGCCCGCGAGAAGTACATCAAGTTCGACTGAGCCAGCGCCAGTCGCGGAACGGAAAAGCCCGGGCTTCGGCCCGGGCTTTTTACTGGTCTGCTGCGGCCGCAGCCGCTGGTCAGTACAGCAGGTCCGGCAGCCAGGTGATGAGCTGCGGGAAGACGAACAGCGTGATCAGGCCGATGATCTGCAGGATCACGAACGGCACCACACCGCGATAGATCATGCCGGTAGACACCCGCGCCGGCGCCACGCCGCGGAGGTAGAACAGCGCAAAGCCGAAGGGTGGCGTCAGAAAGCTGGTCTGCAGGTTCACGCCCACCATCACGCCGAGCCAGATCGGGTTCACATCGAGCGCCAGCAGCACCGGCGCGGTGATCGGGATCACGATGAAGATGATCTCGAAGGTGTCGAGGATGAACCCGAGCAGGAACATCACGAACATCACGATGATGATGGCGCCGATGGCGCCGCCCGGCATCGACGACAGGAATTCGTGCACGAGGTTGTCCCCACCCATCATGCGGAAGACGATGGAAAACACGGCGGCGCCGAACAGGATGATGAATACCATGGAGGTGATGGTGGCGGTCGAGATCACCGCCTGGCGCAGGATGCCGAGATTGAGCTTGCCGCGCAGCAGCGACAGCAGCAGGGCGCCGACCGAGCCCACCGAAGCCGCCTCGGTCGGGGTGGCGATACCGGCAAGGATCGAGCCCAGCACGGCCACGATCAGCAGCAGCGGCGGGATCAGGGCGACCACGACCTCGCGCCACAGATGCGCCTTTTCGGCTTCCGGCACGGGGGTGGCAGGGGCCGACTGCGGATCACGCCAGGCCTTGAAGATGACGAACAGGGCATAGAACCCCACCAGCAGCAGGCCCGGGATGATGGCGCCCGCGAACAGCGCGCCGACCGACACCGGTTCCGGGGCAAAATTGCCCTTTTCCATCTGCACCTGGGCGTTGATGCCCGAGAGCATGTCGCCCATGAAGATGAGAACGGTGGATGGTGGGATGATCTGCCCCAGCGTGCCGGAGGCGCAGATCACGCCGGTCGCGAGCTTGGGGTCATAGCCGGCGCGCAGCATGGCCGGCAGGGAGATCAGCCCCATGGTGACGACGGTGGCACCGACCACGCCGGTCGAGGCGGCGAGCAGCGCACCCACCACGATCACCGACAGGGCCAGGCCCCCGCGCAGGTTGCCGAACAGCTTGCCCATGGTCAGCAGCAACTGCTCGGCAATGCCGGATCGCTCCAGCATCACGCCCATGAACACAAACAGTGGCACTGCGACCAGCACCTCGTTGGTCATCAGGCCGATATAGCGGCCGGCCAGCGAGCCGTAGTTGGACGGGTCGTAGACGCCGAGCAGCCAGCCGACGAGGCCGAACAGGATGGCGGTACCAGCCAGCGAGAAGGCAACGGGGAAGCCGAGCATCAGCACGCCGATGACGCCGACGAACATCAGGCCGGCGAGGAGCTCGCCGATAAGGACGGGATCCATCAGCCGTGCCCCTTCTCGGCTTCATAGCGTAGCGACGCCGGCAGCAAATGCTCGCGCCCGGCCAGAACCAGGATGGAGCGTGCCGCCATGGCGATGCCCTGAATGCCAACCAGCACGCAGAACAGAAGAATAAAGGTCTTGAGCAGGAACAGCCCCGGCATGCCCCCGATATTGGAGGAGCCTTCGTAAAAGCTCCAGGACCGCCGGACGGCGGGAAAGGCGTAGACCCACACCACGATCACGAAGGGGAGCAGGAACACCACGACCCCGAACAGGTCGGCAATGGCTTTGCGCCGCACCGGCCAGGGTCGATAGAAGATGTCCACCCGCACATGGTCGCCGCGCAGCAGCGCAAACCCGGCGACGGCGGTGAACATGGCGCCGCTCATCCACACATAGAGGTCCTGCATCCACAGGGTAGAGGTGTGGAAGACATAGCGCTGCGCCACCACGGTGAAACAGACGAGCACGCATCCCAGCGCCAGCCAGCTGAGGACTTCCCCCACAACCCGGTTGACGCCACTGATGCCGCGCACCAGCCAGGCGAGTCCTTGCACCCTGATCCTCCCCCGTCACTCAGTCCGGCGCGGATGTGCCTCCGCTGCTGGTTTTGGTAGAACAGGATTGATTTCCATCGTCAATAATTTCCCCACGTTGCTTAGGGGAAACCGCTCCTTGCGGTGCTGGCGACAGCAGCCGACAAGATGCTATGTCGGCGCAACTTAGTGTTGGGGGTGCGGATGTTCGTTGTCGGCGGCGAAAGCCTGATCGATCTCAAGGCCGAGGTGACGGTGGAGGGTGGCCGCATGATCGGCCGGGACGGCGAGGGGCAGATCGTCATGACCGCCCATCCGGGCGGCTCCCCCTATAACTGCGCCATTGCGCTGGCAAAGCTCGGCAACCAGACCGGCTTTCTTTGTCCGATTTCGGCGGATGCTTTCGGCGACTACCTGACGGGTCCACTGGAAGAGGCCGGGGTGACGGCGCTGCTCGGCGAGCGGGTCAAGGACTACACCACCCTCGCCGTGGTCAATTTCGATGACCGTCACAATGCCCGCTACGGCTTCTATCGCGCTGCCGACGGCGCTATCGAGGCAGACAGTGCCATCGCCGCCCTGCCGCAGGCGCTGGAGCTCTACCAGATCGGCGGCTTCTGCCCGATCGTGCCCCGCGAGGCCGAGGCCTGGCTCGAGGTCGTCGATGCGGCCATCGACCGTGGCGCCACCATCTCGATCGACCCCAATGTCCGCCCCAGCCTTGTTGACGATTTCGACGGCTACAAGCGGCGCCTGCAGCTCTTCCTCGAGCGCGCGCACCTGGTGAAGCTGTCGGAAGAAGACATTGCGGCGCTCGCCCCCGGCGCGTCGCTCGACGATTACGCGCGCCAGCTGCTCGACGGGCCGGCCTGCCGTCTGGTCGTCGTCACCCTGGGCGATCAGGGCTCACGCGCCTTCACCCGCTCCGGTACCGCCAGCGCCGGCATTCACCGGCCAGCGGTGTTCGGCGATACCGTCGGGGCAGGGGACAGCCTGATGGCCGGCGTCATCACCTGGCTGCACGACCACGAGTGCCTTGCCCCCGACGCCATGGCCCGCCTCGACGACACCGCCCTTGCCGACATGCTGCGCTTCGGCGCCGTGGTCGCCGGCATCAACTGCGGCCGCAAGGGCTGCAAGCCCCCCACCCGGGCAGAAGTCGAGGCTGTGCTCAGGGGGTAGCCCGCAGCGCCACATCCTCGCTTCACCTCTCCCCTGAGGGGAGAGGGGACGATGTTGCACCGACAGTGCTCCTCGCGAAGAACCACAGTCACGGCCCATCCCCGGTTCACCTCTCCCCTGAGGGAAAAGATCGCCGCGCAGCGGCGGGTGAGGGGTTCAGCGCTGGGGTTCTGCCGTGAAAGGTGAACCCCTCACCCTGATCTTCCCGCCAAGGCGTGACACCAATAGGCACCGTGCCAACGCTCCTGCGTCCCTCGCCCCCTTGAGGAGAGGGCCAGGGTGAGGGTCTTCTCCGCAAACAAAAAAAGGCGGGCCTGAGCCCGCCTTCAACCTCTGAACAGCCCGGCGCCCTTACTTCGGCGCCAGCACCATCACCATCTGCCGGCCTTCCGAGCGGGGCTGCGACTCCACCTTGGCGACGGCGTCCATCTGCTCGCGGACCTTGAGCAGCAGCTGCATGCCCAATTCCTGGTGCGCCATTTCGCGACCGCGGAACCGCATCGTCACCTTGACCCGGTCGCCCTCGTCGATGAACCGCTGCACCGCCTTCATCTTGGTGTTGTAGTCGTGGTCATCGATATTGGGGCGAAGCTGGACTTCCTTGACCTCGATGACCTTCTGCTTCTTGCGCGCTTCGGCTGCCTTCTTCTGGGCGGCATACTTGAAGCGGCCGAGATCGAGCATCTTGGCGACCGGCGGGGCCGAGTTCGGCGCGATCAGCACGAGGTCGAGCCCGAGCTCCTGAGCTTCGGCCAGCGCTTCGCGCGTACGCACCACGCCGCGGTTCTCACCTTCGGCGTCGATCAGCTGCACGTCGGGGCTGGAAATATCCTCATTGGAAATCGGCCCGTCCTTTTGGGGGGCCACGGGTCTCATGGGACGGCGAATGGCAAGCTATCCTTGTGTTATTGGTAGGAGGGGGTGAAAACGCGCCTAAAATCGTGTTAGCGGGGGCATAAGTCAACAAGCGCCGGTGCGATTTTCCGCGCTGTTGCCGCAAGGAAACGCCCGCGCCAGGCCCAGGGTTTCCGCTTCATGGGAGAATGGTCTTGATCGCGCCCGCTCCTGTCGCCTCGCGCCTCCTCGTCGGAGAGGGAACTGCCGCGCGCGAAATCGCGCTGCTGCGCCGCGCCGGAGGCCAGCCGGGACTGTTCTGGCTCGGCGGCTTCCGCTCGGACATGACCGGTGCCAAGGCGAGCTGCCTTGACGAGCTTGGCGCCGAGCGGGGGTTTGCCGTGACCCGCTTCGACTATTCCGGCCACGGCGCCTCCGGCGGAGAATTCACCCAAGGCACGATAACGCGCTGGCTCGAAGAGGCCGAGGCGGCCTTTGCCCTCACCGAAGGGCCGCAGGTGGTGGTGGGATCGTCCATGGGCGGCTGGATCGCCCTGTTGCTGGCGCGAGCGCTGCAGCAGCGTGGGGCAGGGCGGCTCGCCGGGCTCGTTCTTATTGCCCCTGCGGTGGACATGACCCACG
>JAEYXQ010000017.1 GCA_023431205.1 Pseudomonadota bacterium | reverse complement strand
GCGCATGACATCGTCCTGGATGGCCGGGGTGAGCTCGCGCTGCACCCAGACAAAGCCCTTGTCGCCGGTCAGCCGGCGGCGCAGCCAGTCGGGATCGAGATCGGGCAGCACCGTACGCAGCTTGCGCACCGCTTCCTCGACATCGATGATGCGCCGGGGCTCGGCGAACAGCGATGGCACGCGGATGTCGACCGCCATTTCGAGGCCGTTGCGGTCCAGGATCGGCGGCCGCGTGGCGGTGATCGCGTCACGCGTCTGCCCTTCGATGGACTGGTCGCTTTCCACCAGCCCGAGCTGCACCAGCCGGCCACCGACCAGGCTGAAGCCCAGCACCAGCGCAAAGATCATCCAGCGGATACGCGCTTGCGTCAGCGTACCCCGCGCCTTGCGGGCGCCGTCGAGGCTGATGGTGGACCCAAACTCTGCCGTAACCGCCACTATTCGATCCCTTCGAGTTCGAGAATGGCATCGATCGGGTCAACGCCCGCCTCGAGCGACAGGAACAGGGCGTCCATGGCCTCCGAGTTCGGCTTGGCCGGCCGCATCGGCAGGTCGAGGAAGGACCCGAACTGCTCCTGCTTCACCGGCTCGATGCCGAGCGTCGCCTGGTGCCGCCGCACGATCGGCTCGATATGGCCGGGCTGGCTCAGCACCGCCTCTTCCGCCTTGAGGATGGAGAGTTCCCCTTCCTGCTCGTCGATATGGGCGATCAGCGCCGTCCGCTGCGCCGCAGTGTCCTCGATCGAAAATTTCAGCGCGTAAACACCGGCGAGCATCAGCACGCTGGTGAAGATCAGGAAGATGTTGATGCTGCGGATCATGCCGCACCCCTGACCGTGGGCACGCCCAGCCCCTTGAGGCTCGTGGGACGCGCCGGCGCGGCAGCGCGCGTTGCGCACCGCAGCACCGCCGACCGCGCCCTCGGATTGCGCGCCAGCTCTGCCTCGCCCGGCTTGACTGCCTTGGCGACATCCACCCAGCGGCGTGGCTCCATCTCGGCCTGCGGCAGGTGCCGCGACTGCGCCGGCCCGCCCTTCTCGGGGTCGAAGAAACGCTTCACAATCCGGTCTTCCAGCGAGTGAAAGCTGACCACGGCCAGCCGTCCGCCTTCCGGCAGCAGCCGCTCGGCGGCAAACAGCGCCTCCACCAGCTGCTCGAATTCCCCGTTCACCGCGATGCGCAGCGCCTGGAAGCTGCGGGTCGCCGGGTGCGCGTCGCCGGGCTTGCGACCGATGGCCTTTTCTATCAGCCGCGCCAGCTCGGTTGTGGTTTCGATCCGCGCGTCCGCCCGTGCCGTCACGATGGCCTGCGCGATCCGGCGCGACTTGCGCTCCTCGCCATAGGCATAGAGCAGGTTGGCCAGTTCCTCGGCCTCCAGCGTGTTGACGAGGTCGGCCGCGCTCTCGCCTTCGCTCGCCATGCGCATGTCGAGCGGGCCCTCGCGCATGAACGAAAAGCCGCGCTCCGCCGTATCGAGCTGCATCGAGGATACACCGATATCGAGCACCACCGCGTCGATCGGCCCGCGATCGCCGGCGTGGACGTCGAGTTCCGCAAAGCTCCCCGCCACGAACTGGAACTGCTCGCCGAACTCGGCCACGAGGGCATCCACATGCGGCTTCACGCTGGGGTCGCGGTCAATGGCGATGACGCTGGCACCGGCCTCGAGCATGGCCCGCGAATACCCGCCTGCCCCGAACGTGCCGTCGACGATCCGGCGGCCTTCAAGAGGCGCGAGCGCCGCCAGCACCTCGTCCAGGAGGACGGGAATGTGCGGGCCGCCGGCCATGCCGCTCTCGGGCAGGGAACGCTTGCCCATTGCTACCACTCGCACTCCATTCGCGGCCGCCGGCGGGAGGCCCTGTAAACTCCGCATCAATGTCGCCAAGGACGCTTAAGATTCTGTTTCCCATTCGGGCTTCACGGAAAAATCCCCGTCGAGCCGAATGCGTATTGCCCCCACCCGCGCTTTAAGCGATGTGTTTCCAGCACTATCCGGGGGAAACCGCATTGCCCATATCGAGCAACGTCTTTGTCCGCTCGGGCGTGATCCTGCTGCTTGTTGGCTTTCTGGCGCTGGCAGGCATCGTCGGCACCACCATCTGGCTCGTTGAACAGACCCAGGTCTACTTCAACGAAGTGATCGAGGCGCGTGACGCCCGCACCGCCGCCGTCGACCTGCGCACCGCCCTGCAGGACGCCGAAACCGGCCAGCGCGGCTACATCCTGACCCAGGACGAGACCTATCTCGAGCCCTATACGACCGCCCTCGGCCGGGTGGAGCAGAGCTACGAGCGCCTGCAGGAGGTCCTGGTCCCCTACCCCCAGGCGGCCGAACCGATGCAGACCCTGCGGGCCGACATCGACTACAAGCTGGCCGAAATGGCCGAGACGATCGACCTCGCGCGCGATGGCGCCGCCGACCAGGCTGTCGAGATCGTGCGCACCGACCGCGGCAAGGAGGCCATGGATCGCTCCCGCACCTTCTTTGACGCCCTGATCGGTGCCGCCGACGAGCGCCTGACGGTCGGCGCAGAGGATCAGCGAAACGCCGCCAACGCCCTGCGCTGGACCAACATCGCCGGCGCCTTCGTGATCTTCGTGGTGGTGGGTGCCTTCGCCTGGACCGTGGTGTCCTACACCCGCGAACTCGGCAAGGCGCGCCAGGAGGTCGAACTCGCCAATACCAGCCTCGAGCAGCGCGTGCGCGAGCGCACCGTCGACCTCGGCCGCGCCAATGAGGAAATCCAGCGCTTCGCCTATATCGTCACCCACGACCTTCGGGCGCCGCTGGTCAACATCATGGGCTTCACCAGCGAGCTCGAAACCAGCGTCGGCGAACTCTCCGCCTTCATGCAGGGCCGCGACGACGCCGATCCGGCCTTCGCCGCCGCCCGCACCGCCGCCACCGAGGACCTGCCCGAGGCCATCACCTTCATTCGAGCCGCCACCCGCAAGATGGATGCGCTGATCAACGCCATCCTAAAGATCTCGCGCGAAGGCCGGCGCCAGTTGAAGCCGGAGTCCGTCAACCTCGACGAACTCGCGGAGGCCTCCGCTGCGGCAATTCACCACCAGGTT
Source organism: Pseudomonadota bacterium (assembly GCA_023431205.1). Classification (GTDB taxonomy): domain Bacteria; phylum Pseudomonadota; class Alphaproteobacteria; order Rhizobiales; family Devosiaceae; genus Devosia. The sequence goes on along the minus strand of JAEYXQ010000017.1, from coordinate 3,327 downwards.
GCCGGCGGGGGCGGGACGATCGAGGTCGACATCGCCGTTCCGCGCGTGATAACGGACCGCCTGTCGTTGGAGCAGATCCTGGGTAACCTGCTCGACAACGCGGTGAAGTATCAGGATCCGGACCGTGCGCTGACGGTCAGGATCCGGGCCAGGCAAATGGCTGGCAATCGCATCGAGATCGAGGTCGAGGACAACGGCAGGGGCATTGCCGCCTCCGACCACGAGCGGGTGTTCGAGCTGTTCCGCCGTGCCGGCACCCAGAGCCAGCCCGGCGAAGGCATCGGGCTTGCCCATGTGCGTACCATGGTGCGCAGCCTGGGCGGCGACATAACGCTCCGGTCAGAACTGGGCCAGGGCACGACTTTCATCATCACGCTGCCACGGGACCTGCGCAGCTTTCTGGAGACGGTTTCGAAATGAGCAATGACGCCAAGCCTGTCACCATCGTGATGATCGAGGACGACGAGGGTCACGCCCGCCTGATCGAAAAGAACATCCGCCGCGCCGGCGTCAGCAACGAGATCGTGCCCTTCACCGACGGCACCTCGGCCCTGACCTACCTGATGGGCAAGGACGGCACCGGCGAAGTCAGCAGCGGCCGCCAGCTCCTGGTGCTGCTCGACCTCAACCTGCCCGACATGACCGGCGTCGACATCCTCGAAAAGGTCAAGGGCAACGAGCACACGCGCCGCACCCCGGTCGTGGTGCTGACCACCACCGACGACCAGCGCGAGATCCAGCGCTGCTACGACCTCGGCGCCAATGTCTACATCACCAAGCCGGTGGACTACGATGGCTTCGCCAACGCCATCCGCCAGCTCGGCCTGTTCTTCTCGGTGATCCAGGTACCCGAATCCGAGTAAAATGCCGGACCGCACGCCGCACATCCTCTATATCGATGACGATCCGGGCCTCTGCCGCCTCGTGCAGAAGGCGCTGGAGCGGCGCGGCTATATCGTCGAATGCGCCCACACCGGCGAAGAGGGACTGGCGCGCCTGCGCCAGGGCGGCATCGATGTGGTCGGCCTTGATCACTACCTGCCCACCGGCACCGGCATCGACGTGCTGGCCGCCATGGCGGAACTCGAAGATCGTCCCGCCGTCGTCTATGTCACCGGAACCGCGGAAACGGCGGTGGCCATCGCCGCGCTGAAGGCCGGTGCAGCCGACTACGTCCTCAAGACAGTCGACACCGACTTTCTTGAGCTGCTGGCGAGTTCCATCGGCCATGCCGTCGACCTGCTGCGGCTCAACCGCGCCAAGGCCACCGCCGAGCAGGAAATGCGCGAGGCCCGCGAGCGGGCCGAAATGCTCCTGGGCGAGGTCAACCACCGCGTTGCCAACAGCCTCGCCATGGTTGCCGCCCTTGTCGGCCTGCAGGCCAACGCCATCGACAACGAGGAAGCCCGCAACGCCTTGGCAGAAACCCAGGCGCGCATCCAGGCCATCGCCGGGGTGCACCGGCACCTCTACACCACCGACGACGTCCGTTCGGTCCAGCTCGGCGACTACCTCAAGGGCCTCGCGAGAGAACTCGAGACCACCATGCAGGCGGCGGGCGCCCTCGCCCGCATCGCCATCGACGCCCACAACGTGGCCATCCCCACCGAGAAGGCGGCCTCCGTCGGCGTCGTCGTCACCGAACTCGTCACCAACGCCATCAAGTACGCCTATCCGATCGGGGTCGGCGGCGAGGTGCGCATCGTGCTCCGCTCGATCGAGCAGACCACCATCGACCTGCGCGTCGAAGACGACGGCATTGGTTGGGACGGCACCGGCAAGCCGCAGGGAACCGGGCTGGGCAGCCGCATCGTCAAGGCAATGGCCCACAGCCTCGGCGCCTCCGTCGCCTACACCAACCAGCGCCCCGGCACCCAGGTGGTTCTGAAGTTTCCGGTGTAGGGCCACCGTTACGCGGCCCGCAACTGCTCCCGCCAGGGCCGCACCGCCACCGGCGCAATCCCCTCCGCTTCCAGCATCTTCCCGGCCCTGCCGCTGCGGAAAAGCTCGTACTCGCTGATCCGGAAGTGCGCCTCGCTGTCGATAACGCTGATCTCGCCCTCCGTGTTGAAATGGAGCGCCAGCCAGCTCGTCCCCGCTGGGAGGCTGGAGAACAGCGCGCGGTATGCCGCATCCTGCCCCTCGGGCCACGCCCACGGCGTCTCCGCCTGCAGGGCCACCACCGGATTGCCGCGCTGGGCGGCCCGATCACGGGCCCGGTCGTACTCCTCGGTGGTCACCGGCCCCACATAGCCCATCACCGAGAACGTCCGGTACTCCTGCATCAGCAACAGCGGCAACCCGAACTCGGCGCCGAGACGTTCGTAGATGCCGACAAACTCCGGCATCATCGCCGTGCCCATGTGGCAGTCGAGGTGGGTCACATCGATACCGGCATCGAGCGCAGCCTGCACCTGCGTGCGCAGCTCGGCTTCCACCGCTTCTGGCCGGGCATGGCCCCGCACGTCGGGCACGTTGTCCCAGAAGAAGCCGTTGGCGTCGGTCAGGCCGTTGTCACTGACGCCCGTCAGCGGGCGCCACTTGTAGCCCCTGGCCTCCGAGTTGAGAGTCAGGTGGACACCGAGATCGAGTTGCGGATTGTGACGCGCAATCCGGGCCGCCTCGGCGAACCACGGACATGGCACCATCACCGAGCCGGCCGAACAGATGCCGGCCTCCTGCAGCTCGAGGAAAGCGACATTGGCGCCGTGGTTCATGCCTACGTCGTCTTCATGAATCACGGCAAAGCGGGAGGTGGGAGACATGGCTCAAAACCCTTCTCGTGGCCGGCGCGTGATGCGGCGGCTTCATCGAGTTCGGGGGCAACGGTCCGTGGATCCGAAGTCCGATGCAGTCTTGTGCTGCACCTTTTTCGCTCACCTTTAGGCTAGATCGGCAATGCGGCCGAAGCAAGGTGGCACCCGGCCAGCGGAGGTAAGCGCCAGTTGACCTGTAAGCCGGGTTCTGTAGGGCCGCGTTTCCGCGACGCGGTGGCCATTCATCTGTGGCGCCTGTTGCCAGGACGCTCGTGCAACCAACCCGGATGACCGGCCTCAAAACTGGCTGGAGCCGAAGCTCCGCGTCATCCCTATTTGGTCTTGCTCCCGGTGGGGTTTACCGTGCGGCCACCGTTGCCGGCAGCCCGGTGCGCTCTTACCGCACCCTTTCACCCTTACCCCGGCGAACCGGGGCGGTTTGCTTTCTGTGGCACTTTCCCTGGGGTCGCCCCCGGCGGCCGTTAGCCGTCACCGTGTTTCGAAGGAGCCCGGACTTTCCTCCAGCGGGCAGTTACCCACCCGCCAGCGGCCACCCGGTCAACTGGCAGCC
>JAEYXQ010000094.1 GCA_023431205.1 Pseudomonadota bacterium | reverse complement strand
GTGGCGGAAGGACGGCCGGGCAGGGGGAGGTCGCTCTTTCCCTGGGCTCGAGGGTGGTCCGCTCAGGTTCGGCGAGGATGAACACTTCCATCCCCCTGTCCGAAATGGAGTCGTCGCACCCCGTTCTAAAATCCCGGCGCCCCGAGGCGGTGACGTCTCACTATTATTTATTCCAGAGGCGGCATCCGCCTCGGGGCCCCGCTCCTCTCCGCAACCGACGGTGACCCCGGCGGACAAAGCTGCACGCCCGGAGGCGCCCCTGCTACACCAGCGCCACGATCGGCTTCCGCTTCCACACGAACTGGTACCAGCCCCCCTGCAGCACCAGCATGGCGGTGAAGCTTGCCGCATAGGCGATCCAGATGCCGGTGAGGCCGAGGCTGGTGCCGCTCAGCCAGATGGCGCCGGGAATCTCGATCAGCAGGATGCAGGCGAGCGCCAGCACCATCGGCGCATACACCATGCCGCTGGCGCGCATCATGCCCGAAAACACCACGCCCCAGCCGAAGCACACGATGCTCCACAGCACCACGTAGAGCAGGTTCTCGGTGAGCGCGATCACCTCCGGATCGGTGATGAACAGGCGCACCAGGTTCTCGCTGAACAGGTAGGCCAGCACCACGAGGCCGCCGGTTATGATCAGGTTCAGCACCAGCGCCGTGCGAGTGATGGCGCCCAGTTCACTGGTACGCCGCCCGCCGATCGCCTGCGCTCCCAGGATCGAGGTGGCGATGCCGATCGACATGGCCGGGAACTGCACATAGCTCATCACCTGCCCGAGCGCGCCATAGGCGGCGGTGGCCTGCGAGCCGAAGCGGTTGACGAGCCCGATCACCACGATGCCGGCGATCGAGGAGATCACCATCTGCAGTCCGGCGGGAATGCCGAGCTTGAGGATCAGTCCCAGGAGCTTCCAGTCCGGCGTGAGCGCCCGGAGCAGCACCATGTCCGGCGCCAGCGGCATCTTGCGCGCCCGCATATAGACGAACAGGAACACCAGCACCGACAGGAACCCGGCGATGAACGCCCAGGCGGCGGCGTTGACGCCAAGCTGCGGCAGGCCGAACCAGCCCTGGATCAGCGCCGGGGTCAGCACGGCACCCACCACCAGCGACAGGATCAGCGACCACAACGGCGTCACCGTGTCGCCGACACCGCGCAGCACCGAGGTCACGACCAGGAAGATGAAGAACCCGGGCATGCCGATCAGCACGATCCGCCCGTAGCCCACTGCCATGTCGCGGATGTTCTCGGGCGTCCCGAGCAGCGCCATGATCTCGTCGGTCCAGATCGCGCCGATCACGGCGACCACCAGCCCCAGGGCGATCGTGGCGGTCAGCGTGGTGCCGGCCACCTCCTTGACGCGCTGAACGTTGCCGGCGCCCCAGGCCTGGCCGATCAGGATGGTGGCACCCGCGCTCAGCCCGATGATGAAGCTCATCAGGAAGAACATGATGGGAAAGAAGGTGGCTGTGGCCGCCAGCGCCTCCACCCCGATCATCTGCCCGATGAAGATCGAGTTGATGGTCCCCGACATCGCCTGCAGGATGTTGGACGCCATCAGAGGCACAAGGAAGATGCTGAACCGCTGCCACAGTGGGCGTTCGGTACGGGTCATGCGGTAAACTCCAGTTCTGGTCCGCTTGCCTCAAGCCTCGGAAGGCAGCAACGCCCCAGGTTCGGAGCGGCTGCCGGACCAATTCACTTTCCCTTGCGGGAATGCTGGCTGGTCGGGCACGGGCGGGCTGGAGAGATCGCGACACCCTCTAGACCTGCACCAAACCGCGGTCAACCGCTCCGCGGCGCTACTGCAATTCCCGCTTCCGCATTGCCCCGAATTCGACTAGACACGCCCTCGTGCCCCTCTGGCGGAATGGTAGACGCAGAGGACTCAAAATCCTCCGCCGCGAGGCATGTCAGTTCGAGTCTGACGGGGGGCACCACCCTTTCCACATCCAGCGCTGGCAGTCTTCCGCGTTTCACAGCGGGGGCAAACACGCGCGTTAACCGTGTTCCTTACCGGCCCGTTAAGGTGTCCGTCGCAATTTGCGGCAAAGCCCACTGACCAAACGAGGACCGAGATGAAGCGCGCTCTCCTGCTTCTGTCCGCCGCGACCCTGCTGACCTCCACCGCTGCTGCTGCCGATCTCGGTTGGAACAGTGGCGCCAGCCCGATGTATTCGCCGAGCCCGGCCACCAGCTGGTCCGGCTTCTATGCCGGCGTGGCCGGCGGCTACGGCTTCGGTTCCTTCACCCGCCAGACCACCGGCGGTGGACCGCAGACCAACACCAATGCCGGTGGCTTCACCATCGGCGCCACCGCCGGCTACAATGCCGACATGGGCGGCTTCGTCATCGGCGCGGAAACCGATCTGCAATACTCCGCCATCGGCTATTCCGAACCCATCGGGGGCGGCAGCACCTTCAAGGCGTCTACCGACTTCTTCGGCACCGTCCGGGCCCGCGGCGGCATGAGCTTCGGTTCGGTCATGCCCTTCGTCACCGGCGGCTTCGCCTATGGCCGCGGCACTGCCAGTGTCACCGACGCCGCCAATGTGGTGACCTCCCAGTCCAACACCCACTACGGCTGGACCCTCGGGGCCGGCCTAGAGGCCAAGGCCACAGAGAACATCTCGATCAAGGCCGAGTACCTGTACGTCAATCTCGGCACTCAGCCCTACAATCTGGGCGCCGCCGGGAGCTTGGACGTGACGCAGAACTTCAGTGTCATCCGCGCCGGAGTGAACTACAAGTTCTAGCCGGAGCCACCATCGGGAAGAGCGCGCATGCCAGGGCAGATTCGCACCGGAACCGCCGGTTGGGTCTATGAGCCATGGCGGGGCACGTTCTTCCCCGCCGGGCTGGTGCAGAAGAAGGAACTCGCCTACGCCAGCGAGCGCCTCGGCAGCATCGAGATCAACGCCACCTTCCGCGCCACCCAGAAGCCCGACAGCTTCCGCAAATGGGCCGGCGAAGCCCGCGACGGCTTCGTCTTCTCGATCAAGGGCCCGCAGCTCGTTACCCATATCAAACGGCTCAAGGACTGCCGCCAGGAGCTCGCCAACTTCTTCGCCTCCGGCCCCCTTGCCCTGGGTGAAAAGCTCGGCCCCTTCATCTGGCAGTTGCCGCCCAACCTCGGCTTCAAGCCCGAGACCTTCTCCGCCTTCCTCGACCTGCTGCCAAAAACCCCCGAGGCCTACCTCGCCCTTGCCGGGGAGGCCGATGGCCGGCTCAAGACCCCGCCCTTCCTCGACACGACCGGCGTCACCACCATCCGCCACGCCGTCGAAACCCGCCACCCGAGTTTCGACACACCCGAAGCCGACGATCTGTTCCGGACCCACAATGTCGCCCGCGTCATCGCCGACACGGCCGACAATCCCCGCCGCGATCTCACCGCCGATTTCGCCTATTGCCGCCTGCAGGGTCCCGCCCGGCCCGACGCGGCGGGCTACACCGAAGCCGATATTGCCGATTGGGCACAAACGGTCCGGACCTGGGCCGGCGCCGGCCGCGACGTCTTCGCCTACTTCGTCCACGAGGATAAACTGCACGCTCCCGCCAACGCCATCGCCCTGCGCCAGGCAGCGGGCATCACCCTGCCCGGCGACTGATCACATCGCCGTTCCGCTCTGGTTTTCACCCGCGCCTCTCGCTATCGCTGCCAGCAGCGTCACACCGGACTAGCCCCAATGGCCCAGCGTTCTCTCCCCACCGACAAGCTCGCCGCCGGCGCCGCCTTCCTTCTCGGCCTCGCCACCATTCTCGGCGCGCTCGGCTCGCAGGTCATCGGCGGCCTGGTCCCTTGCGAACTCTGCCTCGAGCAGCGCCAGCCCTACTACTGGGGCCTGCCAATCCTGGCCCTGGTTCTGCTGCTCTGGAACCGGTTGCCGCTGGCGGTCTGGTACATCGCCATGGCCGTCGTGACCGCCATCTTTGTCTGGGGCACCTATATGGGCGCCTTCCATGCCGGCGTGGAATGGGGCTTCTGGCCCGGCCCGACCGCCTGCACCGGCGTCGGCGAAGGCTTCAGCTTCGACTCCCTGAACAACCTCAACGACGTTCACATCGTCGGCTGCGACGTGGTGCAGTTCCGCTTCCTCGGCCTTTCACTGGCCGGCTACAACGCCCTGATTTCGCTCGCAATCGTGGCACTGCTGGCGATGTCGATGGTCGCTCAGGTCCGTCGCAACCGCGCCTGACCTCAGGGTTCGAGCTCGATGTCCCAGTAGAGGTAGTCGAGCCAGCTGCGGTGCAGATGATTGGGCGGGAACGCCCGGCCGTTGTTGTGGAGGTCCTGCACCGTGGGGTGATACGGCCGCTGGTGCGGGAACATCCTGATCTCGCTCGGCAGCCGGTTGGCCTTCCTGAGATTGCACGGCGCACAGGCGGCGACGACGTTCTCCCAGGTGGTCTGCCCGCCCTTTGAGCGGGGGATCACATGATCGAAGGTCAGGTCGTCCCTGGACCCGCAATACTGGCACTGGAAGCGATCGCGCAGGAACACGTTGAAGCGGGTGAAGGCAGGGTGCCGGGCCGGCTTCACATAGTCCTTCAGCGACACCACGCTCGGCAGCTGCATGGCAAAGCTGGGGGAGCGGATGACGGTGTCGTAGTAGGAGACGATATTGACCCGTTCCAGGCAAACCGCCTTGATCGCATCCTGCCAGGACCACAATGACAGTGGGTAATAGCTGAGCGGCCGATAGTCCGCGTTCAGCACAAGTGCGGGACACGCCTCAGGCGACACATGGATGGTCACTTGAGGCTCCCGGAGAGGGAATCGAGTACGTCCATAGCGCGCTTATACTACGCGCTTTGTGTCGAGGCTGTGAAGCGGGGGGAACGGCGTTATTTGCCGGCTACGCGGCGGATGAACTCGGTGGCAAAGGCCAGCCCGTCGGGCGCAATCGAGTGGCCCGTAGCGGTGCTCACATGATAGCTGACATCGTAGCCACCCGCCCGCAGTGCCGCATCGGCTTCCACCGACCGTGCCGGCTCGACCACATCGTCCAGGTCGCCATGGATGATGCAGACCGGCGACCTGGCGTAGGGCTGGGTGCCGAAATTTTGCGGTGGCAGGAAAGCTCCGGCAAACGCCAGCACTCCCATGAGCGGCCGCTCCATCGACAACCCGGTGTGGAGCGCCATCATTGCGCCCTGGCTGAAGCCACCCAGCAGCGTGCGCTCCGGGGTGACCCCGGTTTGCGCCCACATCGCCTCGAGAAACGCCATCAGCACTGGCCGTGCCGTCTCGACACCCGTCTGCCGGCTCGCCAGCCGATCGCCGTCGAAGGCGACGTCGAACCACTGGTAGCCGCTCTCGATCATCTGGCACGGCTCGGGCGCATTCGGGGCCACGAACAGCGCCTCGGGCAGCAGGTCCTGCCAATAGGGCGCAAGCCCGATCAGGTCGTTGCCGTCGCTGCCATAGCCGTGCAGCAGCACCACGGCCATGGTGGGCTGGGCGCCGGATTTGGGCAACAGCATCGGGCCGGAGAGTTTGGCGGTCACAACAGTATCCCTTCGCGGTCGCGGAGCACGGCAAACAGCCGCCAGAACAGCAGCGCCGCTGCGGAGCGGTGCGGCGCCCAACGAGCGGCGATGGCGACCATCTCCTTGATCGTGGGCCGCGCGTCAAGCATGAGCCCATGCTGCACGGCCTTGAGCAAGGCCAGGTCACCGGCGGGAAACACGTCCGGATGATTGGCGCAGAACAGGAGGTACACTTCCGCCGTCCAGGGACCTATCCCCTTGTGCGCAGTGAGGTATTGAACCGCCTCTTCTGCCGGCAGGGTTTCGAGATGGGTGAAATCCAGCTCGCCGGAACCGACGGCTTCCGCGATAACCCTGAGCGTTCGGAACTTGGCCCCGGATTGGCCGGCGGCCCGGACCGTGGCCTCCTCGAGCGCCAGATAGGTCACCGGGTCCAGCGCCCCGGGCACCTGTTCGAAACGGTTCCATATGGCGCTGGCGCTGGCGACGGACACCTGCTGGCCGGTGATCACCCGGGCCATTCCGGCAAAGCCAGCGGGGTACAAACGGGGCAGAACCGGGCCAACCTGGTTGCGTATCGTTACCAGCAGCGGGTCAATGGCAGTTAAAGCGTCAAGATGTGCAGCGACCGCCGCTTCGCTGTCGAGGCGCGGTGGCAGGGTCAGGGGCACCGTGGTAGAAATTCGCCGTGACCCCGTTTCCATCCGCGCCCGTTCTCCGTTTTGCCCCCAGCCCGAACGGGCTGCTGCATCTGGGCCATGCCTATTCCGCCCTCTACACCTGGGCCGCTGCCGATCGCCTCGGCGGCGTGGCGCTGCTGCGGATCGAAGACATCGACACCGAACGCTGTAAACCCGAATTCGTCGACGCGATCTACCGCGACCTCCATTGGCTCGGCCTCGACTGGCCGGAGCCGGTGATGCAGCAATCGGACCGCTTCGGCATCTATGCCGAGGCAGCCGACCGCCTGCGGGACATGCGTCTGATCTATCCCTGCTTCTGCTCGCGCAGCGAGATCGGCGCAGCCGCGACCGGCACCGATCCGGATGGCGCCCCGCTTTATCCTGGCACCTGCCGGCATCTCGGCAATGCCGAGCGCATCGAGCGGCTGGAGCGTGGCGATCCGGTGCAGTTCCGGCTCGACAACGAGACCGCGGTCCATCGCACCGGCATGCTGACCTACACCGTGGTTGGCCCCACCGTGACCGACCGGCCGCAGGTGCGCTATGCCCGGCCGGAGCGCTGGGGCGACGTGGTGCTGCAGCGCAAGGACATGCCGACCAGTTATCATCTCAGCGTCGTGATCGACGATGCCGATCAGGGCATCACCCACGTGACCCGCGGCCGCGACATGGAGGCGGCGACCGACATCCATGTCCTGCTGCAGATGCTGCTGGGCCTGCCGAGCCCGATCTACCATTTCCATCGGCTGCTGGTGGACGACCAGGGTCACAAGCTCAGCAAGTCCCGCGATTCGAAGAGCCTCGCCGACCTTCGCAGTGAGGGCTGGACGCCCGCCGACGTGCGGCGGGCGGTCTGAATCTAGGCTCCCTCTCGCCTGTCGGGAGAGGTAGCAAGGAGCCGCTTTAGGCCGCGGCCTTCTCGCCGCTGCCGAGCAGGTCGGTCACCGTTGCGGTCACCGCCTGCTCGAACGGGGTGGTGAAGCCGGGGCCGAGCAGCCCGTCGAGACGCGGGTCCACCAGCTCCATCTCGTTCTGCCACAGATAGCGCATGCGGAAGATGTCGCGCATGACCGGGTTCGCCAATCCCACTGCGCGCAGGAGCCACCACGGAAAAGGCGACACTTTCACCCGGCGCGGCAGCACAGTCTGCACAGCAGCCATGATCTGCCCATGTGACACCCAGTGGCCGGCGAAATGGAAGTTCTCGAAGCACGAGAAGTCCGCCCGCCGCTCCGCCAGCGCGGCAGAGGCCCGGCCGAGATCGGGCAGGTAGGCCCAGGAATGGCGCTTTTCGAGATCGCCCAAGTGGTAGAGCCGGTCCTTGCGGTAATCCATCAGCATCGCCGCGCCATACCACTCGTCGTGATTGCCGGGCCCGAAGAAGTCGCCGGCGCGGATCACCAGCACCTGGAAGCCCCGGCTTTCCGCCGCCTCGCGCAGCATCCGTTCGAGCCTGATGCGGATGGTCCCACGGGGTGCTTCGCCGTCCTGGCGCAGGCGCGGGTCGACCACCCGGTCACTGGCGCGGTAATTGTAGATGGTGCCGGGGAAGATCAGCGTCTTGCCGGTGCCGGCCATGGCATCGATGACCACCTGAAGCTGCGCTTCGGCGCGGCCGTTGCCCCACTGGTCGTAGCGCAGGTGCAAGCCGTTGACGACCACATCGGCCTCGGCGATTGCCGCCTGCACCGCCGCCGGTTCGCCTGCGTCTCCCTGGACGAACGCCGTGCCGCCAACGGGTTTGCGGTTTGAACGGCCGAAGCCGGTGACGGTCCAATCGGCGTCGCGAAACGCCAGCATGGCCGCGTGACCGATATGGCCGTTGCTGCCGAGAACGGTGACCTTGTCCTTGCTCATGATCTGCTCCATCGCTGTGATGGACAGGAGCATGACACCCACACTACCGTATGGGCATTCGCCAAAATCGTGGGTTCGGCATTCAAGAATGAAGAGAGAACCGGACTGGGCGCTCTGGCGCAGCTTTGCAGCCGTTGTGGAACACGGCTCACTTTCCGGCGCCGCGCGCGCCCTGTCGCTGAGCCAGCCGACGGTCGGCCGCCATGTCGAGACGCTCGAGACCGATCTGGGGCTGAACCTCTTCGATCGTGCTCTTACAGGACTCAGGCCCACCGAAGCGGCCCTGCGCCTCTACGAACCGGTCGCCCGGGCACGGTCCTCCCTCGCCGAAGCCGCCATACTCGCCGATGGCGCCAAGGAAGAGCCCGGCGGCACGGTCCGCATCACGGCCAGCGCCATGATCTCCAACTACGTGCTTCCCGGCATCCTTGCCGGTATCCGACGGCTGCACCCGCGCATCGCCCTCGAGGTCGTCCCCTCCGATTCCGCCGAGAACCTGCTGATGCGGGAGGCGGACATTGCGCTGCGCATGTTCCGCCCCACACAACTCGAACTGATCACCCGACACCTCGGTGACATCGCCCTGGTCCCGACTGCCCATGAAAGCTACCTCGCCCGAAGGGGCATGCCGACGACGCTGTCCGACCTGTGGCAGCACGACCTGATCGGTTTCGACCGCTCGGATGCCATCGTGCTGCACGCCCGCAGCCTCGGCTTCCAGCTTACGCGGGACGACTTCGTGCTCCGCTCCGACGACCAGCCGCATCTGTGGGAGTTGATGAAGGCCGGGCTCGGCATCGGCTTCACCCAACTGAATCTGGTGGAGCACACGCCGGGCATGGTGGCCATTCCCGTCGACATCGCGGTACCCCCGATGCCCATATGGCTGACCACCCACAGCCAGTTGTTCACCTCGCACCGGATCCGTGCCATCTATGACGCCCTGGCCGAGGGACTTGCCGCCTATCTGAAGACAGCATCCTCTGCACCCATCCCGCGTTAGGTTGCCCATGGAAACGCTGCTCAATATCGCCATTGCCCTTGCCCTGCTTTTCGTCGTCATCGTTCTCGGTCTGGGGCTGTGGAACATGCTCAAGGGCGGTCCCGGCAACACCAGCCAGAAGCTGATGCGCCTGCGCGTCATCGGCCAGGCCATCGCCATCTTCCTGCTGCTCGGAGCCTTGTTCCTGTTCGGCCAGGGCCGCTGAGCCGATGATCAAGATCAACAAGATCTACACCCGCACCGGCGACGACGGCACCACCGGCCTGGTGCGCGGCCCGCGCCGACCCAAGCACGACATCCGCATCGAGGCCTTCGGCACCGTTGATGAAGCCAACGCTGCCATCGGCCTGGCACGCCTTCACACCAGTGCCATGCCAAAGGTCGACATGCTGCTGGCGCGGGTCCAGAACGACCTGTTCGACGTGGGCTCCGACCTCGCCACACCCGGTGACGACGAGGACAGCGAGCACCCGACACTGCGCGTCCGACCGGTTCAGACGGCGTTCGTCGAAAAGCAGATCGACCACTACAATGCCAACCTAGCGCCGCTGACCAGCTTCGTGCTGCCCGGCGGCTCGCCCCTGTCTGCGGCGCTGCATCTGGCCCGCACCGTGGTGCGTCGCGCCGAGCGACGCGCGACCGAACTTACGGCCGCCGAACCCGACACCAGCGCCGAAGCAGTGCGCTACCTCAACCGACTATCAGACCTGCTGTTCGTTCTTGGCCGCGTCGCCAATGGCAATGGCGAACGGGACGTGCTCTGGATTCCCGGCGCCAACAGCGACCTGAAGAAGAGCTGAGGCTACCCGTCAGGCAACGCGCGGGCGCGCCCGCCGGCGCTCTGACAACTCCTTGTCTGCCCAAGCTGCAATCGGCGGCTCAAGCAGCACCTGGCCGGCAAATACCACCCGGTTCCGCCCGGCCCGCTTGGCAGCATAGAGGGCGGCATCGGCCTGGGTGAACAGGGTCGCCGCGGGCGTGCTACCCTCCCCCACCGCCACCCCGATGCTGATGGTGACCTCAAGCGGCAGGCCCTGCCACTCCAGGCTCATGGTCTCGACGGCGGCACGCAAGCGCTCTGCCACCACGATGGCCTCCGGCACGCCGGTCTCCGGCAACAGGACCGACAATTCCTCGCCACCCAGGCGTGCCAGCAGGTCATGGCTCCGCAGGTTGCCGCGCAGCGTCATTGCCAGCCGCTGCAGCACGTAATCCCCCGCGGCATGCCCATGGGTGTCGTTGACCAGCTTGAAGTGGTCGACATCGGCGATCAGCAGGCCAGCAGGGCGCCCGGCCACCCTGAGGCCACCCATGCCCTGTTCGAAGGCACGGCGGTTGGGCAAGCCCGTGAGCGGGTCGGTCAACGCATTGCGCCGCCAATGCTGCTCGCGCGCGATCTGGCGCAGTTCGCGCTCGATGAACAGGCCAAGAAACAGCGCCGCCACCACCGATGCGGACACGACATAGGGCGCAATGTGGGTCAGCATCGTCACCAGCAACGCGTAGCCCAGCACCGCTGACGCCAGCAGATGCAACGAGATCAACAGGCCGAGACCAAGGAGGCTACCGACACCCAGTTTCCCGGCCGGCTTGAGCCAATAGCGCCACACCAGTCCCAGCACAGCGGCAATAGCGATACCGGCAAGGCCGGGGCTGACCCCTGCCCCACCGATCAACATCCGCACGCTGCCGGCCATGAGGCCGGCCAGCAGGGCCGCCGGCCAGCCGCCAAAGGCAGCGCCGAACCCCACGATCAGGGCCCGGCCGTCGATCTGCACCCCGTCGGCCAGTTGCGCAGGCTCGAACATCGCCAGCACCGCGCCGCCGCCGAAGATGCAGCCGTGCACGAGGCTGCGGACCAGCGCCGGCCACTCGGTGCGCTCCACCGCGCCGAAAGCAATGGCAATCAGAGCCAGGTAGCCCAGCGTCTGGAACAGCGACAGGATAACTTGGGGAACGAGCAAGGCAGCACCCGGAGTTGTTGCCCTATCAACGTGCCGAGCCCCGCCCCGGAGACAGCGCAGCGACGCCTCGCTGCGCGTGCGGTTAACGGATCGTGTAGGCGGGTTTTCTGCCCGTTCCGATGCACCTTTCGTTTACTTCCGGCGCCTAGCCTAAACCCTTCGACGGGTGCAAAGGACGGCAGCGGTGAACACCGACCTGGCCATTCAGATGGTGACGATGAACTCCGCGGCGACCCAGCACGCCACCCAGATCGCCGTGCTGAAGAAGGCACACGAGATGCAGCAGACCCTGATCGACACGCTGATGCAGACCGCTCTCGCAGCGCCCCCGCCGGGCCAGGGGCTTCACGTCGACAAGCGAGCCTGAGCATGGGCAGCGGTATCGGCATTTCCCCGGCAGTGATGATCAACCGCATGGCCCATGAAGCCGCGGTGCCCCAGGACGCCCATCTGCTGGAAGTCGCCCGCCTCCGCATGGCCCTGCAGCAGGCTCAGGCGCGCGAACAGGCGACCGATCCCGAGCCCGATCTAGCCACCACGGCACCGGCCAACGGCGCCGAAGTCGACCGGCTGATCTAGCCGGAAAGCCCGATCAGCGCTTCCACCACTGCTTCGCCGTCCGGCGTGTGCCACTCGGCCGGGCCCTGCAGCACCGCCAGCTCGCACCCTTCCCGGTCCAGCAGCAGCGTCGCCGGAAGACCCATCGCCACCGCTTCGCGCTTCAGCCGGTCGAAGGCGGCAAAGGTGGTATCGGCATAAAGCGGCAGGTGCTCGAACTGGCCCTCATCCAGGAAGCCCCTGGCTTTTTCGAGCCCGCTCTCGCCGATGTCGAGATTGATCGGCAGCACCATGAAGCTGTCGGAATTGTACTTGGCCGCGATGGCATCGAGCGCCGGCATCTCTTCGCGGCAGGGGACGCACCAGCTGGCCCAGAAGTTGACCAGCAGCGCCTTGCCCTCGAAATCGGAAATGGACATGGCCTGCCCCTCGGCATCGGTGAAGCTCAGGTCGGCATAGCCGCGCCCATGCCCGGTGCCGGTCACGGCGGCGAGTTCACCCACCGCGGCGATGTCCATGGCCTCGCCGGCGGCGGTCTGCGCCGGGCACTCGCTGGCGGCGCCGCCATTGCCCAGCACCAGCCATGCCGCTATAGACCCGGCGACCACAGCCAGCCCGATTGCGGCCGGCAGGAGCCAGTGCCGGGCAGGGTGCGGGTTCGATTGCGGGTCCATCTGCATGGTGCCTCCGGAGACCAGAATGAGCAACAAGATGTGGGGCGGCCGGTTCGCCTCGGGGCCCGATGCCATCATGGAGGAGATAAACGCCTCCATCGGCTTCGACCAGCGCCTGTATCGCCAGGATATTGCCGGATCGAAGGCCCATGCCACAATGCTCGCGGCAACGGGCATACTGACGCAGGCGGATCGCGATAGCATCCGTTCCGGCCTCGACACGGTGCTTGGCGAGATCGAAGCGGGCACGTTCACGTTCTCGCGCGCCCTCGAAGACATCCACATGAACGTGGAGTCGCGGCTGCGCGAACTGATCGGCGACGCCGCCGGACGGCTTCACACCGCCCGCTCGCGCAACGACCAGGTGGCCACCGACTTCCGGCTCTATGTGCGGGACGCCATCGACACGCTGGTGGCCCAGATCCGCAGCCTGCAATTGGCGCTCGTAACCCGCGCCGAGGAAGAGGCCGAGACCATCCTCCCCGGTTTCACCCACCTGCAGAATGCCCAGCCGGTGACCTTCGGGCACCACCTGCTCGCCTATGTCGAGATGCTGGGCCGCGACGCCGGCCGGCTGCTCGATGCGCGCAAGCGCCTCAACGAATCCCCGCTGGGATCGGCCGCGCTTGCCGGCACCCCCTACCCGATCGACCGGCAGATGACGGCCGAGGCGCTGGGCTTCGACCGGCCGACCGCCAACTCCCTCGATGCCGTATCCGACCGCGACTTCGTCCTCGAGACGCTGAGCGCCGCCGCCATCTGCGGCATGCACCTTTCTCGCTTTGCCGAGGAGATGGTGATCTGGAGCTCGGCCCAGTTCGGCTTTGTTCGGCTCAGCGACAAGTTCACCACCGGCTCCTCGATCATGCCGCAAAAGCGCAACCCCGATGCCGCCGAACTGGTGCGCGCCAAGGTGGGCCGCATCCTCGGTGCGCTGACCAGCCTCACCGTAGTGATGAAGGGCCTGCCGCTCGCCTATTCCAAGGACATGCAGGAGGACAAGGAGGTCGCCTTCGACGCCCTTGACGCCCTCTCGCTCTCCCTTGCCGCCATGACCGGCATGGTGGGCGACATGCAGCCCAATCGCGAGCGCATGCGCGCCTCCGCCGCGGCGGGCTTTTCGACCGCCACCGACGTCGCCGACTGGCTGGTGCGCGAGGCTGGCATCCCCTTCCGCGACGCCCACCACATCACCGGACAGATCGTTGCCCTGGCCGAGGGAAAGGGCTGCGGGCTCGAGGGACTGACCATCGAGGACTTCAAGTCCATCGATGGGCGCATCGACAGCCGCATCCACAAGGTGCTGACGGTCGATGCCTCCGTCGCCGCCCGCAGGAGCTATGGCGGCACCGCACCGGCCAATGTGCTGGAGCAGGCGGCCCGCTGGAAGACCGAGCTCACCGGAGAGGCGCATGCGCCGCGACCGCTGTCGCCGAAGCGGCATGGCGGCCACGGCGATGGCGGGGTTGAATAGCGGCGGCGAATAGGCCACCGTTCCCGCCAAGAACGGAGACACGCGTGCCCAAGCGCCCCCGGCAGATGCGCCTCACCGAGCGCCATGTCGGCTACCTGCAGCCAACGGTGGTGAGCGAACAGCTGCCGGCACCGCCGGAGGGCTACCATGCCGCCACGCCCGAGGATCACGCGCGCACCATCGATCGCCTGCTCGGCACCGAGCCGCTTCAGGACGAGGTGTGGGTGTTCGCCTATGGCTCACTGATCTGGAAGCCGGCCTGCGACGTGGTGGAAATGCGCACCGCGCTGGTGCGCGGCTGGCATCGCGCCTTCTGCCTCGGGTGGAACAATCGCTATCGCGGCTCCGACGAGCGGCCTGGGCTGATGCTCGCGCTCGACCGCGGCGGCGCCTGCAAGGGCGTGCTGCAGCGCTTGCCGCCGGACCGCATCGATGAGTGCATGGTGCAACTGCTCGAGCGCGAGATGGGCTGGCTGCCCTCCGCCTTTCCGCCGCGCTGGGTGAATGCCCGCACCGCTGACCGGACCGTGCGCGCGCTGACCTTCTGCATCGACCGCCATTCCGGCCGCTACATCTCGGGCCTCAGCAACGAGGCAATTGCCGACGTGCTGGCGACGGCGGTCGGCACCCGCGGCTCCATGGCCGAGTACCTGTTTGCCACCGTGCGCCACCTTGAGGAGATGGGCATCCACGATCCGCACCTGTGGCAGTTGCAGGATCTGGTGGCGGACCGGATCGAGGCGGCCTATGAGGCGGGAAACTAGACGCTCTTTCGTTCTTGGCGCACTTGGACTAGATCAGGGCACCTCTCCCTTCTCCCGTTGCGGGAGAAGGTGGCGCGTAGCGCCGGATGAGGGGGTCGGCAAGCGCTGAGACTACCCCTCACCCGCCCTTCGGGCACCCTCTCCCGCAAGGGGAGAGGGGAAGGCAGGAACCGGAAACACATGGTCCACCACTTCCAGCAGCGCGATGGCGTTCTCTTTGCCGAGGACGTCGAGCTGACCCAGCTCGCCGACACGGTGGGCACGCCCTTCTATGTCTATTCGGCAGCGACGCTGCGGCGGCATGTGCGGGTGGTGAAGTCGGCGTTCGAGGCCATTCCGACGCTGGTGGCCTATGCGATGAAGGCCAACTCCAACCAGGCCGTCCTGAAGCTGATGGCCCAGGAAGGGTGCGGTGCTGACGTCGTTTCGGGCGGCGAGCTCGAGCGAGCGCTGGCAGCCGGCATCCCGCCGCAGATGATCGTCTTCTCCGGCGTCGCCAAGACGGTTGCCGAGATGCGCCGGGCACTCGAGGTCGGCATCAAGTGCTTCAACGTTGAGAGCGAGCCCGAGCTTGAGCGCCTGTCGATGGTGGCCGCCGATCTCGGCAAGACCGCGCGCGTGTCGGTCCGGGTCAATCCCGACGTCGATGCCCGCACCCATGCCAAGATCTCGACCGGCAAGGCCGAGAACAAGTTCGGCATCCCCTTCGGTCGTGCCCGCCACGTCTACCGCCGCATTGCCGAACTGCCGAATGTCGAGGCGGTCGGCGTCGACATGCATATTGGCTCCCAGATCACCGATCTCGAGCCCTTCGGCAACGCCTTCGGCCTGATGGCGGAACTGGTGACGGCGCTGAGGAGCGACGGCCACCATATCGAGCATGTCGATATCGGCGGCGGCCTCGGCATCCCCTACCATCACGACCAGGAAGCCCCGCCGCATCCTGATGCCTATGCCGCGGTAGTGCGCGACAAGGTCGGCCAGCTCGGCTGTTCGCTCGTGATCGAGCCGGGCCGACTGCTGGTGGGCAATGCCGGTATCCTCGTGACCCGGGTCGAGTATGTGAAGGAGGGCGCGACCAACTTCGTTATCGTCGACGCGGCGATGAACGACCTGATCCGCCCCACTCTTTACGAAGCCCATCACGACATCGAGCCGGTACGGCAGTCCAACCGTCCGCCGGTCACCGCCGATATCGTCGGGCCGGTCTGCGAAACCGGCGACTACCTCGCCAAGGGCCGCACCATTCAGGGCGTGGTCGAGGGTGACCTGCTGGCGGTGATGAGCGCGGGCGCCTATGGCGCGGTGATGGCGTCCACCTACAACTCGCGCGCGCTGATCCCGGAGGTTCTGGTCGACGGCGACCGCTGGCACGTCATCCGCCCGCGCAAGCCGATCGAGGACCTGCTGGCCCTCGACAGCGTTCCCGACTGGCTCTAGGCGCTCTCTAGTGCTGCATCGCCTGGCGGCCGAGTGACACCACTTCCACCGGCCGGCCGGTCAGGGCGTCGTCCACCTTGGCCAGGAGATCGGCCAGCGCGAACGGCTTGGTGATCACGTCGTAGATCAGCGCCTCGAGCCCATGGGCGCGCTCGCGCTGATCGGCAAAGCCGGTCATCATCAGGATGGTGAGTTCGGGAAAGCGCGCGCCGACATGCAGCGCCAGCGCGATGCCGTCCATGATCGGCATCTTGATGTCGGACAGGAGCAGGTCGAAGCGGCCTTCCTCCTCCTCGGCGATCTCCGCAGCGAGGCCTCCATCTTCAGCGGCGACGACCTCGTGTCCCTTGATGGACAGGGCGCTGACAACAAAGGCGCGGACCGAGGGGTCGTCTTCGGCAACGAGAATGCGGGCCATCAATGATGCTCCGGTGCAACAGGCATATGGGTAACAGGACTACCGGACGCTGCGGCGGCAGCGGTCGGGGTGGCATTGGCGCTGTCGCCGCTGCCTTTGGTGCCGACACGGGGCGCCCCCGAGCCACCGGCAAAACTGAGCCGCACCCGCGCGGCCGTTGGCGGCGGTGTGAGCAGTTGCGTTTCAAAGCTCGCCCGCTCGCCGGCCATCAGGTCGCGGACGGCAGGCGTGACGCTCCATTCGTAGATCGGGGTGCCCGCGGAGTCGAGAAGGCTCACCACCACCGGCGGAACCATGCGCGGCGCCTTGGCAATGCCGACGATCTGGGCGGACACCACCAGCATGTCCTTGCCGTCGCGCAGCGAATGGAGAGTGGTGACATCGGTGAATTCCAGCCCCACCACGTTGACCCCGAGCCCTACCGCTTCGTAGACCCCCGCAAGATCGGGGAAGCGCGCCACCACGGCCTCCCGGGCAAAGCCGAACCAGAAGATCACCGCCGCCAGCATAAGTCCGCCGCCGATTCGCACGGCGCGGCGCAACCGCGCCAGCGGCAGCCGGGCCTCCATGGTGCGGCGGCGGCGCGAGAAATCCCGCTGCCGCGTCCGCATGGTGGCGCTGTCTGTTTTGCTGTCGAGGGGCGGCACGGAAGCCGCGGCCCGCTGCGCCAGTTCGGATGCGGTGGCGCTGTCGGCAAGTTCCGCCACGGCTGCCCGCTCCTCGGCGAGCAACACTTCATCGAGCGCGTCCTCGGAAATGGCGTCGAACACCGTCATGTCCGCCGGTTCCGGCTCCGGATCCATCGGCAGCGGCTCCTGCTGCCAGGCCTGGCGGCAATGCGCGCACTGCACCTTGCGGCCGACGGACCCAATGGTCTCGAAGGTCACCTGGTACTGGGTCCGGCAATGGGGGCAGGTGATGATCATCGGCCGGTTGGTGATGCCCGCTGCGCTGGTGTGGGAGTTCGCCCGACCCTAGGCTCATGGGGTTAAGACTCCTCAAACCCGCACCCCACCACATTGACGCTGCTTTTCGTGGGGTAAGGGAGGACGGGCCGCCGCCGCGGGCGGTATGGGCTGCTATGATGCGGAATCAGTGATTCGCATCCGCCTTCACCAGGGGAGCTGAGCCGAGTTGATCGAGTTTTCCGATGTGGGTCTGCGTTACGGCAATGGTCCCGAGATCCTGCGCGACCTGACCTTCTCCATCGAGCCCGGCTCGTTCCATTTCCTGACCGGCCCGTCCGGCTCTGGCAAGACCAGCCTGTTGCGGCTGCTGTTGCTGTCGCTCAAGCCGACCAGGGGCACCGTGACCATGTTCGGCGAGGACGTCTCCGACCTCAGCCAGGACCGGCTGCTGCAGATGCGCCGGCATATCGGCATCGTCTTTCAGGAATTTCGCCTGCTCGATCACCTCACCACCTATGAGAACGTCGCCCTGCCGCTGCGCGTGCTGGGCCAGCCCGAGAGCGAGTATCGCTCCAACGTCACCGAACTGCTGGACTGGGTCGGCCTCGGCAGCCGCATGAACGCTTTCCCCTCCCTGCTTTCGGGCGGCGAGAAGCAGCGCGCTGCCATCGCCCGTGCGGTGATCGCCCGGCCCAAGGTGCTGCTGGCGGACGAGCCGACCGGCAATGTCGATCCCGATCTTGCCAGCCGCCTGGTGCATCTGTTCGCCGAGCTCAACCGCACCCTCGGCACCACCATCATCCTGGCCACTCACGAGTTGCCGCTGCTCGATCGCTTCGAGTATCCGCGCATGCTCCTCGACAAGGGCGAACTCACCATCCATGCCTGACCGCATCCTGAGGCTGTTCCCCCGCCGCACCGGCGCCGCCCCCATCGTGCCGGAAAAGAGCGTCGCCGGCCGCACGCTGCTGCTGATGATCACCATCATGAGCTTCCTATCGGCAGTGACCCTGGGCGGGGTGGTGCTGGTACAGAAATCGGCTATCGCCTGGTCCGCCGATGTGGGCCGGGAAGTCACCATCCAGATCCGCCCCGTGGACGGTCAGCAGATCGACACCAGCGTTCGCACCGCGGTGTCGCTGGCGCAGTCCACCCCCGGGGTGACGGCGGCGCGGGCCCTGACGGTTGAAGAGAGCCAAAAGCTGCTCGAGCCCTGGCTCGGTGCCGGCCTCGACCTGACCGCCATCGAGGTGCCGCGCCTGATCGTGGTGCAGCTGGCCGATCCGGTGGATGCCGACATAGAAGGGCTGGCCCGCAACCTCGAGACGGTCCAGGGCGCCAGCCTCGACACCCACGCGGCCTGGCGGCAGCAGCTCAACACCATGTCGGGCACCATCGTCTTCTCCGGCCTGATGGTGCTGGTGCTGATCGGCGCCGCGACCGTCCTCGCCATTGTCTTTGCCACCCGCGGCACCATGGCGACCAACCGCGAAATCGTCGACGTGCTTCATTTCATCGGCGCCTCCAACCGCTTCATCGCCGGTGCCTTCCAAGGGCGCTTCCTGTCGATCGGGCTGCAGGGGGGACTGCTGGGCTCGGTTGCGGCGATGCTGTTCTTCACCCTTATCGGCACCGCCGTCGGCAACATGCTGTCGAGCGAAGCCGGCGCGCAGGTGGGGGTGCTCTTTGGCCGCTTCGCCCTCGGCGCCGACGGTATCGTCGGCATCGCTGCCGTGGTTCCGGTGATCGCGGCGCTCACCGCCATCACCTCGCGCGTGACGGTGCGGCGCTATCTGAGCGAGGCGTCCTAGCGCGGAACGGCCTCGTCAGCCGCACGTTTGCCCGCTAAGAGGCTCGATGGCGGCCCGCCCGCCACGGGAGGAATCCGCTGATGGCAGCCATCCAGGCCATACGTACGGCCCTGTTCTACGTCTTGTTCATCGGCCAGACGGCCATCATTGCGATCATCATCGGCATCATCGGGCTGATCATGCGCCGGCGGACCGCGCTGAGCTGGGCCCTCGCCCGCTACTGGTGCTGGTCGAACCTGATCTTCCTCCGCTGGATTGCCGGCGTGGACACCGATGTGTCCGGGGCAGAGAACATCCCGCCCGGCGGCTGCATCATCGCCTCCAAGCACCAGTCCGACTGGGACGTGTTCGCCGTCTTCCCGCACACGGGGCGCCCCGCCTACATCGTCAAGAAGGAACTGATGCGCATTCCCTTCTTCGGCTGGGCGGCGCGGTCCCTGGATTGCATCGAGGTCGACCGCCAGAAGGGCGCCCAGGCCATCCCCGACATGATGCTCAGCGCCCGTGCCGCCATCGATCGCGGCTGCCGCATCGTCATCTTCCCCGAAGGCACCCGCAAGGCGCCTCTGGCGCCCCCGGATTACCGTCAGGGTATCGTCAGGATGTATTCAGAATTGAACGTTCCGGTGGTGCCGGTGGCGTTGAACTCTGGCCTCTACTGGGGCCGCAACTCGCCGGTGATCTGGCCCGGCACCGCCCGCGGCCGCTTCCTGCCCCCCATCGAACCCGGCCTGCCACCCGACGTGTTTCTCGAGCGCCTTCGCACCGCGATCGAAACCGAATCGGACCGCCTGATCTTCCAGGCCATCGACGCAGGGCTGTCCCGACCACTTGGCCCCTCCCTCGAGGCGCGGGCAGCAGAGCGGCGGTCTGCCTACGCTGACACTATATATTGACGCCAGTCACCGTCCGGAGCATAGATGTAGACACGACCGACAACGCATCTTGACCTTCGTCGTCCATTGTTCTATTTTTGTTCTATGATCGAAGCTCGGGAGCGGCTGCGATGGGGACTCTTGCCGACACTGCCATTCGTCCGCTGAGCGGAACCCGCCAGAACCGCTGGCGTGGGCGCTCCGGGCAGGTTTATGGCCTTGAATCCGAGAACCTCTCCAGCTTCGCCATGGATGATTCTGGCCTTTATCTCGTCGCCAAGGGCAGCCATGTCCTGTGGGTGGGCTCTGCCGGCGATCTAGTCGCCGATCCCATGAGCCGCAGTCGCTTCCGTCTGGCCCTTGATCTCGGCGATCGCGCTTTCCGCCTTGCCGGAACGCCCCCGGAGGCGGAGCGCTGGACCACCATCTGGGATCTGGAAGGGGCCGAGCCCCGCTCCGAAGCCGCGGCGGCCTGATCCGCAGCGCCCCGACCGCCTAGGCCGCCTCTTCGGCCAGCAGCAGGTCAGCCAGCGCCATCACCTGCCTGTCGCGAATGCCGAGCTGCTCGAGATGCCGGGCGGTATTGAGCACATAATCGACGTTGCGGCCGGACAATCCCACCCCCTGCCGCACCATGGCGAGTTGCGCCTCTACCGCTAGCCGGCCGGCAAACTGCTCGTGCCGCTCGTCGACCAGGAAGGCGAGCGCCGTCACCACACGGCCGTCATCAAGGCGAACCGGCCGCTGGGCGTCCCGGTAAACCATGGTGACCTGCTCGCGCTCCCGCAGATAAGCCTGCACTGCGGACCAGTCTTGGTCCGCCACCTCGAACACCATGCCGCGGCAAGAGCCGCCATGGGCCAGTCCGAACACCAGCCCCGGCCGGTCCGGGGTCCCGCGGTGGTGGTGCGAAATGATCGACAGGCTCCGATGTGCGCCGCGCAACAGCCCCAGTAGCTGCGAGCGATGCGGAAAACCGGGGTTCCACATCAGCGAGCCGTACCCGAATACCCAGTGTGTCGGTTCTGCCATTGCTGCCGCCCTATCGAGATCATGAAGTCGAGCGCGCCATGGCCCGCTCCGCAACCGCATCTAGCTGCCCTCTGCAGCCTGCCGCGACCCGGATTTACCGCCGATGAACGTCGGCGGCTTCCCGGCCCGGCAGCGCAAGGGTAGAACCTGCTGCATGAAGACCCGAATCATCATTCTCGGCAGCATCATCGCCCTTGCCGTCGCCGCTTGGGCCATCGCCTGGTTCGTCATTGCTGGCATGATCCGGCACAATGTCGAAGTCATGGCGGCCAATGACGGGCTCACGGTGCCGCGCCTGGCCTGCGGCCGGATCGATGTCGGCGGCTTCCCCTTCCGCTTTGACCTCGGCTGCAGCGAAGCGCAAATCGCCACCGGAGACCTGACGGTCGCTCTGCCGCTGCTGGAGGCAACGGCGCGGATCTATGCTCCTACCCATCTCATCGCCAAGGCAACCGGTCCGGCGACGCTGGCCGACAGCTTCACCGGCGCCCGCAACGAGATCAGCTGGGACAGTCTCGATGCCAGCGTCCGCCTCGACAACTGGCGCATCGCCCGGCTGTCGGTGATCGCCGCCAACCTCGCCTGGGCCGATACCCTGATGACCCGCACCGAACTGGCGCAGGCCGGCGCGCTGGAACTGCACCTGATGGACATGCCCGAGGCGCACGATCCGGAGCGGCACCTTGCAGCGGTCGCGGCCTATGGCCGCACCAGCGGGCTCGACGCACCGGCTATCGAGGTCAGCGAAGGCGCCGCCGAGCTCCAGCTCGAGCTCACCGGCCTGCCGGACGACATCCGCAGCTGGGGCGATCCGCTGCTGGTAGAGGCTCTCGCCAACAATGGCGCGCAGTTGCGCCTTGTCTCCGTCACCGCCACCGATGCGAACTCTGAGCTGACGGCGAGCGGCGATCTCGCCCTCGACGGGGCCGGCTTCGTCAATGGCCGCATCGACATCGTCTCGACCGGAGTGGCCGAACGGATTGGGCCAATGATCGAGGAGCCGTGGCGCACACTGGTGCTTGGCGCGCCCGGTGCCGATGGCCGCCACACCAACCAGATCAACTTCGCCGGTGGCGTGGCGTCCTCGGGGCTGCTGCCGATTGCCGCCATTCCACCGCTGTTCTAGGCACCATTGGCGGCTGGCGCGACCGGTGCCATACTCGGCTGGCAAGATCAGCCGGAGAGAAGCGCCCTCCATGATGCACCGTGTCTTGTTCTGCCTGCTCGCGCTGGTCGCTGGCCTTCACGCACTGCCCGCCGCCGCTGAAGTGCCGTCTGACGACTGGCAAGCCTTTCTCGACCGCATGGCGGACGTGGACGCGATCGTGCGTCTCGAGCGACAGCTCGCCGGCTATATCCTCATTGGCGAGCCGGAAAACCTTGCGTCCTTTGCCGCGGAGGTGACCTCTGATCTTGGAGACTTCGCCACTTTTGTGGGGAGCGGCGACTGGGCGGGGTCATTCTCGAGCACCGACGGGTTCGAACACCTGATCACCCATGCTCTTGCCACCGAACTGTTCCGCGGCATCGGGCAGGCACGTGAAGCCATCAACAGGATTGGAGCATGCGACAGTGCCGGATTGCTGCTGCGCCATATCGCCATGGGAATCGGTGAAGGAAGGATAGCGACCGACCTGCCCGAGGGGCGAAGGCTGGAAGTGACGCCGGGACGCATCGTCATCCTGGCGCCTGAGCTGGCTGCAGCCTACGACATCTCCATGCAACGCTGCGACATCATTCGCAGAAGCTCGACGCCCCGGTGGCTGCACGCGCAATGATCTGAGGCGCGTCGACTAGGCGTCGTCACCGGCGCCATGTTCGCGGAACAGCGGCACCGGTTCGGGCTCCGGCGGGGTGTCGTGCGGGCGGCCGAAATCGGGCGCCGCGGTTTCTTGGCCGGCATCGATGATCGACCGGCGGATGGCCCGGGTGCGCGTGAACATCGCCTCGAGCGCCGCTCCGTCGCCGGTCCGCACGTGCCGCTGCAGCGCCGACAGGTCTTCCGAGAACCGGCCCAGCATCTCCAGCACCGCGTCACGATTGGTGAGGAAGATGTCGCGCCACATCACCGGGTCGGACGCAGCGATACGGGTGAAGTCGCGAAAGCCGGACGCCGAGAACTTGATCACTTCGGACTTGGTGGCGGTTTCGAGGTCGGCCACCGTGCCGACGATGTTATAGGCGATCAGGTGCGGGATATGGCTGGTAATGGCCAGCACCATGTCGTGGTGGGCCGCATCCATGATCTCGACCTTCGAGCCCATGGCGCGCCAGAAGGCGGCGAGCTTCTCGGTCTGGGCCGGATCGGTACCCTCCACCGGGGTGAGCACGCACCAGCGGTTGGCGAAGAGTTCGGCAAAGCCCGCGGCAGGGCCGGAATGTTCCGTGCCCGCGATCGGGTGCCCGGGCACGAAGCTGACGCCCTCTGGCACGTGGGGCCCGACCACCTTCACCACATGCTCCTTGACCGAGCCGACATCGGACAGGATCGCACCCGGTTCCAGTGCCGGTGCGATCGCTTGCGCAATGGCTTCATAGGCGCCAACGGGGGCGCAGAGGATGACGAGGTCCGCCCCCTTCACGGCCTCGGCAGCATCCAGCGTGTAGCTGTCGCCAAGACCAAGAGCACGCGCCTCCTCCAGTGTCTCCGGCCGCCGGGTAGCGATGCTGATCGTGTCGACCAGCCCCTGCCGCCGGGCGGCAAGGGCAATGGAGGAGCCGATCAGGCCGATGCCCACCAGGGCGAGCTTGCGAAAACGGACGCTCATGAGGCGAAATCCAGGGAGTTGAGCACTTCGGCCACGCCGCGCATCGCCGCCTCGCTGCCGATCGAGATGCGAAGGCCGTTGTGAATGCCGTAGGATGGGCCGATTTCGCGCACCACCCAGCCGGCGTCCAAGAGGGCCGCAAAAGCGGCGGCGGCCTGCTCGGGCGTCTCGAACAGCACCATGACGAAATTAGCCTGGCTCGGGACGACCCGCATGCGGTTGCCGCCGAGTGCCGCGGTCAGCCACTCGCGCCAGGTGGCATTGTGCTGCCGGAGCTGCTCGGTGAACGCCACGTCGCGCGCTGCCGCCGCTCCCGCGAACTGCGCCGGCAGGTTGACGTTGAACGGGCCGCGGATGCGGTGAATGGCATCCACGACGTGATCGGGCCCGACCATCCAGCCGATCCGGGCCGCGGCAAGGCCCATCTTGGAGAAGGTGCGCACCATCACGACGTTGTCGTTGGCGTCGACCAGATCGAGGCCCACGGAGTAGTCCGCTGCCGTGACGTATTCGGCGTAGGCACTGTCGATGACCAGCAGGATGTCGGGCCTGAGCCCTGCATGCAGCCGCGCCACTTCGGCGGCGCTGAGATAGGTGCCGGTAGGATTGTTGGGATTGGCGAGCCACATCACCTTGGTGCGCGGCGTGACGGCCGCGAGCAGCGCGTCGACATCGGCCGTGTAGTCGCGCTCGTCCACCATGACGATGTCGGCGCCGGTCGCCCTGGTGATGATTGGGTAGACCGAAAAGCCGTAGCGGTTCATCACCGCCTCGTCGCCCTCACCCAGATAGATCTGGGCAATCAGGTGCAGCAGGTCGTCCGAGCCATTGCCGCAGACGATGCGCGCCGGATCAATGCCGTGCACCTCGCCGAGCGCCTCGCGCAGCAGGCGGGACGAGCCCTCGGGATAGATGGCGAGCTGCTCGGCAGCCTCGCGGAAGGCGGCGAGAGCCTTGGGGCTGGCGCCCAGCGGCGACTCGTTGGCTGACAGCTTGAGGGCCTTGCTGCCCGGAGCACCGGACTTGCCGGGAAGATAGGGCGCAATGTCGAGTATGCCGGGCTGCGGCGTCGGTCGGTCGGTCATGGGATCTTGAGCCGGTGGGAGCGCGGCGGACCATACGCAAAGCGCCCCGGCTTGCAAAGGGCCGGAGCCGTCAGCTCCAGCGCGCGGTGGCAGCGCTCAATCCCGGCACCGGCGCCGGCCGCACGGCCTTGAGCCGCCGTGGCACCGCCGGGAACGCCTGCTTGCGGGCGCGCACGATCATCACCCCGCTGACCCCCGGCGCAAACAACCGGCCGACACGCTCGAACAGCCGGGTCGACTTCAGCACCAGCGAACTCTGGAACGGCGGCACGTAGAGCCCGTCGCGCCATTCCTCCGGAACGAAGCTATGGTCGCGCAGGAGCTTGTCGAGCTGGCTGGCCGAATAGGGCCGACCGTGGCCGAACGGCGTATTGTCCCGCTGCGCCCAGATGCCGCGCCGCCGCGGCACCACCAGGATCACCTGCCCGTTGGGTGCCGTGACGCGCCACAGCTCGCGCATCAGTTCCTCGGCGTCGGTGACGTGCTCGAGCGCATGGACGGCGATGGTCAGGTCGACGGCCGCATCGGTCAGCGGCATCTCAAGCGGATCGCAGAGCACGGTGTGTGACGGACCCTCGCGCGGCCAGGCCGAGGCACCCTGCCGCGACGGCATGAAGGCCAGCACCCGCTCCGCCCGCCCCAGGGCAAAACGCAGATAAGGGGTGGCGAAGCCCAGACCCAGAAGCCGCAGCCCGCTGACGTTGCCGGCCAGCGCCACCACCTGCTCGCGCACCAGCGCCCGCCCGATGCGGCCGAGCGGCGACTTGTAGAAGGCGATCAGGTGCGTCACATCGCTGGTCATGGCCCGTAACTGTGCCAAAGCCGCAACTGCTTGTCCAACAGCGGGTTGCGACTGCAAGCCAGCCGGCCTAGCTTGCCGCCGACCTGATCCGAGGAGTCTGCCATGTCCGCCATTGTCGACGTCTTTGCCGCCCGCAGCGACAATTTCGGCTATCTGGTGCATGATCCGGCGACCGGGCGCACCGCCAGCATCGACGCGCCGGAAACCGCACCCATCGTGGCGGCGCTCGAGAAGCGCGGCTGGACCCTCACCGACCTCCTGATCACCCACCACCACATCGACCATGTCGAGGCCATCGCCGATCTCAAGGCTCGCTATGGCTGCCGCGTTGTCGGTCCGCGCGGCGAAGCCGACAAGATCGAGGGGCTCGACGAGCTGGTCAGCGGCGGTGACCGCCTCGAAGTCGGCGAGATCGTCTTCGACGTCTACGACACCCCGGGCCATACGCTCGGGCACATCGTCTTCCACGACGCCGAAGGCGGCCACCTGTTCAGCGCCGACGCCCTGTTCTCGCTTGGGGTCGGCCGTATGTTCGAGGGCACCCCTGGCCCGATGTGGGCCGCTCTCGAAACGCTCCGTGACCTTCCTGACGAGACACTGGTCTATTGCGGCCACGAATATACCGAGAGCAATGCCCGCTTCGCCCTGTCGATCGATCCCGACAATCCGGACCTGCAGCGGCGTGCCGCCGAGGTGACGGCGCTGCGGCAGGCGGGCAAGTTCACCATCCCCTTCCGGCTCGGCGAGGACAAGCGCGCCAACCCGTTCCTCCGCGCCGATGCGCCGGAGCTTGCCCGGCACTACGGGCTCGAAGGCCAGCCGTCCGCTGAGGTCTTTGCTGCCATCCGCCGTGGCAAGGACAACTTCTGAGATGACCGCCTCGCTCATCTTCCGGCCGGTCACGGCGGAGACGGTGAGCGACTTCGAACAGTTGTTTGCGGCCAAGGGCAGCCCGAACTGGTGCTGGTGCATGGCCTGGCGCGCCACACCCGCCGAGATCAAGGACAGCAAGAGCCCGGCGCGCCGCCAACAGATCCTCGACCGCATCGCCGCTGGCACACCCGCAGGGCTGCTCGCCTATGAGCGCGACCACCCAATCGCCTGGGTCTCAGTCGCGCCGAAGTCCACCTTCCGCGGCCTGGGCGGCACCGAGGACGAGTATCGCGTGTGGTCCCTGACCTGCATGTTCGTGCCGCGTGCCCGGCGCGGCGAGGGGCTGAGTGCCAAGCTCATCGAAGCAGCTGCGGACTATGCCCGGCAGAACGGCGCGCGCCTGCTGGAAGCCTATCCGGTCGATCCCGACTCGCCCAGCTATCGTCACATGGGCTTCGTCGCCAGCTTCGAAAAGCTGGGCTTCACGCCGGATGGCATGGCCGGATCGCGGCGCCACGTTATGCACCGATCTCTTTGACCTGAATCACGTCGCTGGATCGCAAGTCCCTAACTGCTCGTTACTGTCTGGCACGCTGCTTGCCCCTTATCCGGCAAGTGGAGGAGCTTTCGTCCCGTTTCGGGACACTCGGCTCCACAGTGAAACAGTTCGAGGCGGCCATGGCCGAGTTTGACACAGAAGTGCGGGTCCTGCCGGTGACGCTCGAAGCGCGAGTGTCCCGTTCGTCGCCGTCATCGAACGCCCAGGACGCCAACTTCGTCAGCCAGTTGATCGCCGCCCGGGCGCACCTGCCGCCACAGCGCGAGCGCCGCCGGGCCACCCCGCAGGGTGCCGTCGGCGCCTACGCGGCCGGAGCCCGCATCGCCGTTCGGCGCATGCCGGCCGGATACCGCACCACCATCGTCGCCTAGGTCATCGACACGTCGCGGCTGGCGCTGGTGATCGAGACGGTAAAGCCGGCGACCACGTCGATCAGGCTCATAACCATCAGCAGGAAGAACACCGAGCTCGAGGCCGCGCCGACCAGCAGGAACTCGATCAGGAACAGGACGAACAGCACCATCGACAACATGTGCTCGACGATGGACGAGCGGGCGATGTTGGTCGATTTCAGCACTTCGACGAACAGCAGGATGATGCCGACCACCAGCAGGAAGTCGCCCGCGGTGATCGCCCATGGCATGCCCGAGGGCATCGGTATGGAGAACATGCCTGCTCCCCAGTTCACCGGATTGCCCCCGAACAGGGTGAAAACCACCAGATTGTAGACCAGGAAGGGAAACACCAGCAGCGGCGGGATGAACCGCCCGCGCGTGCGCGGTGCCGGATGGGAGGGCATGATCACGGTTTCGGTCATGGGCTGGCTCCAGATGCCGCAGGAGCATGCCAGAGCCTGAGTGCAGGCGGAAGGCGTGGCAGGCGGCAAAAGCGAGCAACGTGTCGAAGCCGCCCTCCTCGACTCGTCGTCAGGGTAGCCGCGCCACAATGGTGCGTGACAAACTGACAAAGACAGCGAGGAGACCATCATGGCCAACGCCAAGAACACCGTATGCATCTGGTACGATTCAGAAGCCGAAGCAGCCGCCCGCTTCTACGCCGAGACCTTCCCCGATACCCGCGTCACTGGCGTGTACCGGGCTCCCAGCGACAACCCGTCGGGCAAGGAGGGTGACGTCCTGACGGTCGAGTTCACCGTCATGGGCATCCCCTGCATCGGCCTCAATGGTGGCCCCGTGTTCAAGCACTCCGAGGCCTTCTCGATGCAGATCGAGACTGAGGATCAGGAAGAGACCGACCGCTACTGGAACGCCATCGTCGGTAATGGCGGCGAGGAAAGCATGTGCGGTTGGTGCAAGGACAAGTGGGGCGTCTCCTGGCAGATTACCCCCCGCACCCTCACCGAGGCCATGAAGGCCGGCGGCGGCGAAGCCAAGCGGGCGTTCGAGGTGATGATGACCATGAAAAAGATCGACGTCGCCGCCATCGACGCCGCCCGGCGCGGCTGACGGAGCTGTCCTGCGCTACCGCGCGTCACCCTCGGGCCGGGCCCAAGGTTTTCGCTGATGGAGAGCGCCGCGGAGAGAGGTCCTCGGGTCAAGCCCGAGGGCGACGATGCCAGAGAGCTCGCCCTACTGCTTGAGCTTGAGCGGGCCGACCATCTGCTCGGGCTTCACTTCGGCGTCGAACTCGTCGCCGGTCAGCAGCCCGAGTTCAATGGCGGTTTCACGCAGGGTCGAGCCGTTCTTGTGGGCGGTCTTGGCGATCTTGGCCGCGTTGTCGTAGCCGATCTTGCGGTTGAGCGCGGTGACCAGCATCAGCGACTGGTCGACCAACTGCTTGATGCGCTTGCGGTCGGGCTCGATGCCGACGGCGCAGTTGTCGTTGAAGCTCTTGGCGCTGTCGGCCAAGAGGCGAATGGACTGCAGGATGTTGTAGGCGATGACGGGCTTGAAGACGTTGAGCTCGAAATTGCCCTGCGATGCGGCAAAGCCGATCGCGGCGTCGTTGCCCATCACATGGGCGACGACCATGGTCATGGCTTCGGACTGGGTCGGGTTGACCTTGCCCGGCATGATCGAGGAACCAGGCTCGTTTTCCGGAATGGTGATTTCACCCAGACCCGACCGGGGGCCGGAAGCGAGCCACCGCACGTCGTTGGCGATCTTCATGAAGGCAACGGCGAGCTGCTTGAGGGCACCCGAGGTGCCGACAAAGGCATCGTGGCCGGCCAGGAGGGCGAACTTGTTGGGGCCGGTGACGAAATCATGCCCGGTCAGAGCGGCGATTTCGCCGGCAACGGTGACGGCATAGTCGGGATGGGCGTTGAGGCCGGTGCCGACGGCGGTGCCGCCGAGCGCCAGTTCCTTGAGCTGGGGCAGGGTCGCCTTGATGGCCGCCACGGCATGGTCGATCTGCGCGACCCAGCCGGAAATCTCCTGGCCCAGGGTCAGGGGTGTCGCGTCCTGCAGATGGGTGCGGCCGATCTTGACCACATCCATGAATTCTTCGGCCTTGGCCGCGAGCGTGTCGCGCAGCACGGCGACGCGCGGGAACAGGTAGTTCTCGATCGCCTCGACGGTCGCAATATGCATGGCCGTCGGGTAGGTGTCGTTGGACGACTGGCTCATGTTGACGTGATCATTGGGGTGCACGGGCTTCTTGGAGCCCATGGTGCCGCCGGCCATCTCGATGGCGCGGTTGGAGATCACCTCGTTGACGTTCATGTTGGACTGGGTGCCCGAACCGGTCTGCCAGACGACGAGCGGAAAGTGATCGGCAAGCTTGCCTTCGATCACTTCGTCGGCGGCGGCGACGATCAGGTCGCGGGTGGTTTCGTCGAGCAGGCCCAGCTTGTGGTTGGCCAGGGCCGCGGCCTTCTTGAGCACGCCGAAAGCGGTGACGATTTCTTTGGGCATCTTTTCGCCGCCGATGTCGAAATTCATCAGGCTGCGGGCCGTCTGCGCGCCATAATACTTGTCCGAAGGCACCTCGATGGTGCCCATGGTGTCGGATTCAACGCGCGTGCTCATGGCAAAACTCCCCGGTGGCCGCCCCCGGCGGCAAGGCAAAACAAAACGGCCGATCCCGCAGGGGACCGGCCGCTCAATATCAAATAGAGCGCATCCGCGCCGCCTCGCCTTTCGGCTTACTTCTTGACGGCGAGGATCTGCCGGCCGCGATACATGCCGGTCTTGAGGTCGATGTGGTGCGGACGGCGCAGCTCGCCCGAGTCCTTGTCTTCGACATAGGCGGGGGCGGCGATCGCGTCGGCCGACCGGCGGAAACCGCGCTTCATCGGCGAGGTCTTGCGTTTTGGCACTGCCATGGTTCGGTCCTTCTCAAAGTCACAACGCCGCCGGAAGCGGCCAGAGAGCTCGTCTCTGTTGGGATTTGGCCGGTGCTATAGAGCAAAGGCCGGCGCTTGGCTAGGGGGTTTGTGCCCTAGAGCGCAAGCTGTCCACCCTCGCCCACGCACCGGGCCCGGTCGCCATATTGCTGCGCCCGCTCGGCGATGATGCCAGCAACCCGGCTCATATTGGCACTGGGCTCCGCGGGCTTGCGCAGCATCGGGTTGGGCAGTGCGGCAGCCAGGAGCGCGGCGGTGCGCCAGTCGAGGTTTTGTGGCGCGATCCCGAAGGCGCGCCGGGCCCCGGCGGCAACGCCGAACTGCCCTTCCGGCCCCCATTCGGCGATGTTGAGGTAGATCTCCATGATCCGCCGCTTGGGCAACACCAGGTCGATATAGATCGCGAGCGGGATTTCCGCGGCCTTGCGCAGAAAGCTCGGGGCGTTGGTCAGGAACAGGTTCCGCGCCACCTGCATAGTGATGGTGGAAGCCCCCCGCACGTCGCGCCCGGCCAGCAGGTCCTCCACCTCCTCACGCAGCGCTCCAACGTCGACGCCCCAGTGCCGGCAGAACTGGCCGTCCTCCGACAGGATCACCGACGCCTTCAGCCGGTCCGAGATTTCCCCGATCCGGCGCCACTCACGGTCCACCGGACGGCCGGTGAGGTACCGCTCCAGCATCGGCACCGAAACCGGGTTCACCACCAGGTAGACGGGGGTCAGCACCACCGGAACAGCCACCAGCACCACAAGCAGGATGAGGGCAATGCGCAGGACGCGCCGCAGAGGTGTTTTTCGCCGGGCCATGCCGTTGCATACCGGCCCGCTGCGGCGGGGGCAAACGCCACCTTGCCGCCCCACCGGCAAACCGCTAGCAACACCTCTATGTACGACTTTCGATCCGACAGCGCCGACTGCGCCCGCGAAGTGGAAAAGGGCCTCGCTGCCTGGCTGGGCACCGAGCGCCTTTCCGGCCCCGGCCCTGCCCCCGAGCGGCTGATCGCCGCTATGCGCCACGGCAGCATCGAGGGCGGCAAGCGCCTGCGCCCCTTGCTGGTGCGGCAGGCGGCGGCGGTGTTCGGCATGCCGGCCTCGGCCTCGGCCCAGGCCGGTCTCGCGGTGGAGATGGTCCACTGCTATTCCCTGATCCACGACGACCTGCCGGCCATGGATGACGACGACCTGCGCCGCGGCCGTCCGACGGTGCACAAGGCCTATGACGACGCCACCGCGATCCTCGCCGGCGACGCCCTGCTCACCCACGCTTTCGGCCTTCTCGCCGACCCGGCCTGCCACCCGCAGCCGGAGGTTCGCGTCGCTTTGGTGCTGGAACTCGCACAGGGCTCCGGTGCCGGCGGCATGGTCGGCGGGCAGATGCGGGATATCGAAGGTGAATCGGGCGGCCTCACCGGTACCGAAATTTCCACCATGCAGGCGATGAAGACCGGAGCGCTGATCCGGGCCGCCGTTCGCATCGGCGCCCTGCTCGGCGGTGCCGACCTGCGCGCGCTGTCGGCGCTCACCGCCTATGCCGAGGCAGCCGGCCGCGCCTTCCAGTTGGCCGACGACATTCTCGATGTCACCGCCACCGCCGAACAGATGGGCAAGGCCACCGGCAAGGACGCCGCCATGGGCAAGCAGACCCTGGTGGCCGAGCTTGGTGTGGATGGTGCGCGCGAGCGGCTGAACCAGACCGTCAACGAAGCGTTGTCGGCCCTGCGCACCTTCGGTCCCAAGGCCGATGGCCTGCGCGCCACCGCCCGCTACTTCGCCACCCGCGAGACCTGAACCACCCTATGGCCATCCTTCAAAGCGTCAACCTCGGCACGCCTCGGCCGATTCCCGGCAAAAGCGCTGAAACCGGCATCTACAAGGAACCCGTGGACCGAGAGGCGGTGGTCACCAGGCACGGCATCGAGGGTGATGCTGTGATGGACCGCAAGCACCACGGCGGTGTCGATCAAGCTGTCTACCTCTACTTCGCCGACGACTATCGCTGGTGGAGCGAGCAACTCGGCCGGGATCTGCCGCCCGGCATGTTTGGCGAGAACCTCACCATTGCCGGCGTCGAAGGTCGGGCCGTCGCTGTCGGCGACCGCTTCACCATGGACGAAGTGGTGCTGCAGGTAACCTCCCACCGCACGCCCTGCATGACTTTCGCCCGCAAGATGGGTGATCCCGGCTGGGCCAAGCGCTTCCACCAGGCCGGGCGGCCCGGAGCGTACTGCCGTGTGATCTCGGGCGGGAGCCTGCATGCCGACGAGCCGGTCCGGCACACGCCCTTCGAGGGCGAGCGGATTACGGTATCAGAACTGATGGCGCTCGACGGCGTCCGCGAGATCGACCCGGCATTTCTGCGCCGGGCCCTGTCGACGCCGCTCCACTACAAGATGCGCGAGGATTTCGAGGAGCGGCTGGCGCGGCTGCTATAGGGGCTTCACTCTGGCCGCCTGTTTCGCCTAAACCTCCCGCATGAGCCAGCAAACCGTCCGCGACGACCTCGCCGCCCGCGCCCCCGACCTCAGCGTCATCGTCACCGAGGCCTCCACGGCCACCGTGCAGCTTGCTGCCGAAGTCCATGGCTGCGAACCCGGCCAGATCGCCAAGACGCTGTGCATCCGCGTCAACGACGAGGTGCTGCTGCTGGTCACCCGCGGCGACGCCCGACTCGACAATGCCAAGTCCAAACAAGCCTTCGGCGGCCGGCCCCGCATGCTGGGCGCCGAGGAAGTGGAACAACTGACCAGCCACAAGGTCGGCGGCGTCTGCCCGTTCGGTTTGCCGGCGCCGCTGCCGATCTACATGGATGTCTCGCTCAAGGTCTATGACGAGGTGATCCCGGCGGGTGGCGATACGCACTCTTCGGTGAAGCTGTCGCTGGCGCGTCTCGCCGAACTGTGCGGCGACAAGTGGGTGGACGCCTGCCAGCCGCCGTTGGAAGCGGCAGCACAGGAAGAAGCCGGAACTGCTTGAGGCTCGTGCCTACTCCGCCGCCGTCCGTGCCCCCTGGCCGAACTTGCGCTCGATATAGTCGGCCACCATCACCTTGAACTGGTCGGCGACATCGGCGCCGCGCAGCGTCGCCACCTTTTCGCCATCGACGAAAACCGGCGCGGCCGGCGTCTCGCCGGTGCCCGGCAGGGAAATGCCGATATTGGCGTGCTTGCTCTCGCCCGGACCGTTGACGATGCAGCCCATCACCGCCACCGACAGCGTCTCGACGCCCGGATAGCGCTCGCGCCATTCCGGCATCGAGACGTTCAGGTGGTCCTGAATGTCCTTGGCCAGCGTCTGGAAGGTGGTGGAGGTGGTGCGTCCGCAGCCGGGGCAGGCGGCCACCAC
The DNA here is from genome assembly GCA_023431205.1 of Pseudomonadota bacterium. GTDB lineage: Bacteria > Pseudomonadota > Alphaproteobacteria > Rhizobiales > Devosiaceae > Devosia. Next base: position 3,453 of record JAEYXQ010000094.1, on the reverse strand, counting down.
CGGCAGGAACTGGCGGAATCCCATGGTCTGCAACAGCTCCTGCGCCACCTTCACCTCGGTGGTGCGATCGCCGCCCGGCTCTGGCGTCAGCGAGATGCGGATGGTATCGCCGATCCCCTGCTGCAGCAGGATGCCCAGCGCCGCCGAGGACGCGACGATCCCCTTCGAACCCATGCCAGCCTCGGTGAGCCCGAGATGAAGCGCATAGTCGCAGCGGGCGGCAAGGTCCTGGTAGACCGCGATCAGGTGCTGGACGTCGGACACCTTGGTCGAGAGGATGATCCGATCGCGCCCGAGACCGATCTCCTCAGCCCGCTGCGCCGACAGCAGCGCCGACTGGATGATCGCCTCGCGCTGCACCGCCGCCGCCGAGATCGGCGCGACGGATTGCGCATTCTCGTCCATCAGCCGGGTGAGCAGTTCCTCGTCCAGCGAACCCCAGTTCACCCCGATCCGCACCGGCTTGTCGTAGCGCAGCGCCAGCTCGATCAAGGTCGAGAACTGCAGGTCGCGCTTGGCCTTGAAGCCGACATTGCCGGGATTGATCCGGTACTTGGCCAGCGCTTCGGCGCAGGCCGGATGGTCGGTGAGCAGCTTGTGGCCGATATAGTGGAAGTCGCCGACCAGCGGCACGTCATAGCCCATCGAGGCCAGGCGGTCGCGGATGTGCGGCACGGCGGCAGCGGCCTCGTCCCGATCCACCGTGATCCGCACGATCTCCGACCCCGCCCGCGCCAGCTGCATCACCTGCCGCACCGTCGCAGCGATGTCGGCCGTGTCGGTATTGGTCATCGACTGCACGACGACCGGGGCGCCGCCGCCGACCATCACCCCGCCGACATTGACGCCCACCGATGTTCTACGCGCGGCTGGACCGGCCATGTGCATACTCCACAGTCTTGCAGCCACAGATAAGCTCCAAGCTCTGCAAGAGCAATGCAACGCTTGTGTGAAGGTCTGGCGCTGCGGGCTCGTTCGAAGGGCGGCAGGAGATCCATCCGCATGCTTTGGCGGCAAAGGAACAGTTAACGGACATCCCCTAAACTTGCCGGCAAGTGGAGTGCTTGGCGCCGGCAGGAGCCGGTGCAGGCGATCCGAGGGGGACTTCCATGCAAAAACTCACCGCCGCGCTCGGCAACGTCAGAATGACGACGCTCATCCTGTCCTTGGTGCTGGTCTCGATCATCGGCTCGATCGCTGCCGTCTCGACCGGCATCTACATGCAGGCCCGCAATTCTTCGATCGCGGAGAGCGTGGAGCTGCAGCACAACAACCTGGCAGTTGCGGCCACGATCCTTGAGCGCCGCATCTCGGGCTCGGTGCTCAACTGGAACGAGGACGGCACCATGGGCGAGTTCCAGGCCTGGGCCATTCCGCCATTCTACGACACGCAGGTGATCGATTCCGTCACCCGTGTGACGCGACAGGAGTCCACCCTCTATGTTCTCAACAAGACCAGCCAGGTCTTCGAGAGCAAGCTGACCAGCCTGGCGGCGCCAGATGGCACCCGTCTCACCGATCTCGTCATTGACCCGGCCAATCCCGTGCACGCCAGGCTGATGGCAGGGGAAACCTTTGTCGGGCAGTTTGACGACAGCTCGGGCTCCTACCTCGTCGGCATCAAGCCGATGCGCAGCATCAATGGCGACCTGCTCGGTGCCGTCCTCGTCGGAACGCCGATCGCTGCCGTCGCGGCCGCAGCCGACGCCACCATGGTGCCGATCCTGGCCGCTGGCGGCGCCGCGCTCGCCGGCTTCGGCCTCATCGGCTTCCTGCTGTCCCGCCTCATCACCCGCCCGATCCCGCGCCTGGCCAAGGCCATGGAATCCATCGCCGCCGGCGACTACGAGATCAGCGTGCCTTACGCCACCCAGGGCAATGAGGTCGGCGCCATGGCACGCGCAGTGGAGATCTTCCGCGAGAACGGCCTGCGCGTCAGCCAGATGACCGAGGCCGAAGCTGCCCGCATCATCGCCGAGCAGCAGAACCGCCAGCAGATGATGGCCGAACTCCAGGTTGCCTTCGGTGAGGTGGTCGATGCCGCCGTTGCCGGCGATTTCAGCCGTCAGGTTACGGTCGAATTCCCCGACCCCGAGCTCAATGCCCTTGCCGGCAGCGTCAACAATCTGGTGTCCACCTTCAACCGCGGCGTCAGCGAGATCGGTGACGTCCTCGGCGCCATGGCCAACACGGACCTCACCCGGCGCATGCGCGGCGACTATGAAGGCGCCTTCGCCCGCCTCAAGAACGACGTGAACGCCGTGGCCGATAAGCTGACGGAAGTGGTCGGTCAGCTCCGCCACACCTCCGGCTCGCTCAAGACCGCAACCGGCGAGATCCTCTCGGGCGCCAACGACCTCAGCGAGCGCACCACCCGTCAGGCCGCCACCATCGAGGAAACCTCGGCCGCCATGGAGCAGCTGGCCTCGACCGTCATGCAGAACGCCCAGCGCGCCAGCGAAGCCTCGGCCAATGCCGCCCAGGTCACCCGCACCGCCGAAGACAGCGGCGAGGTGATGGATCACGCCACCGAGGCGATGGAGCGGATCACCCAGTCCTCGGCCAAGATCTCCAACATCATCGGCATGATCGACGACATCGCCTTCCAGACCAACCTGCTGGCGCTGAATGCTTCAGTAGAAGCCGCGCGCGCCGGTGAGGCCGGCAAGGGCTTTGCGGTGGTGGCCGTGGAAGTGCGCCGCCTGGCGCAGTCCGCAGCTGGTGCGTCCGCGGAGGTCAAGGCGCTGATCGAGCAATCCGCCGGCGAAGTCCGCTCCGGCTCCAAGCTGGTCGGCGACGCCGCCGGCAAGCTCAAGAGCATGCTCGAGGCAGCCCGCGGCAATCTCGGCCTGCTCGAATCCATCGCCAACGATTCCCGCGAGCAGGCTTCGGCCATCGAGGAAGTGACCACCGCGGTGCGCACCATGGACGAGATGACGCAGCACAACGCTGCCCTCGTGGAACAGACCAACGCTGCCATCGAGCAGACGGAGGCGCAGGCCTCCGAACTCGACCGGATCGTGGAGATCTTCCGGCTCGACCAGCCCGCCGCGTCAGCCGAGATGCGCCGCGCCGAGGCTCCGGCGCCCCGCCAGCGTCTCGCCACCCACGGCAATGCCGCGCTGGCGGAAGACTGGACCAGCTTCTAGTCGGGCCTGATCTTACCTCGAACGGCGCCTCCGGGCGCCGTTTCTGTTCCAGCCGCCTGTCTTCTGAGGAGGAGACAGACGGAGTTAAGCATTCTCCAAGTCTTTGGCCTTACCATTTCTGCTGGCTCTGCAGGAGCCGGGGGGAGCAGAGGTTTCAGAAGATGAAGCGAATTGGGCATTGGCTTGGCAACGTCAAGCTGACGACAATGATTGCGGCCCTGGTGATCTCGGCCATCCTCGTCTCGGTGGCGGTGGTGACGGCCTCCATCTATGTGACCCTGTCGGGCTCGGTCCGCAGTTCCGC
>JAEYXQ010000078.1 GCA_023431205.1 Pseudomonadota bacterium | reverse complement strand
CTTCACACGAAGAATCCACTATGGCAACCGTCAATCAGCTGGTCCGCAAGCCGCGGCAGGCCCCCACGTACAAGAGCCAGTCGCCCGCGCTGGACAACTGCCCGCAGCGTCGCGGCGTGTGCACCCGCGTCTACACGACGACCCCGAAGAAGCCGAACTCGGCGCTTCGCAAGGTCGCCAAGGTGCGCCTGACCAACCAGGAAGAAATCATCAGCTACATCGGCGGTGAAGGCCACAACCTGCAGGAGCACTCCGTGGTGCTCGTGCGCGGCGGTCGTGTGAAGGACCTGCCGGGCGTGCGCTACCACACCGTGCGCGGTTCGCTCGACGCCTCGGGCGTCGCCAAGCGCCGCCAGGGCCGTTCCAAGTACGGCGCCAAGCGTCCCAAGGCTTAAGGAAAAAGAATCATGTCGCGCAAAGGCTCTGCCCCCCAACGTGAAATCCTGCCGGACCCCAAGCACGGCAGCCAGACGATTGCCCGCTTCATCAACATGGTGATGCTGAGCGGCAAGAAGTCGGTCGCCGAGAAGATCGTCTACGGCGCCATGGACGTCATCGGCGAAAAGAATCCCAACGCCCTCGAGCTGGTCGAGAAGGCGCTGGACAACGTGTCCCCGGCCGTCGAAGTGAAGTCGCGCCGCGTCGGCGGCGCCACCTACCAGGTGCCGGTCGAAGTGCGTTCGTCGCGCCGCATGGCGCTGGCGATGCGCTGGCTGATCGAGTCCGCGCGCAAGCGTGGCGAGAACACCATGCCGCGCAAGCTGGCCGCCGAACTGCTGGACGCCTCCGAGAACCGTGGCGGCGCCATCAAGAAGCGTGAAGAGACCCACCGCATGGCGGAAGCGAACAAGGCGTTCGCGCACTACCGCTGGTAACGGCCTCCGGGCCCTTGCAAGCAAGGGCCTTCGGCACCATCTAGGTGCTCCTGGGACGCTTCCCGCCTCCCGCCCCGAAGGCCGCCGAAAGGCGGCATTCGGCCATCTGAAGATCCGCCCTCCCGGAAGGCCCCCGCATCCCGCTGGCCCTCCACCAGAAAAGAGAGACTGTCGTGGCTCGCACCACTCCCATCGAGCGTTACCGCAATTTCGGCATCATGGCGCACATCGACGCCGGCAAGACCACTACGTCCGAGCGCATCCTGTTCTACACCGGCGTCAGCCACAAGATCGGTGAAGTGCACGACGGTGCTGCGACCATGGACTGGATGGAGCAGGAGCAGGAGCGCGGCATCACCATCACGTCCGCCGCCACCACGGCGTTCTGGACCGGCATGGACAAGTCGCTGCCGCAGCACCGCTTCAACATCATCGATACCCCCGGCCACGTCGACTTCACCATCGAAGTCGAGCGTTCGCTGCGCGTGCTCGACGGCGCGGTGTTCGTGCTGTGCGCCGTCGGCGGCGTGCAGCCGCAGTCCGAGACCGTGTGGCGCCAGGCCAACAAGTACGCCGTGCCGCGCCTTGCGTTCGTCAACAAGATGGACCGTACCGGTGCCGACTTCTTCAAGGTCGTCGACCAGCTGAAGACGCGCCTGGGTGCCTACCCGGTGCCGATGCAGGTGCCGGTCGGCGCCGAAGACGGCTTCGAAGGCGTCATCGACCTGCTGAAGATGAAGTACATTCACTGGGATGTCGCGTCGCAGGGCACCAAGTTCGAGTACCGCGACATCCCCGCCGAACTGGCCGACAAGGCTGCGGCGGATCGTGCCTTCATGGTCGAAGCGGCCGCGGAAGCCAGCGAAGAGCTGATGGACAAGTACCTCAACGAGGGCGACCTGTCCGAGGCCGAGATCATCGCCGGCCTGCGCGAGCGCACGCTGAAGGTGGAAGTGATTCCGGTCTACTGCGGCTCCGCGTTCAAGAACAAGGGCGTGCAGGCCATGCTCGACGGCGTGATCCAGCTGCTGCCGTCGCCGACCGACCGTCCGCCGGTGCAGGGCATCGACGAGAACGAGAAGGAAGACAGCCGCAAGGCGGGCGACAACGAGCCGTTCTCGGCGCTGGCGTTCAAGATCATGACGGATCCGTTCGTGGGTTCGCTGACGTTCTTCCGTGTCTACTCGGGCGTGCTGAATTCCGGCGACGCGGTGTACAACCCGGTCAAGTCGAAGAAGGAGCGCGTGGGCCGCATCCTGCAGATGCACTCCAACCAGCGCGACGAGATCAAGGAAGTGCGCGCCGGCGACATCGCGGCGGCCGTGGGCCTGAAGGACGTCACCACGGGTGACACCCTGTGCTCGCTCGACCACATCATCACCCTGGAGCGCATGGTGTTCCCGGAGCCCGTCATCTCGATGGCGGTGGAGCCGAAGACCAAGTCCGACCAGGAAAAGATGGGTCTGGCCCTGGGCCGCCTGGCGCAGGAAGATCCCTCGTTCCGCGTCAAGACGGACGAGGAATCCGGCCAGACCATCATTTCGGGCATGGGCGAGCTGCACCTGGAAATCCTGGTGGACCGCATGAAGCGCGAGTTCAACGTGGAGGCCAACGTCGGCAAGCCGCAGGTGGCCTACCGCGAGACCATCCGCAAGTCGGTCAAGCAGGAAGGCAAGTTCGTGCGCCAGTCGGGCGGTCGCGGGCAGTACGGCCACATCGTCATCGAAATGTCGCCGGTCGAGCGTGGCGTGGGCTTCTCGTACGAGAGCGCCATCGTCGGCGGCGTCGTGCCGAAGGAATATGTCGCTGCCGCGGGCAAGGGCATCGAGGACGCCATGAAGAGCGGCACGCTGGCCGGCTTCCCGGTGGTCGACATCGCCATCAAGGCGGTCGACGGTTCGTTCCATGACGTCGACTCCAACGAAATGGCGTTCAAGGTCGCCGGCTCGATGGCGTTCAAGGAAGCTTTCAGCAAGGCCCAGCCGGTCCTGCTGGAGCCGATGATGAAGGTCGAGATCGTGACCCCGGAAGACTATCTGGGCGACGTGATGGGCGATGTGAGCCGTCGCCGCGGCATCCTGCAGGGTCAGGACGACAGTCCGTCCGGCAAGGTGATCGCCGCGATGGTGCCGCTGGGCGAAATGTTCGGCTACGCCACCACGCTGCGCTCGATGTCGCAGGGTCGTGCCACGTTCTCGATGGAGTTCGACCACTACGCGGAAGCGCCGGCCAACATCGCCGACGCGGTCGTCAAGAAGAACTAAGGGTTTGGGGCAGGGCGTCGCGATCGCGATGCCCTGCATTCCCGTCACGAATCACGCATAACAAGGTAGAAGACAATGGCAAAGGGTAAGTTCGAACGCACCAAGCCCCACGTGAACGTGGGCACGATTGGTCACGTTGACCACGGCAAGACGACGCTGACGGCGGCGCTGACGAAGATCGGCGCGGAGCGTTTCGGTGGCGAGTTCAAGGCCTATGACGCGATCGACGCGGCGCCGGAAGAGAAGGCGCGCGGCATCACGATCTCGACGGCGCACGTGGAATATGAATCCGCCACGCGCCACTACGCGCACGTGGATTGCCCGGGCCACGCCGACTACGTGAAGAACATGATCACCGGTGCGGCGCAGATGGACGGCGCGATCCTGGTGTGCTCGGCCGCCGACGGCCCGATGCCGCAGACCCGCGAGCACATCCTGCTCTCGCGCCAGGTCGGCGTGCCGTACATCGTGGTGTTCCTGAACAAGGCCGACATGGT
>JAEYXQ010000066.1 GCA_023431205.1 Pseudomonadota bacterium | reverse complement strand
ACCTGCAGGAATTCCTGCTGCGGATGCTTGCGCCCGCCCTGCGGCGGCACGGAGGCGACGGTGCCTTCCATGATCTTCAGCAGCGCCTGCTGCACGCCTTCGCCCGACACATCGCGGGTGATCGACGGGTTGTCCGACTTGCGGGAGATCTTGTCGACTTCGTCGATATAGACGATGCCGCGCTGGGCCTTCTCGACATTGTAGTCGGCAGCCTGGAGCAGCTTGAGAATGATGTTCTCGACGTCCTCGCCGACATAGCCGGCTTCGGTCAGCGTCGTCGCATCGGCCATGGTGAACGGCACGTCGATGATGCGGGCCAGCGTCTGGGCGAGCAGCGTCTTGCCCGAACCGGTGGGGCCGATCAGCAGGATGTTTGACTTCGACAGCTCGACGTCCTGGTTCTTGCTGGCGTGGTGGAGGCGCTTGTAGTGGTTGTGGACCGCCACGGAGAGCACCTTCTTGGCGCGGGACTGGCCGATGACGTAGTCGTCCAGCACCTTGCAGATCTCGGCGGGGGTCGGCACACCATCAGCCGACTTGACCATCGAGGTCTTGTTCTCTTCGCGGATGATGTCCATGCAGAGCTCGACGCATTCATCGCAGATGAACACGGTCGGGCCGGCGATCAGCTTGCGAACCTCATGCTGGGACTTCCCGCAGAACGAGCAGTACAGCGTGTTCTTCGAGGATTCGCCGTTCGTTGTCTCTTTGGACATCCTACACTCCTCGGGGGCCGGATTGCCCCCTGCTCAAGCGCTGCGCAGAAAACCGTAACGCTCGAGGCATAAACAAAGTCTAAGCCGGATCGATCCTAAAGACCGATCCGGCGGCGTGCAATTGCGCGCGGATCACAGTCCACGGCGCATCGGCAATGTGCTTAACGCAGGCCAATCAGGCCTGGACGTCCGGGACGACGCGCTTTTCGAGCACACTGTCGATCAGGCCGAAGGTCTTGGCCTCTTCCGGAGACAGGAAGCGGTCGCGCTCGAGAGCGGACTCGATTTCCTCGTAGGTGCGACCGGTGTGCTTCTCATAGATCTGATTAAGCCGCCGCTTCAAACCCTCGACTTCCTTGGCATGAATCAGGATGTCGGTAACCTGGCCCTGATAGCCGTCGGAAGGCTGGTGGACCATGATGCGCGAGTTCGGCAGCGAGGTCCGCATGCCCTTCTCGCCGGCAGCGAGCAGGAGCGAACCCATCGAGGCCGCCTGCCCCATCACCATGGTGGCGACGGCTGGACGGATGAACTGCATGGTATCGTAGATGGACAGGCCCGCCGTCACCACGCCGCCGGGCGAGTTGATGTAGAGGGCGATTTCCTTCTTCGGGTTTTCCGATTCGAGGAACAGCAACTGCGCCACGATCAGCGAAGCCATGTTGTCCTCGACCACGCCGGTGACGAAGATGATGCGTTCGCGCAGGAGGCGCGAGTAGATGTCGAAGGCGCGCTCGCCGCGGTTCGACTGCTCGACCACCATGGGAACGAGCGTGTTCATGTAAAGATCGTGCGGATCCCGCATATGAGCCCCTTTGCCTGCCCCGTCGCGTCTTGGGCGAGCTTTTCGGTTGAACACGTCCAGATGCCGTTGCCGTGTGCCGGATCGTGTCAGGATTGTTCGAATCGGCGCGACCGGCCGATTGCAGACGATGCCGCTTAAGCTGCGGTAAAGCGACAGATAGGCGGCAATAGGGCAGGCTTCAATAGCCGCCGCCCCGAAGCTGACGTCACGGTGAACACCGGCTCAAGCAAAGCCGATCGCCACGCCCTTCTTCTTGAAATAGCTCTGCATAAGCTTGCGGCCCTGCCGGTTGGGCTGGGCAAGCTTGGCGGTTTCGAAGGTGGCTTCCTTCACGCCCTCGCGCGCCATCGCCGCCTTCAGCGCGGTAATGTGGAGGTCGAGATCCTCGTTGTCGTTGCGGATCGAGGCATAGATGGTGTCGATGGCCTCGGCCACGGTCGGCTCGCTCATGCTGCTTCCTCGTGTGGTGCTGCCCCTCACTAGCGGATTTTGCGGCAGGAGCAAGTGCGGGCGGGCGGAATGGCTTCCGCCCGCCGGCGCCGGCTAGCCCGCCACGAAATCCGGGCGCGCTTCACCGGTCTTGCTGTGCCGGTGATCTTTCATCAGGGGCCGGATCTCGAGCCGGCCATAGGCAGTGATCGGATCGTCATCGAACAGGCTGACCGCCTCTTCCATGTCCCTGGCTTCGATCAGGAGGAAGCCGCCAACGACCTCCTTGCCCTCTGCGAAGGGGCCATCTACGAGGCCCATCTTCATGCGCTGCCGCCGGTCGATGCTGGTGGCCGTGTCGGGCTCCTGCAGCGGCGAAGCGATCAGGAGGTGCCCGCTCCGGCGCAGCTTGTGGTCATGCTCGATGGTGGCGTCGTCGAGGCGGGTGAATTCTTCCGGCGTTACGCCGTCGAAGGCACCGGCGGCGAAGTGGACGAGACAAAGGAACTTCATGTTCGATCTCCATGGTTGAACACCCACAAGACGAACCGGTGGCGCCCTGCTCGACTAAATCTTTGACTTCCCTCTCGCGGGCCTGCAACCGTGCGGGCGACAACACAAGTGAATACCCATGGCCGCCATTCTCCAGATCAAGCCCATCACCGACGTTCCCGCAAACCGCCGCGCCAGCGCCGACCCCCGCGATCCTGAGTTCTTCCAGAACCCCTACGCCTTCTACGACCGGCTGCACGCCACGAACCCGGCCTTCTTCTGGGACGAATATGGCCACTGGTGCTTTGCCGGCTTCAAGGATGTGAGTGCCCTGCTGCGCGACAAGCGCTTCGGCCGGGACATCCTGCATGTGGCCACGCGCGAGGAGATCGGACTGCCGGCGCCGCAGCCGCATACCGCCGCGTTCGACCTGACCGAGAAATACTCCCTGCTCAATCTCGAGCCGCCGGCCCATACGCGACTGCGGACGCTGGTGAACCGCGCCTTCGTCAGCCGCCATGTCGAGCAACTCCGCCCGCGCATCCGGCGCCTCGCCAACGAGATCATCGACGACTTCGAGGACGAAGGCAGCGTCGATCTAATCAAGGCCTTCGCCGCCCCGATACCGGCCGTTGTCATTGCCGAAATGATCGGGCTGCCGGCGGAGATTGCGCCGCAACTGCTGAACTGGTCCAACCGCATGGTCCAGATGTACATGTTCGGGGTCACCCGCGAGGTGGAGCGCGACGCCAACCAGGCCTCGGCCGACTTCATGGATTACCTGCGCACCGTCATCGCCGAGCGGCGCCGGCAGCCGCGGGAAGACCTGCTCACCCACATGCTCACTGCCGAGCCGGGCGGCGATCGCCTCAGCGATGACGAGGTGATGTCCACCGCCATCCTCTTGCTCAATGCCGGCCACGAGGCGACCGTCCACACAACCGGCAACGGGGTGAAGTCGATCCTGGAAAGCGGTATCGATCCGGCTACGCTTTTCGCCTCAGAGGCGCAGACGGAAGCCACCGCCGAGGAGTGCCTGCGCTTCGACGCGCCGCTCCATATGTTCACCCGCTACGCTCTGACCGACCTCGAATACGAGGGCATTTCGCTGCGCAAGGGCGACGTGATCGGGCTGATGCTCGGCGCCGCCAACCGGGATCCGAAGCGGTTCGCCGATGCCAATCGGTTCGATCCGTTCCGCACCGACGGCGCCAATGTCAGCTTCGGCGCCGGCATCCACTTCTGCATCGGCGCGCCACTGGCCCGGATCGAACTGCAGGTGGCCTTCGCCGAGCTGTTCCACCGGCTGCCGCGGCTGCGGATTGCTGAAACGCCGCGCTATGGTAACGTCTACCACTTCCATGGCCTCGAAGAACTCGTGGTGGAGTGGCGATGACGACAGCTCGGATCGGCGCGGCGGCCGCGGCACTCCTGTTCCTGGCATCGCCGGTGATGGCGCAGCAGGAACAACTGCGCTTCACCTCCGAGCCATCGGCGGGGTTCATCCATGCCCTGGCCTACTTCCTTGCGGATAGCGGGCTCGATGAGATCAACCTGTCGGTGGCCGAGGCAGACTTCAACAATGACGGCCGCACCGACGTCCTCGCCTTTGCCGAAAACTCGTTCTATTGCGGCTCCGGCGGCTGCGGCCCGCGGCTGTTTCTCGGCAGCAAGAAGAGCGGTTTCCAGGTGGTGGACGTCTACTACCTGAGCTCGCCGGCGGCGAACTGGTACCTGACCGACCGCACCACCGGCGGCTTCCGCAACGTGTTCGTCCTAGGCGACGACACCGAGGACAACCTCGTCTGGGACGGCGAAGCGTACGTGCTCGTGGACAACTAGCCCGGTAGGTTCGCCAAGACGCTCGGCACCAGCGGCGCCAGGTCCTCGCTGGTCATGCCCGGGCCGCCAAAGCGCATCGCCGCCTCGGCATGGATGTGGACTGCGGCACAGGCCGCTTCCCACCCCTGCATCCCCTGCCCCAGCAAGCCCGCAACGAGGCCCGCCAGCACGTCCCCGGCACCGGCTGTCCCGAGCCAGGCCGGCGCATTGGCGTTGACGGCCGCCCGTCCGTCGGGGGCGGCAATCACCGTGTCGCTGCCCTTGAGCACGATCACCGCGCCGGACTGCTCCGCCGCCGCGCGCGCCCGCTCGACCTTGCCACCCGGCAGGTCGCCGAACAGCCGCCGGAACTCACCTTCATGTGGCGTGAACACCACCGGGCGCTCCCGCTCGCGCGTCTGGCCGAAGAGGGCCTCGCGATCGTCGCTGAACGAGGTCAGCGCATCGGCATCGAGCACCGCGGCGGCGCCCGACCGGAGCACCGCGAGCACCTTCTGCCGGGTTTCCTCCCCCACGCCGGCGCCCGGCCCGATGACGACGGCGTTGATCCGCCGGTCCTCCAGTAGCTGCGCTAACGCCGGTGCATCCTTCGCCGGCTTCAGCATGGTGGCGGTGACATGCGCCGCATGCACCATCAGCGCCGCTTCGCTGCCAGCGAGCGACACCAATCCCGCCCCGACCCGGAACGCCGCCAGGGCCGACAACCGGGCCGCCCCGGTCTGCAGCGGCCCGCCCGAGACCACGACGCAATGGCCCCGGTCGAACTTGTTGTGTGCGGCATCCGCCGGCGGCAGCGACCACAGGGCCGGGGTGTTCTGCCAGGAATTGGCCTCGATCCGGTCGAGCACCGTCTCCGGTAGTCCGATCTCCGCCAGCACCACCTGCCCGCAACGCTCCCGCCCCGGCAGCAGCAGGTGTCCCGGCTTCAGCCGGAAGAAGGTGACCGTGAGGTCCGCCACAATGGCAACGCCCCGCACCTGGCCCGTGGCGCCATCGATCCCGCTCGGAACATCGATGCTGACGACGGGCGCCCGGCTGGCATTGACCGCCTCGATGATTTCGGCGAACTCGCCCTCGACCTCGCGGTCGAGCCCTGCCCCCAGCAAGGCATCGACCACCAGGTCGGCATCCTCGATGTCCTGCCGAGTCGGGGCGACGATGCGGCCGGTCCATTGCCCCGCAACCACGGCGGCGTCCCCGCGGAGCCCCTGCGGGTCGCCGATCAGCCGCACCTGCACCGGCCAGCCGCGCTGCTTCAGCAGTTCGGCCACCACAAAGCCGTCGCCGCCATTGTTGCCCGGCCCGCACAGCACGAGCACGGAGCGCTGGTAGTAGTGCTCGACGATGGCATCGGCCACCGCCTTGCCCGCGGCCTCCATCAACCGCAGCGTCTTGATCCCGCTCTCCATCGCCAGCTGGTCGGCACGCGCCATCTGGTCTGGGGTCAGCAGCAGGTCGGGCGAGCGGCTTGCCATGGCGATCTCCTCGTGAACCGTCAGAGGTTTGGCTGATCCGCCCCGGCGGGGCAACCCGCCCGAAACAGAAAAGCCGCCCCGAGGGGCGGCTCTCCAAAATGCGTCACCAGCACAAGGCTTAGTGGTGGTGCTCTTCCGGCACCTCGTCCTCATCGGCCTGGATCAGCTTGGCGAGTTCCTCGCGATCCATCTTCTGCTCGGTCACTTCGGCAGCGTCGATGATGAAATCGACGACCTTGTTCTCGAACACCGGGGCGCGGAGGCCGGCAAGGGCCTGCGGGTTCTTGCGGTAGTAGTCGTAGACCTGCTGTTCCTGGCCGGGGAAGCGACGCACTTCGGCGATCAGCGCCTGCTGATGCTCCTCGTCGGTGACCTGCACTTCGTTGGTGTTGCCGATCTCGGCAACCACCAGGCCGAGGCGCACGCGACGGTCGGCAATGGTGCGGTACTGCTCCTTGGCGGCTTCCTCGGTGGTGCCTTCGTCCTCGAAGGAACGGCCATGCGACTCGACTTCGTGCTGGACGCGGCCCCAGATGGTGTTGAACTCGGCGTCGACCAGTTGCGCCGGCACGTCGAACTTGTGCGATTCATCGAGCGCGTCGAGCACCTGGCGCTTCAGGTGCTGGCGGGCCATCGACTGCAGCGCCGCTTCCATCTGCGACTTCACCGCGCTGCGCAGGGCTTCGAGATTTTCGAGGCCCAGGCGCTGGGCGAACTCGTCGTCGAGATCACCCTGGTTAGGGCCATCGACATGGAGGATGGAGACCTCGAAGGTCGCTTCCTTGCCGGCCAGTTCGGCGTTCTGGTAGTCGGCCGGGAAGGTGACGTTGATCTCGCGGGTTTCCCCCTTCTTCATGCCGACGAGCTGCTCTTCGAAGCCCGGGATGAACTCGCCGGAACCGACGGTCAGGTGCGCATGGTCGGAGGTGCCACCGGGGAAGGCAACGCCGTCGATCTTGCCGACGAAGCTGAGGCCGAGCCGATCGCCCTGCTCCACAACGCCCTCGTCACCCTTGTCGGTGTAGCCGCGGTTCTGGGCGAACACGCGCTTCACTTCGGCGTCGAGTTCTTCATCCGCGATCTCAACAACCGGCTTTACCAGCTTAAGACCCTTGACGTCTGCGAGTTCGACCTTGGGCAGAACTTCGTATTCGACTTCGAATGCCAGGTCGGCCTTGCCGTCCAGCACCTCGTTGATCACGGCCTGGTCGTCCGGCAGGTCGACCTTCGGCTGCGCCGCGGCGCGTTCCTCACGCTGGTCCAGCGTCTCGGACACCGTCGAGTTGATCGCGTCGGTCATCACTTCGCTCATGGCCGAGCGGCCGAACATCTTGCGGATGTGCGCAAGCGGCACCTTGCCGGGACGGAACCCCTTGATGTTCGCCTGACCCTTGAGCTCTTCGAGCTTGGCGTCCAGACGGCTGTTGAGATCGGCCGCCGGAATGGTGACGCTGAGCTTGCGCTTGAGGCCTTCGTTGAGGGTCTCGCTAACCTGCATGTGGGTTCTTCCCGTAATCATCCTGTTTGGCCAGGTCCTTGTAGTGGTGCGGGCGAGAGGGGTCGAACCTCCACGCCTTGCGGCGCTGGAACCTAAATCCAGTGCGTCTGCCAGTTCCGCCACGCCCGCCGAAGGACCCGCTGGCCGGGTTGGGGCGAGGGTCTATCGCAAGAAATCAGGGCAGTCAAAGCCTCATTGGCGGGCGCTCGACGCAGCCCGCCGCCAGCGCGGGTTCACATTCTGTGCATCACGCCTGTTTTTTGTGCATTCGCTGCACTGCCAGGGATCGCGAACTGCACACGACCCCCACCTAAGTCCCCGTCGTTGCTGAACAATATGGCCTTCTCACATGCTGGCATATACCATGCATACGGGTTTGCGACATCAGCCGCTAGCGGCACCGTGGAGGCGCATGTGAAAAAGATCGAGGCTATCGTAAAGCCCTTCAAGCTGGACGAAGTGAAGGAGGCGCTGCAGGAAGTCGGCCTGCAGGGTATCACCGTCACCGAAGCCAAGGGCTTTGGCCGTCAGAAGGGCCACACCGAACTTTATCGCGGCGCGGAATATGTCGTCGACTTCCTGCCCAAGGTGAAGGTGGAAGTGGTGTGCCCGGATGAACTCGCCGAAAAGGCGATCGAAGCCATCCGCACCGCCGCCCAGACCGGCCGCATCGGCGACGGCAAGATCTTCGTCTACTCGATCGAGCAGGCGATCCGCATCCGCACCGGAGAATTCGGCGACGACGCCCTCTAGAGCTCAAGGCTCCCGGCACGTCCCGCAATACCAACAAGCATTCCGATACTCAGGGGAAAACTAATGACCACCGGAAGCGACCTTCTGAAGAAGATCAAAGACGAGAACATCAAGTACGTCGATCTGCGCTTCACCGATATCCGCGGCAAGCTGCAGCACGTCACGATGGACGTCTCGGTCGTTGACGAGGACCTGTTCGAAGAAGGGACCATGTTCGACGGCTCCTCGATCGCTGGCTGGAAGGCCATCAACGAGTCGGACATGGTGCTGATGCCCGATCCGGACTCGGCCTATGTCGATCCGTTCTTCGGCGCTGCCACGCTCGCCATCAACTGCGACATTCTCGAGCCACTGACCTACCAGCCCTACGGTCGCGACCCGCGCACCACCGCCAAGAAGGCAGAGGCGTACCTCAAGTCGACCGGTATCGGCGACACCATCGTCTTCGGCCCCGAGCCGGAATTCTTCATGTTCGACGACGTGCGGTTCTCCAACACCACCTACAAGGTCGGTTTCGAGGTCGATCATCCCGAACTGCCGTCCAACAACGACACCGCCTATGAGTCCGGCAACAACGGCCACCATATCGGCCTGAAGAAGGGCTACTTCCCGGTGCCGCCGCTGGACACCGCGCAGGACATCCGTGGCGAGATGCTCGCGGCCATGGCAGAGATGGGCGTCGTGGTCGAAAAGCACCACCACGAAGTGGCCTCGGCCCAGCACGAACTGGGCATCAAGTTCGCCCCGATGATCAAGTCGGCCGACGACGTGCAGATCTACAAGTACGTCATCCAGCAGGTCGCC
>JAEYXQ010000039.1 GCA_023431205.1 Pseudomonadota bacterium | reverse complement strand
CGCACTGGCCTGGGAGGATCACCCGCCGATGCGCTCTTTCAGTTCCGCCTCGAAGGCATCGACATTGGCCTGGTCGATGACCTTGGTGGGAACAATGATCAGCTCATTGTCGGGGACCTCGGAAGTGTCCCCCTCGAGATATTTCGCCATCAGGTGCATGCCCTGGTAGCCCCACTGGTAGGGGTCCTGCACCACGGTGCCGGCAAAGCTGCCTTCACGCACCGCACCGAGGGTGATCGGGTCCTCATCGAAGGCGATGACCGTGATCTCGCCCAGCTTGCCGGCGGCCTGCAGGGCCTCGTAGATCTTGGGCGGGTTGTAGGAATAGAACCCGACCATGCAGTTGATGTCGGGATTTGCCGCCAGCACGTCGTCCACGTTTGACCGGGCGCGGGCGAAGTCGACGTCGTCGCCGCGAACATCGACCAGTTCGATCCCCGACCCTTCGACAGCCTGGCGGAAGCCGGCAATGCGTTCGACGGCATTGTCCGCCCCAAGGAAGCCGACAAAGCCCATGCACTTGCCGCCATCGGGCAATGCCTTGACGGCGATCTCACCGGCCTGGACGCCGGCATCGGTGTTGGATGAGCCGAGATAGGCGATGCGATCGCTGTCGGGAGCGTCGCTGTCGGTGGTGAACAGCGGCACCTGCGCGGCGATGCGATTGAACGCATCGATCGAGTTCTTCGGATCGGCCGACGAGATCATGATGGCATCGGTGCCCGCGGCAACCAGGTCGTCCATCAGCGCATTCTGCAGCGCCGCGGTCCCCTGGGCGGGATAGCGGAATTGCAATTCATAGCCGGGCAGTTCTTCCTGTGCCTTGGCGACACCGGCTTCTGCCAGCTTCCAGAAGTCCGAAGCGGCGTTCACCACAAAAGCCAGTTGCGGCTTGTCCTGCGCAGCGGCGGTGCTGGCGAGAACGACAGCCAGAGCGGCAGCCGAGACGGCGGTTTTCAGTTTCATTCGTTCCTCCCTGTCGGCCTGCGCACACGGCGTCATCCGACCTCTCCAAGAAACCCGGGGCACTCCTCTGCCTTCGGGCTGTACCTATCCAGGCCGTGACGGCTTCAGCCGACAGCGACTCCGGACATCCAGTGGCGCACTAGCCTGGGTACCAGACGATGCGCGGATCATCGGGCGCGCGCTGGTAGGTCCAGGCGCGCTCAACGAGTTCGATGAAGTCAACCAGCGGCCGCCAGCCCAGCAGGAAGCGGGCCTTGGCATTATCGAGCCAGTTGCTGTGAAAGGGGGTGGCGATCTCCACCACCGGAATGCCGCGCGTCGCCGCCAGGTGAGCCGTCGTCTCGGCATAGTCGACGGGCGCGTTCATGGAGATGTTGAACAGGTGGCCCTCGGCGGCTGGATTGTCTAGCGCAGCCAGGATGGCGGTGACGAGATCGCTGACGTGGATGAAATTGCGCCTGAGCGGCGCGCCGGTCACATCCCGCAGCAGCGGCACGGCATCGAGCTCGGCATAGCGGGCGATCTCGTCCTGCCGCAGCAACGCGCTCCAGGGCGGCCCCCCGAATTGCGCCCGGAAGCTGAGCGCGTGACGGAAGTCGTCTTTCTCCATGATCCACGGCGCCCGCAGGCAGCAGGTGTTGATTCCGTATTGCAGCCGGCAGTTTTCCAGCATGGCTTCCTCGAGCGCCTTGGTCAGGGCGTAGGAGCCGGGATAAGGCCGCCGGGGAGACGCCTCGGTAATGGGCTCTTCGTACGGCTGCATGATGTGCCCGACCGTGCAGTCGCCGCTGATCAGCATGAACTGGCGCGCGTCATCGGACTGGCGGAAGGCCTCGAGCAGGTTGAACATGCCCTTGACCCCGACATCCATGGCAAGGTCGGGCGTTTCCTTGACCGAGGCGAGGTGCAGCACGTGGGTCACCCCATCCATGGCTTCCCGCACCGCTTCGGCATCCGCGATCGACGCCCGCACGATCTCCACGTCCGGGTCATCCACCACGCGATTGTGGCAGATGGCCCGGACGTGCCAGCCGGCGAAACGCTCGTCAGCCCGAAATGCCGGCAGAAAGCTCATGCCCACCTTGCCGGTTAGGCCGGTAACCAACAGTCGCAAAGCTTGTGTCCTCAAAAGAGCCAGCGTGGGCATGTCGCGGCGCGACATGCCCGGGTGCGGGTTCGGTCCTACTGGGCGCAGAAGCCGGGTTCTTCGCGGGTGCAGACGTCGAGTCCGGTGTAGATCGGGTCCTCGACGGCCTCGCCGTTGATGAGCTGGATCATCACGTCGGGCGCGCGCTGCCCCATTTCGAACGGCCGCTGGCCGACCTGAACGTGGCTGCGGCCTTCGTTGAACGCCTGCACCTGCGGCGGCAGCGTGTCGCCGGCAATGATGATGAGGTCGTCGCTGGTGAGCCGGCCCATGACCTGGTCGGTGACCTGGGCATAGGCCTGCGGGGCGAACTGCGCCCAGCCGCCGATCAGGATGAAGGCATCGAGGTCGGGATTGGACGTGAACACGTCCGCCATCTGCTGGTTGGCCAGGTCGGCCTGGTCGTTGGTGAACACCGGACAGCCTTCGATTTCGGTCCAGCCGCCCTCGCCGGCCAGCCGGTCGGTGCCTTCCGCTCCCGCAACGGTGTCGCGGAAGCCGGCAGCGCGGGCATTGATGTTGTCGGCCGCAACATTGCCGAGTTGCAGGCACACCGTGCCGCCTTCGGGCTTCAGGCGCATGGCCTGCTCGGCCATCATCACGCCCATCAGGTAGTTGTTGGTGCCCAGGAACGTGGCCCGCAGCGAGCGGTCGGCCTCTGACAGGTCCGCATCGACGGTCATCACTGGAATGTCGGTCGCGATTTCGCGCAGCCGGTTGGCCATCGCCGGAGCGTTGGAGGGCGAAATGGCGATTGCCGCCACCCCGCGCGTGATCAGGTCGTCGACCAGTTGCACCTGGCCAGCCTCATCGGCACTCGAAGCCGGCCCGGTATAGAGGCACTCGTAGTCGGAATCGGGATTGTTGGCGGCCCAGTCCTGGCAGCCAAGGTTGATCTGCTCGAAGAAGGGGTTGTCGAGCCCCTTCACCACGATAGCCAGGGTTTGCTTGTCCTGCGCCTGCGCGCCTCCCATGGCCAGTGACAGGACCGTGGCCGCAACGGCCATTCGGCTAGCATTCGTCATTGTCGTTCCTCCCCTTGCGCCGGGTCGTCCGGCAGTCGTCGCCGCTTGATCGACGCGACCTGTTGATTTGCAGCTCCCGGTAACTGAGCGAGCGGGTCGCTCAGCCACTCGAATAATATCAGCTGGCCGCTCTAGCAGCTTAGCTCATATTATGTGATAATATCAGCATTCATTTGTTCGACCCGTCAAGAGGTCACGTGCCGATGGCGGCACATAACGTGGAGGGGGCGCATGAGCGCATTGCGACTAGAGGATGTGAGCAAGCATTTCGGGGCCATTCAGGCCCTCAACGACGTCTCGCTGGTGATCGAGCCGGGAGAGGTCGTCGGGCTGATGGGCGACAACGGGGCCGGCAAGTCGACGCTGGTCAAAGTCATCGCCGGCAATTTCGCGCCGACCGCAGGGGCGGTCTATGTCGGTGACCGCAAGGCGGAATTTCACAAGCCCCGCGACGCTCAGCGCGCCGGCATCGAGGTGGTCTACCAGGACCTCGCGCTGTGCGATAACCTTTCGGCGGCCTCCAATGTCTTTCTGGGCCGAGAACCCACCCGCTCCTTCGGTCCATTGCGGCTGGTCGACTACGCCACGATGCGCAGTCGCTCCGCACAGCTCTTTGCCCGTCTTAAATCCGAAACCCGGCCGCGGGATCTGGTGCGCCGCATGTCTGGCGGTCAGCGCCAGGCGGTCGCCATCGCCCGCACCCTGCTGACCGATGCCCGCATCGTGCTGATGGACGAGCCCACTGCCGCCATTTCCGTGCGGCAGGTGGCCGAGGTCCTCAACCTGATCCGCAACCTGCGGGACCACGGCATCGCAGTGGTGCTGATCAGCCACCGCATGCCCGACGTTTTCGAGGTCGCGGACAAGATCGCCGTATTGCGCCGGGGTCGCCTCGTCGCCAGCAAGCGCGCCGCCGATTCGTCACCGGAAGAGGTCACCGGCCTCATCACCGGCGCCATCGAAGCCGCCTAGCGACCAAGGATCATAGCATGTCCACCAATTCCACTCTGGCGCAGGCGATCGAAACCTCGCAGCACCGCGGCGTCTTCTCTCGCCTCTCCAGCCATCAGACCTTCTGGGTCTTCATCGCCGCCGTGGCCGCGTGCGTTGCACTGAGCCTGCTCACCGACACCTTTGCCACCGAAAGAAACCTCTTCAACGTCGCTCGCAACTTCGCCTTTGTCGGGATCATCGCCGTCGGCATGACTGCGGTGATCGCCTCCGGCGGCATCGATCTTTCCGTCGGCTCGACAGTGGTGCTCTCCGCCATGACGGTAGCCGTGCTCATGGAAAGCGGCCAGCCGATCTGGGTCGGCATTCCCGTCGCGCTCGGTGCCGCGGTCCTGGTCGGTCTCATCAACGGAATACTGATCGCCTATGTCGGCATGCCGGCCTTCGTGGTCACGCTGGGCATGCTCTCGATGGCGCGCAGCCTCGCCATGGTCTTGTCCAACAACAAGATGATGTACGAGTTCGGGCCCCACCACGGCCTCCTTCTCGCGCTTGGTGGCGGCTCTACCTTCGGCCTGCCCAACCCCTTGATCGTGCTTGCAGCCGTTGCCCTGTTCACCGGCTTCGCCTTCCGCTGGACGCGGTGGGGACAGCACCTGTTCGCCATGGGCGGCAACGAGCAGGCGGCGAAGCTCACCGGCATTGCCGTCAAGCAGCTCAAGGTCTCGGTCTATGTCTTCTCTGCTGTCACCGCCGGCATCACCGGCATCCTCGAGGTCGGCTGGCTCGGCGGTGTCACCACCAATCTGGGCCAGGCGATGGAGCTGTCGGTCATCGCCGCCGCGGTGATCGGCGGCGCCAACCTGGCGGGCGGCGTGGGCACGGCCTTCGGCGCCGTGGTCGGTGCGCTACTGATCGAGGTGATCCGCAACAGCCTGATCCTCCTTGGCATCAGCACCTTCTGGCAAGGGGCGTTCGTCGGATCCTTCATTGTCATCGCGGTGGCGTTCGACCGCGTACGGATCTTCCGCTCCCAGGACTAGCCGTGGGCGGAGGCCGCCCGCGCGGCCTCCCTACCCTGCGACGGCAACCGCAACACCCGACTGCTGACTGACCGCGGTCGAGGCGCGAGCGACCAGTTCGCACTCGACCTTGATGCGAGTACCCTTGACGTTCAGCCCGTTCGCCCGGTCGAGCAGCATCTCCGCGGCCAAACGACCCATTTCGTACTGGGGCAGCACCAGCGTCGTGAGCGGCGGGTGCATGGATCGCGCGATCTCGCGATCATCGAAGCCCACCACGGCCACATCTTCCGGGATCGACAGCCCGAGCTTGCGCAGCGCATCGTAGCAGCCGACCGCCATGAGATCGTTGGCGCAGAAGATCGCGTCCGGCGGTTTGTCGAGCGCCATGAGTTCCATGGTCATGGCGTAGCCGGCGGACGGTTCCCAGTTGCCGGGGCGCACGAGGGCAGGATCGAAGGGAATGTCGTTGCTGGTCAGCGCCTGCCGGTAGCCCTTCAGGCGATCGCGCGGGTTGTCGAGCCCCTGCTGACCATTGATCAGCGCGATGCGCCGCCGGCCGATGCCGATCAGGTGTTCCGTCGCCACTCGCCCGCCGAGCAGATCGGCCGGGATAACCGACGGCAGCACCCCCTGCTCGTCATAGCAGTTCACGAGAACGGTGTTGTGAGCATCGAACGCCTCAGGCAGGTGGACCTGCCGGGTCAGGATGGTGCCGTAAATCACGCCGACGAGGTCATGCTTGCCGAAATTGGCCAACAGGTCCGCCTCGATGTCGGCATCCGCATGGCTGACCGCCATCAGCACGTTGGTGCCGAGGTTGAGCGCCCGGTCCCGCGCGCCTTCGAAGGCCAGCGACATCCACGGATCGGTGGACACCTCGTCGGCGATAAACAGGATGGTGGAGCGACCCGCCGGTGCGCTCTTCTGGCTGCGGCGAACGAACTTGTAGTTGAGCCGCTCCGCCGCTTCGTTCACCCGCTGGCGGGTGGCGTCACTCAGGCGGGCCAGCTTGCTACCGCTCAGCACAAGTGACACGGTCGCCTGGGACACGCCCGCAGCGGCCGCAACGTCCATCATGGTCGGACCCGCGCCGCCGGACCGCCGTTTCGCTTTCGTCATGAACCTGATGCTTCCCAAAGACATAGCAGCATCGCTGCCCGTCTCCTGAATATCAAGAGACCGCAGGGCGCACGCTGCCCATGTAGCGATCCGCGGGCCTGGTGGCAAATGTGAGCCCGTTCCGCGACAGCCGCAAGAGGGGCGGGCATCATGGCCTCAGCCATCGATGGCTGCTGCGGTTCTAGCCCAGCCGGCTCCCGTCGGCGGCGAAGAGATGGACAGCGGCAGCGTCGAAGCTGAGCGCTATAGGGGCGCCCGCATCAGGTGTCACCTGCCCTGGCAGGACCGCCGTAAGCTCGCTGCCGCCGGTCAGTCGGACCCGCACGACGGTCTCGTTGCCCAGCTGCTCGACGATCTGCACCGTGCCGTTCAGTGGACCTGCGGCATCAAACGCCAGCGCGTGCGGGCGGATTCCGAGGGTTACGGCGTCACCAACATGGACGGAAGCTGAACGAACATGAACGGACAATGACGCGCCCGCGACGGCAGATGAACCACGTCTGCGGCAATTTCGGTGACATTTGCCTCGATCAGGTTCATTGTTGGCGCGCCGATGAACCCGGCGACGAACAGGTTGGCGGGCTTGTTGTAGAGCTCGAGCGGCGAGCCGACCTGCTGGACGACACCAGCGTCGAGCACGACGATCTTGTCGGCGAGGGTCATCGCCTCGACCTGATCGTGCGTCACATAGATCATGGTGGCATCGAGATCCTTGTGGAGGCGGGCGAGTTCCATGCGCATGTCGCCGCGCAGGGCGGCGTCGAGGTTGGAGAGCGGCTCGTCGAACAGGAAGACGTCCGGCTCGCGCACGATGGCGCGGCCGATGGCGACGCGTTGGCGCTGGCCGCCGGAAAGCTGGCCGGGCTTGCGATCGAGCAGATGCTCCATTTGCAGCACGCGTGCGGCATCGCGGATCTTGCGATCGCGGATGTCCTTCGGCGTGCCGGCAAGCTTCAGGCCGAAACCGACATTGTCGTAGACGCTCATGTGCGGATAGAGCGCATAGGACTGGAACACCATGGCGACGCCGCGGTCGCGCGGCTCCACCTCGTTTACGACACGCTCGCCAATGGCGATGGTGCCCTCGGTGATGTCCTCGAGCCCGGCAATCATCCGCAGCAGCGTCGACTTCCCGCAGCCCGAAGGGCCGACGAAGACCACGAACTCGCCATGGGCGATGTCGAGGTCGATGCCCTTGATGACGGGCACGTCGCCATAGTTCTTGCGGACGGAACGGATGGTCAGGCCAGCCATGGCGAAACTCCTTTAGCCCTTCACCGCGCCCTGCATCAGGGCGGCGACGAACTGGCGCTGGAACATGAGGAAAAGGATGATGGTTGGCGCAAGGATCAGCAGCGCCCCGGCGCAGAGCAGCGGGATGTCGGTGCCCCACTGACCCTGGAAGGCGCCGAGCGCGCCGGCCATGGTGCGCTGCATCGGATCCTGCACCAGCACCACAGGCAGCAGGAACTGGTTCCAGGTCCACAGGAACAGCAGGATCGTCAGCGACATGATTGCCGGCCGGGCCAGCGGCACCTGCACCAGCCAGAACTCTTTCCAGCGCGTGGCGCCGTCGAGCTGCGCCGCTTCGGTGAGGTCGTGCGGCACGTTGAGGAAGTGGGCGCGCATCCAGTAGACGCCGAAAGGCATATAGAGCCCGATCAGCGGCAGGATGATCGCAAAGCGCGTGTTGAGCAGGCCGAGTGCCCTCACCTCGTAGTAGAGCGGCGTGATCACCGCCTCGAAGGGCAGCGTCAGGCCGAACACGAAGATCAGGTAGAGCCACTTGTACTTGTTGGTGGTGAGCTTGGCCAAGCCGTAGCCGGCCATGGTCGCTATCAGCACCGATATGGGGACGACGCCAAGCACGATCAGCGCGCTCGACAGCAGCAACTGATCCATCCGGGCGACTTCGAAGGCCTTGACGAAATTGCCCCATTGCGGATCGGCCGGCCATTGCAGGCCATTCGGATAGGAGCCCTGCGGCGCGAGTGCGGCCGACAGCATCGACACGAACGGCAACAACGTCAGGATCATCAGGATGACAATCAGGCCCCGCGCCAGCAGGGCGTTGGGAGCAGTGGTCTTCATTTCTTTTCCCGGGCGAACCACTGAATCGGGGCGATGGAGATCAGCACCAGCACCATGAGAACGATGGCGAGCGCCGAGGCGAGGCCCACCTGCCGATGCGCAAAGGCGAGCCGATAGATCTCGAGCCCCGGCACGGTAGTGGTGATGCCCGGCCCGCCCTGGGTGGCGATATAGACGATGTCGAAACTGGCCAGGGCCGAGATCACGGTAAGGGTGACGCAGACGGCGATCTCCTGCCGCAGGCCCGGCAGGGTGATGTAGCGGAACTCGTGCCACGGGCGGGCGCCGTCGAGACGGGCCGCCTCATAGAGGCTGGGGTCGATCTTGGTGATGCCGGTGACCAGCAGCATGGTGCAGAGGCCGAGCAGCACCCAGGCGCCGATGATGCCGACAGCCGGCAGCGCCCAGACAAAGTCGCCGAGCCAACCGCGCGCCCAGCCGGACATGCCGATGGCGCGCAGGCCCTGGTTGACGACGCCGGTCGAGGCGAACATCCAGCTCCAGGCGATGCCGGCTGCCACCAGCGGAATGACCTGCGGCAGGAACAGGATGGTGCGCGTCACGGTGCCGAAGGCGCCAGCCATGTGACCTCGGATGACCGAGGCGACCGCAAGGCCGAGCGCCACGGGGATGATGGTGAAATAGGCGACGAGCTGGAAGGCGTTGCCGATGATCTGCAGCAGCTTGGGGTCGGTCAGCACCGTGATGTAGTTGGTGATGCCGTGAAAGCGCGCTTCGCCGATGCCGTCCCAGCGCAGGAACGAATAATAGAGGCTCATCGCCAGCGGCACGAGCACGAAGGCGGCATAGGCGATGAAGGCCGGGGCGACGAACAGCCAGGCCGCCCGCCTGGTCTTGCGGCTCCCCCGCGATGGGGAGAGCCGCTGGTCTTGCCGCTGCGCGACAGGTGTCGAGGTCATGTGTCGGTCCACTATCACTCAGGCGCTGTCGCGCAGCAGGGGAGAAGCCTCAGCGCGACAGCTGTGTCTCGTATTCGCGCTGAACAGTCTCCAGCAGGCCGGCAGCGTCCTGCTGGCCGCCAACCATCTTCTGCAGCTCGGGCGTCCAGCCGGCCGCAAAGATAGCGCCGGTGGCGTTGGCGATGAAGTCCATCGCCCCGTTGTCCTGCGCGAGAACGGCACCGGCAGCGAGCGAGGCTTCGGTCACCGAGCCGGGCTCCACGGGCGGGATCGGCAAATCGGCCGGACCGCCGGGGTTGGAGCCGCCCACGGCAACGTTGATCTTGCGGGCCTCTTCATTGGTGGCGACCCAATCGAGGAAGAAGGCAGCGCAATCGGCGTTGTTGGCATTGGCGCCGATGCCGAAGGTCAGCGGCGCAGACATGGAAGCGTGGCGACCACCCTCCTCCAGCGGCGGCATGATGAAGAAGCCGAACTTGCCGGGGGCATTGCTGTCGAAGTTGCCGGATTCCCAGTCGCCGTTGAACATGAACAGGCCTTCGCCGCCCATGAACCGGCTCATCATCTGGAAGTATTCGATGGCGTTGGCATCGGACGGGAAGTAGCCCGACTTAATCCAGCCTTCCAGATGCTGAGCGGCCTCGAGGTTGTCCTCAGTGTTGATGGTTGCGCCTTCCTTCTGGAAGATCCAGTCGTTGATCGGCTCGGGTGCGCCATAGGCGCCCATCAGGTTCTGCAGCGGGAAGGCGAGGCCACCGGTGCCCTTGTTGAACTGCATGATCGGCTGGATGCCGGCTTCCTTGGCCTTGGCCATCAGCGCGTCCAGTTCGGCCACGGACTTCGGCGGCTCGGTCATGCCGATCTGCTCGGCCAGTTCCTTGTTATAGAACACGCCCGTCATGGAGTAGTTGAGGCCCATGGCGTAGAGCGAGCCGGTGCCGCGCGGGCGGCCGCCGTCCTCAACACGCAGCTGCACCAGCTGGCCGGCGGGGAACTTGTCCCAGCCGAACTCGTCGAAATAGCCGTCGAGGTTCTTGAGCAGGTTGTTGGCGACGAGGTCGGTCAGCGACGGCAGGCGGATCAGGTCCGGCGCGTTCGGCTCGGACAGGATGCGCGGCGAGTTCTCCATCATGTTGGCGAACTGATCTTCCTTGATGTCGAAGGTGACATTGGGAAACTGCTTGGTGAACTCTTCGGCCAGGCGCGTCGGCAGCGGGAAGCCGGTCTCGAAGTAGGAATTGAGCACGACCGGATCGGTGCCGCAGCTCGGGGCGGCAAGTGCCGTGCCGGCGGTTGCGGCAACGGAAAGGGACAACGCGGCGATACGAAGTGCGTGGCGGGACTTTTCTCTCACGACTACCTCCTCCTGGGGTAAATGCAGTGGATGTTACCGTCTGCTAAATGGATTTAGCGCATGAGCGCTGGGGCCTGTCAATACGGCCTTGTGCCCATCACGGAACGCTAGAGGACAGAGCGTAGCGCCGACAGTATCTCGGTTGCGCGCTGGTCTTCCGGCCCCATCATCCAGTTGGTGACGAAGCCGAAACCGACCTGGCGGGTGGGATCGGCGAAGCCGACCTGTCCACCGGCGCCATCATGTCCGAAACTGGCCGCCCCGAGGTAGCGGCGTGCTTCGGAATCGAGCTGGAAGCCATAGCCCCAGCGGGAATATGGTGGTTCGCCCCCGAAGACAGGGGCCCCCTGGCTCTGCGTCCGGGTGGCATCGGCAATCACCGCGTCATCGATCAGCCGGACGCCGCGCGTCGGGGTGACGGTGGCCGACCAGATCGTTGCCAGCGCTTCGGCGGTTGCAATGCCGCCGGCACCGGGGATTTCCGCGGCGCGGATCCGCTGCTTGTTGAATCCGCCATCGTCGCTGACGAGGTCCGCCGGCAGCGCCTCGCCGAGGCTCATGGCCTTGTACGGCCAGTTCGGTGCCGGCTTGGCGGCTTCCTCGGCCCACAAGGCGGTAAGCGGCGGGCTGACCTGCAGATGAGCGGCACGTTCCGCCATCTCAGCCGGCAACCCGATCCAGGCGTCCACGGCGAGTGGGGCGGCAATCAGTTCGCGGAAGTAGCTGCCCACGGACTTGCCGGTGACGCGGCGGATGATCTCGCCGGCAACCCAGCCATGAGTCAGAGCATGATAGGCGTAGCCGGTCCCCAGCGGCCACAGCGGCTCCTGCGCCGCCAGCGCTCCGACCACGCGGTCCCAGTCAACAATGTCGTCCTCGACGAGGTCGGCGCGAGGGGCCGACAGCCCCGCCTGGTGGGCCAGCGCCTGCCCGACCGTGACCCTGTCCTTGCCGGCCGCGGCGAACTCCGGCCAGTACCGGGCCACCGGAGCGGAATAGTCGAGCCGCCCCTCCTGGACCAGCCGCGCCGCCAGGATGGAGACGAGCCCCTTGGTGCAGGAGAAAATGACGGACGGGGTATCCCGAAGCCACGGCCGTCCGGTGCGGGCATCGGCCACGCCGGCCCACAGATCGACCACCGTTTCTCCCCGGACCAGGATGTTGAGGGCGGCGCCCATGGCAGGATGGCCATCAAAGGCGCGTTCGAAAGCCTGCGCCACCGGCTCGAAGCCGGCCTTCACTGCGCCCGCAACGGAAACGGTCATCGCTGCGCCTCCACGACGAGATACCCATCCTGCCCGACCCGCACGGGGAGCGGATCGCTGATGCCGCCCTGGAATTCACCGGCCGCAGTCACATTGTTGAACGCGAGCAAGTGCGCCCTGCCCTGGCGATCCTTGGCGATGCGACCGGCATAGAGCCGCTCATCGACCAGCAGGCGCGCCTGGCTGAAGTCCACCCTGCCCGGCATCGGCCCGACCGGCAGGCTCCACACGCCCCCGATGCCCCCGGCGCGCGCGCCGCACAGCTTGGCGGCATCGCAGCAGAAGACGAGGTGGTTCTGGCCCTCGATCTCGACAACCTGGAACACCTCCAGGTGAGCAAAGCCGCCGCCGGGCGCACTCAGCGCCGGCTGCACGGTCCACTGCTCGAGATCGGGCGAGGTGGCATAGCCCATCACGCCGCGATCCGGCCCCGTACCCGTCCGGGCGCGGGCGGTGATCAGCATGTGCCAGACATCGTCGCCGGGATTGCGGAAGACCCAGGGGTCGCGCCAGGCCTCTTCCGGCCAGGTGGACGTGCCCAGGGTCTCGTAGAGCGCGGGATCGGCGATGCAGACGGGACCCGGCTGCTTGGTCCAGGTAAACAGATCGGGTGACGTGGCGACGCCGATCGTCTCGACATTGGCGGCGGTCACCGGCGAAAGGAAGCGCGAACCGGTATAGAACATCCGCCACAGGCCCGCTTCGTCGCGAACGATGCTGCCGGTCCAGGTGGCGCTGCCATCAAAGCTCTCGGGCTCGCCCGCCTCGAAGGCGCGGCCGTGATTGGTCCAGGAGACGAGATCGGGCGAGGTCGCGTGGCCGATGCGGGCATTGCGATGGCGCAGGTCCGGATTGCCCAGCGACTTCGGCGCGTGCAGGTAGAACAGGTGGTATTGCTCGCCGTCATCGGCCAGCCAGAAATCCCAGACCCAGTGGTCCGAAAGGTTGAAACCCATCCACCGCCCCTGCTAAAACCATTTAGCGGTGCAACGAGCCTGAGCCATTGTCAAGACGGAGTGGTCCGACTATCCCAAAGGGACTGCCCCAGGCGCGGGCGGGAGGAGCGAGGTCACTTGCCGAAGAAGCGCGTAACCCTGGCCGATGTCGCCCGGCTGGCGGGGCTTTCCACCACCGCCGCATCGATGATCCTCACAGGCAAGCCCGATACGCGCCTGTCGGCGGATGCGCACGCCAAGGTGCACGCCGCCGCCGCCAGCCTCGGCTATCGTCCCAATGTCGCGGCGCGCGCGCTGCGGACGGACAAATCGCGCTCCATCGCCTTCATCTCCGACTACGTCGCCACCACCCGCTTCGCCAGCGGCCTCATCCGTGGCGCTCTCGCCGCAGCCGAGGAGGCCAAGCACGTGATGCTCGTGCTCGAGACCGGCGGCGAGCCGGCGCGCGAGATCCAGGCGGTGCAGGCGGCGCTCGACCGCCAGGTCGACGGGCTGATCTTCGCCGCGATGCGGGCCCGCGAGGTGTTCGTGCCCGATGTGCCCATCAACGCGCCGGTGGTCATGCTGAACGGCACCAGCGCCCGCTTTCCGCTCTCGGTGCTGCCCGACGAGTACCAGGGCGGCCGCGACGCGGTGCGGTTGCTGATCGAGGCCGGAGTCGGCGACGACATCGTCCTTCTCGGCCACAATGCCGATGAGGAGGCGGGCCTGTTCCGCTCCGAGATGATCACCCGGCGCCTCGCCGGCATCCGCGATGCGATGAGCGAGGCGAGGCTGGCATTCTCGGCCGAGCTGAGCTGCTGGAACTGGGAGCCGGATCAGGGCTACACACTCACGCGCCAGCTGCTGTCGGCCAAACGGCCAGGAGCGCTGCTCTGCCTCAACGACCGCCTCGCCTTCGGCGCCTATCAGGCGCTTGCCGAAGCGGGACTTGCGATCCCCGGCGACGTTGCGCTGGTGTCGTTCGACAATGACGAGATCGCCTCGTATCTGAGGCCAGGACTGACCACCATCGCCCTGCCGCACGAGCAGATGGGCCGGGCTGCAGTCGAGTTGCTGCTTCGGCCGGACGCCACCACAGGGGCCACTCTCCCCATGCCGATCATCCAGCGCGGGTCCATCCGGGCGGGGATTGATGGTGGTAGCGGAGGAGGGACTTGAACCCCCGACACGCGGATTATGATTCCGCTGCTCTAACCAACTGAGCTACTCCGCCCCAGGAGGGGCCCGGCGAGGCGCCGGCGCGGGGCTCTACCTAGGGGGACCGCTCGGCGGTGTCAAGCGGGACGGCGGCGATGTCAACCGCCCGACGCATCGGCTTCGATGGCCTCGCGCACCAGCACCAGATCGGCCTCGAACTTGACCCTTTCTCGCGCTCTGCCTTCGGCATCGGGAATGCGGAGCAGGTAGGACGGGTGATTGGTCACGAACAGGATCGTGCCATCTTCCATCTCGATCGGGGCGCCGCGCAGCTTGCTGATTGTCGCGGTCTTGCCCAACAGGCTGGTAGCAGCCGTGGCGCCCAGCGCCACGATCACCTTCGGCTTGACGAAGCCGATCTCGAGGTTGAGCCAGAAGCGGCAGGCCGCGACCTCGCCGGCATCCGGACGCTGGTGTATGCGGCGCTTGCCGCGCGGCTCGAACTTGAAATGCTTGACCGCATTGGTGACATAGACCCGACGGCGGTCGATGCCGACGGTTTCGATCACCTCGTCCAGCACCTGCCCGGCCGGGCCGATGAACGGCTTGCCGGCAAGGTCCTCCTGATCGCCCGGCTGCTCGCCGACCAACATCACCTCCGCGCGCGCCGGGCCCTCGCCGAACACCGCTTGGGTGGCGTGTTCGTAGAGCGGGCAGCGGCGACAGCCCTCGATCGCCGCGCGCGCATCGGCGAGCGACTTGATCTCCTCGGGTGCTTGCTCCTCCAGGGCAGCACGCGCCTGCTGCCGCAGGTGGCGGGCGGGCGGTTCGCTGGCGGCGCGGGCGATCATCTCCTGCTCCATCTGCCGGGCGTTGCGGATCAATGGCGCAATGCGCTCGGCTTCGGGCAGGTTGCGCCAGTATTTGACCGGCATCTCCGACTTCATCATCGACACCTTGAGCCGTGCCGGGTTGAAGATCGAGGAAAAATAGGTCTTCCAGTCCTCTTCCACCGCATCCTCCGCCGGCACGTCGCTCTTCTGGCCTCCGGGGCCGAACACCAGGGTCTCGGAGTCCCAAGTCACTGATCTGTAAGGGGTTACCACCGCCCAGACCATGCCGTCGAAGCGGCGGGCGAAGAACGGGGCGGTCATCTCGAGGGTATAGTGTTCGGGCTCGAACCAGGCCGCGAACCGCTCGCTGCCGTCGGTGCCGGCGATGGAGCGGAAGCGCACGAACGCCTTCATCTTGTGGCTGTCGCGGCGCACCGATTTGCAGAATTCCGACAGCTTTCCGTTACCGGCATCGGCCGCATCGGCAAGCAATCCGGGATCTTTCTGCAATCGCCACAACTGCCGGTACAAAAGCGCGAAGCGCTGCGGGTCGGAATGGTTGATGGCGATCTCCGCCGCCTCGATGAACTGGCGCGGCACCGTCCCCACTGTGCCCGGCTGCGCCTCCGGCAGCATCGAGTCGCCGGCTTCGAACAGACCGTTCTCGTCGCCCTCGATGCGCCAGACGACCTGCTCGGGGGCCACGCCCGCGGCGAGCAGCTGGCGCGCCTTGCCGCGCCATTCGGCGAAATCGTTGAGCGACTGAAGACGAACCGACAGCATCAGAACAGCGCCAACTGCTCCGGCGGCGGCGCCAGCTTCTGGCGCAGCTTCGCGTCGTCGGTCAGCCCGCCAGGCGACCAGTCGGCCGCGGCGATGAAGGGGCGCGCCTTGTCGATCGAGCCCGCTATGCGGGCGACGTCGTCGAGCCGCAGCCGGTGGTGGCGGCGGGTGGAGAGAATGCGGTCGACCGTCTTTACGCCAAGCCCCGGCACCCGCAGCAGCATCTCGCGCTGGGCGCGGTTGACGTCGACCGGGAACTGGTCGCGGCGCTTCAGCGCCCAGGCGAGCTTGGGATCGACGGCAAGGTCGAGATGGCCCGCCTCCCCGCCCTCGACGATCTCCGGCACGTCGAAGCCGTAAAAGCGGATCAGCCAGTCGGCCTGGTAGAGCCGGTGCTCGCGCATCAGCGGCGGCGCCGCCACGGGCAGGCGCGAACTGGCATCGGGAATGGGCGAGAAGGCCGAGTAGTAGACGCGCTTCAGCCGGTAGCCCGAGTAAAGGCCCGCGGCCCGGCTGAGGATGGCGGCGTCGTCGGCCCCGTCCGCCCCGACGATCATCTGCGTCGACTGCCCGGCCGGGGCGAAGCGGGCCGGCCGCGCCTTGCTGTTGAGCGCGCCCTCTTTGGGCACACCGTCCTCGGCCTCGTCGAGCTTGCCCCGCAACCGCGCCATGGCGGTGCGGATTTCGCTCGGCTTCTTTTCCGGTGCAAGGGTTTCGAGTGCCCCGTCGGTGGGCAGTTCGATATTGGTCGACAGCCGGTCGGCCCACCGCCCGGCCTCCGCCAGCAGCGCCGGGTCGGCATTGGGGATGACCTTGAGGTGGATATAGCCGGCGAAGCGATGCGTCTCGCGCAGGGTGCGCGCCACCCGCACCAGTTCCTCCATGGTGTGGTCCGGCGAGCGGATGATGCCCGAGGAGAGGAACAGCCCTTCGATGTAGTTGCGCTTGTAGAAGTCGAGCGTCAGCCGCACCACCTCTTCCACCGTGAACCGCGCCCGCTGCACATTGGAGGACGAGCGGTTGATGCAATAGGCGCAGTCATAGATGCAGAAATTGGTCAGCAGCACTTTGAGCAGGCTGATGCAGCGGCCGTCCGGCGCATAGGAGTGGCAGATGCCGTGCCCCTCGGTCGAGCCGATCCCGCCGGTGCCGGCGCTGTTGCGCTTCTCGCTGCCGCTCGAGGCGCAGGAGGCATCGTACTTGGCGGCGTCGGCAAGGACGGCGAGCTTCTGGCTGATGTTGAGAGCGACCATGCGTTCTTCCTTTGTTCACCAGCAGTAACGCAGCGGATGATGGAGCGGAAGCGGGGTCGGCAAGATGTGATCGGTGGGGCCTGCAGCTTCAGTAGACCTCTTCCTGAGCTTGTCGAAGGACGAGGTGGCGGCCACGGTGTTACCGCCCCCCCGCTTTCGCGGGGGCAGGCTCTCGTGGTTCGACAGGCTCACCATGAGGTCTACGCAGCAAGGCAAGCGTCGTTCACCGATCCGCACCAGTGCGTTGCCATTGT
Source organism: Pseudomonadota bacterium (assembly GCA_023431205.1). Classification (GTDB taxonomy): domain Bacteria; phylum Pseudomonadota; class Alphaproteobacteria; order Rhizobiales; family Devosiaceae; genus Devosia. Next base: position 4,432 of record JAEYXQ010000039.1, on the reverse strand, counting down.
CCATCTGCACAACCTGGCGGATGCCGACTACATTCTCCTCAACAGCGCCGCGCCGCGGCCGTCAGGAGAACCACCATGACCACGCTTGAACTCGGAGGCATCCACCACCTCACCGCCGTCACCGCCGAAGCCAAAAAGAACGTCGAGTTCTATACCCGGACGCTGGGCATGCGGCTGATCAAGAAGACCGTGAACCAGGACGACACCACCGCCTACCACCTGTTCTATGGTGACGGCGTCGCCTCGCCCGGCGCCGACCTCACCTTTTTCGACTTCAACACCCTGCGCGAGCGCCGCGGCAACCACACGGTGAGCCGCACCGGGCTGAGGGTCGATAGTGAAGACTCGCTGAACTGGTGGAAGGAGCACCTGCAGACCCACGGCGTCGGCACCAGCGCCATCAAGCCGCGCAACGGCCAGCTGTCGTTCGACTTCGAGGATTTCGAGGGCCAGCGCTTTCGCCTGGTGATCGACGAGCGGAACAAGGTCGTGCCCTGGCAGAAGTCGCCGGTGCCGGCCGAACGGCAGATCATCGGCCTAGGCCCCATCAGCATGGCGGTGCCGGCGCTGGCGCCCACCGAGGCGATGCTCACCGAGGTGATGAACATGCGCAAGGTCCGGCAGTACCCTGCCGCCAACGGCATGGCCGAGACGCACGTGTTCGAGATGGGCCCCGGCGGCCCGGCGGCCGAGGTGCATGTGGTGGTCGACCCCAACCTGTCGCGCGCCCGCCCCGGCGCCGGCGGGGTCCACCACGTCGCCTTCCGCACCCCCGACCAGGATACGCTGGCGCAGTGGATCGAGCGCGTGAACCGGTTCGGCATCCGCTCGTCGGGTGAAGTGGAGCGCTTCTATTTCACCTCGCTCTACTTTCGCGAGCCCAACGGCATCCTGTTCGAGATCGCCACCGACGTCCCCGGCTTCACCGCCGACGAACCGCTCGAAACGCTGGGCGAAAGCCTCTCCCTGCCCCCCTTCCTCGAAGGCCGGCGGGCCCAGATTGAAGCCGGCCTCAAGCCGCTGGACTGACCTGATCCCCGTGGCCGCACCCCCGTGGTGCGGCCCCGATAGCTCTAGGCTGGCCAGGTGGTGTCGATCTTGAAGGGGTGGCAAGCGGACCGACAGCTTTCGGCAGCCACGGCTCCATACCTGCCGCTCTTCTAAGGGCACGCGCGTTAAGGTGAACTTAGGCGCAGGGCTCGCACTCTTCCGGGACCTTATAGGGGGGCGCACGATGACAAAGCAGCCGGAAGGCCAAACGGCTGCTCCAGGCCTGAGCCTAGATGGCAGCGATGGGGTGGAGGCTGTGTGAAAACCTCTGATCATGCTATGATTTGGCACTGCTTCGGGGGTGCCGCATGGGGCGTTTCGTTGAAGTTGCCGACCGTCAACAGGCGAGCTTTCTGCCAGCGTGCCTTGAGGACTATGTCGATGCTGACAATCCTGTCCGCATCATCGATGCATTTGTCGATGAACTCGATCTCGCCGAGCTCGGCTTCGAGCGTGTCCAGCCGGCATCAACTGGCAGACCGGGCTACGCGCCAGGCACCATGCTCAAGCTCTATGTTTATGGATACCTCCATCAGCTGACCTCGAGCCGAAAGCTGGAACGCGAGGCGGGTCGCAATATCGAGTTGATGTGGCTGATCGGCAAGCTGGTGCCCGACTTCAAGACCATTGCCGACTTCCGCCATGACAATGCCAGTGCAATCCAAATGGCGTGTCAGCGCTTCGTTGCCATCTGCCGCGCCCTTGGCTTGGTCGGCGGCGGCATGGTCGCCATTGACGGCTCACGCTTACGCGCGGTGAACACGCACGAGAAGAACTACACCAAGGGCAAGCTGGCGCGACGGAAGGCTCATGTCGAGGAAAGCATCGCGCGCTACATCGCCGAGCTTGAGCAAGCCGACAGTGCAGAGACTGGCCCCGCGACACCACGGATCGCGCACCTGACCGAGCGACTGGCGTCGCTGCGTGGGCGGCTTGGTGAGCTTGAGGAGATTGGCCAGCAGCTGCAAGCTGCACCGGACGAGCAAGTATCGCTCACCGATCCGGACGCCCGCGCCATGGCGACTGGAAGCGATCATCGTGGTGTTGTCGGCTACAACGTCCAGGCGGCGGTCGATACCAAGCATCACATCGTCGTCGCCAACGCAGTGACGAACCGAGGGCATGACCGCTCGCATCTGCTGGAAATGGCCAAGGCGGCACAGGCCGAGCTCGGCGCTGCTAATATGATCGCCCTTGCCGATCGTGGATATTATGAGGGTGAGCAGATCCGCTCCTGCGCCGAAGCCGGCATCATCTCGATGGTACCCAAGCCGAATACGTCACCAGCCCAGGCGCGAGGTTTTTGGGGCAAGGCCATGTTCGTGCACGAGCCCGAGACCGACACCTATCGCTGCCCTGCAGGCGAACACCTCCAGAAGCGCTTTGCAAGGGTGGAAGGCGGCAAGCTCATCAGCGTGTACTTCAACCAGAAGGCTTGTGGTGCCTGCTCATCTCGTCCTCTGTGCACAGCCGGCAAGGAGAAGCGCATCCGACGATGGGAGCACGAGGCCGTGCTCGATGCGATGGAACATCGCCTCGAAGCCATGCCGGACGCCATGGCGGTCCGTCGATGTACGGTCGAGCACGTCTTCGGCACGATCAAGGGCTGGATGGGCGCCACACACTTCCGGACGCGAGGACTAAAGAACGTCGCCACCGAAGCCAGCCTGGCAATCCTGGCCTACAACATCAAGCGCGCTATTGCAGTCGCCGGCGTCGGCCCCACCATCAAGGCAATAAGGAGCTAAGAGAATCCCGCTGCCTTATCGCCGACCCACTCAGCATAGCGCCGCAGCGAGTTCTCACACAGCCTCGGGGGTGGGAAGCAGACTGTCGGCTTCTGGGGGGGCTTCACCAATAGGCGGACGTTTGGGCGGCAGCCTGGCTGACTACCTAGAGGCTCCACTACTGTTCTTACTTACGATCCAGAACAGCTTAAAAGTAAAGGCTACCCCCAGCCAAGCTGTGCGCTATAGTCCCTCCAAGGCAGGGGGTAGCAAAAATGAGAAATTTGGTCTGTGTGGTCGGCATCTTGGCACTGACATGTGCCAATCAAACAGGTGCGCAGGAATTCGCGCCGATGATCTCATTCGGGGGATCTAGTGTCGAAGTCATATCACTCGCTAGTCCGCGGGCAGTTGCTGCCGATGAAGATAGAATCTATATCGCCGATAGCAACAACAACAGAATATTGATCCTCGATACGGACCTTCAAATTGTTGATGTCATTGGCCCTGATCTTGGGGGAATCACGTTAGATTCCCCTAGAGGTATTGCCGTATCGGCTAGCGGCGCGTTGATTGTTGCAAACTCCGGAAACAATCAGATCGTTGCCCTGACATCAGATGGCGAAGTCGAGTTCAGCGTGGGAACATTGGGAAGTGGTCCGTTGGAATTCCATACACCTCAAGGAATAGGGATAGCAAAGGACGGCAGCATCGTTGTTGCAGACACCGACAACAACCGGGTGCAGATTTTGAGCGCTACGGGCGAGTTTATTCGCCAGTTCGGCACGCTGGGCAGTGGCGACGCTCAGATGGTCAACCCGAGAGGAATTGCGATCGCGGACGATCAGACCATTTACATATCCGACACGGGCAACAACCGGCTCCTGAGGTCCGACGCTGGGGGAGAGCTTGCCATCGTATCCTTGGTGGACGCAGAACTAGCAGGCCCGCGCGGGCTGGCCTATAGCTCCTCTGACAACAGCCTTATCGTGTCTGACATGGATAACCATAGGATCTTGAAAGTCTCCCTTGCGGGCGAAGTATTGTTCGTCAGTGGCGGCCAAGGACAGGATCTGGAATATCTGTCATACCCGAATGGCGTGGCGGCTTCAGTGACTGGGACCGTGATCGTTGCGGACTCGGGGAACAACCGCATCAAGCTTATTGGACCCGACGGCTCCGTCTCGGGAGTCTTCGGGGCAGCATCTAGCGGTCCTGGTCAGCTCAATTTTCCCTACGACGCCACGCTTGATGATAATTTCGTCTACGTGGCCGATACTAACAACAGTAGAGTGCAAACTTTTTCACGCGAGGGGGAGTTCGTTGAGGCCTTTGGTGATTCAGGTGGTGCCGACGCACAGCTAAGTTTTCCTCATGAAATCGAGGTCTTCCAGTCGGAAGTCTTCATTGCCGACACACTCAACGATCGGATTGCCGTCTTTTCAACTGACGGTGCATTTCTGCGGAGCTTTGGGACGCCAGGAGCTGAACCTGGGCAACTGTCTAACCCCATTGGACTGGAAGTGGCCCCGGATGGCACCATTATCGTCGCGGATACTGGTAACAGCCGCATACAAATTTTCGATAAGGATGGCAGTTTTGTCCGGCAGTTTGGCACAAGGGGTACTGGTAAGGGAGAGTTCTTAGATCCAAGG
>JAEYXQ010000014.1 GCA_023431205.1 Pseudomonadota bacterium | reverse complement strand
CACCAGCGCTGCTCTGGCGGGATTCCTGCTGACCGCTATTCCGAATTGGACTGGGCGGCTGCCGGTTTCGGGGCTGCCCTTGCTCGGCCTCTTCGCCGTTTGGTGCCTGGGGAGGCTGGGGCTGCTGTTCCCGGATACCATTGGGCCAACCTGGGCCGTTGCGCTCGATATCCTCTTCATGCCGCTGCTGCTGACGATCTGTGCACGTGAAGTCGTCGCCGGCAGGAAATGGAAGGACCTTAAGGTCCTTGGTGGCCTATTGGGGCTATCCGTTGCCAACGCCGGCTTTGACATCGCAATGCTGACGACAGGCGATACCGCCCTGCCCTCACGGCTGGCCATTGCCGCCTATGTAGTGCTGGTGACCATCATCGGCGGGCGCATCCTGCCAAGCTTCACGCGCAACTGGCTGGCCAAAAATGGCTGGAAAGCCTTTCCCGCTGCCTACAGCACCTACGATACCGTCGCGCTGCTGGCCGGCGTGGTGGCGCTGGCGCTCTGGGTGCTGGTGCCGGAAGGATGGCCCACGGCGTGTCTTCAAATTCTGGCCTTTGTGGCGCACGCGTGGCGACTCAAGCGCTGGGAGGGCTGGTCGGCGCGCGCAGAAGGGTTGGTGCTGATCCTCCACGTTGCCTACGCGTTTGTGCCGCTGGGTTTTCTCTGCACCGCACTGGCGGCAGTCGGATTGATGGAGCAGGCAGCGGCTCTCCATGTTTTCACCGTGGGAGCCATAGGCACCATGACGCTGGCGGTGATGAGCCGCGCCACCCGCGGACACACCGGCCTGCCGCTGCAAGCTTCACGGCTGACCGTCGCAAGCTACGCGGCCGTGGTTGCCGCCGCGGTCATACGCCCCCTCAACGCGGTGCTGCCCGATCTCACACTGGAAATCTACTCGGCTGCAGGAGTGCTCTGGATGCTCGCTTTTGTCCTTTATGTGCTGGAATACGCGCCGCCTCTCACGGTTCAGCGTAAGGACCTGCCGCAGAGCCGCGGGCAGCACTAGCGCGGTCGTTGCCCACCTTACCCGTCCGCCTGATGTGCACTATCCGCCTCGGGGGAGAGCACAAGCTACTGCTGGACATGCCGTAGACGTTGAGCGCTGAACCTCAGGAGATCACGTGGCGCTCGGCGGCTGTTGAAGGGTTTCGAACAGGAACGTCGCGGCCCGGCCGACGTCGTCGTGCTGACCAGTCGAGACCAGGGCGTAAGCCATTTCCCCGACCTGCCAATAGGCTGTGGTCGTATCTTCAACGTATCGGGTCCGGGGAGGCATGATCATGACCTGTCCGGGTTTGGCAGCGAAGATGGACAAGGGTCCGAACTCCGTCGTCACCACGGCAACTTCCACGCTCGGCCCGAAGTCAGACGGATAGACCTGCACATCGATCACTCTCCAGGCTTGGGGAAGCGGCGGAAGTCTCAGATGCGTTCGAGCCAGGAGCTCGGCGGGGTCGTACTCCGTCCCCTGAATCTGCGAGTGCATGGAACTCCGCAGTTCGGTGGTATGGTGGGCCTCGACCGCTGCCGCAACGTATTCAGGTACTGCACCTGATGCCCATGCATGACTCTGGCCCGCTTGATCATGGGCAAGCCAGCCAAATGTGACCAGAACGGACGCAGCGAGAAGTGGTCGAGCCCGACGGAAGATAAGCTGGCCGCGCAAACGGCCGCCAAGCCGCCGCGCCAGATCTTCGGTCCTTTCGGAGGGGGCTATGTGATCGCCCGCCAGCACGATCCGCAGTTCGCTGCGCAGTCGCAGATCCGCCAGGACCCGCGACGCCTCTGCCGGATTCTGCGACAACCAAAGTTCGACAGCTAATCGGCGCGGGGTATCGAGTTGATCGTCGGCATAGGCCATGAGTTCGACCGGATCGATAGGCTCGGCTTTGCGCATCACTCGCTTTCCTTCACCAGTTTGAGCGGAGGACCGCTTTCCCACCGCCGCAACGCCTCGCGACCGCGAGACAATCTCGACATCACCGTTCCGGCCGGCACTTCGAGCACCCTGGCCGCCTCTTCGTAGCTCAGACCTTCGATGGTCACGAGGTGCAATGCTTCCCGCTGCTCCACCGGCAGCAGGTCGAATGCGCGCCGCACCTGTGACAGGCGCAAGGTGTCGTACTGGCTTGCCGGCAGGTTGTTTGCCAAGCAGTTGGCGAACTCTTGCTCGTGCCCGGAAGCACTCGTCTTTGACCTCCGCCGATCTACAAACAGGTTGTGCACGATGGACAACAGCCATCCCCGCAGGTTGCCATCGGCTCGGAACGTTGCGCTCCGCTCGTAGGCCCGCAACAAGGCCTCTTGCACCAGGTCTTCGGCGTCGGTTGCATTGCGCGTAAGGCTCAGTGCATAACGCCTTAGTGTCGGCAATTGCTCGAGCACATCAAGCTTCTGGTTCCCAAGCATGGCCATCCCTGCTCAGAGTTCCTGCTGAGGCGCTTGCCCAAGGAGGGAAGCGTCAGAGTGGCTGGCATGCAAGCCCGTCTCCCGCACTCCCGGCTCGAACAGTGCGAGCAACTGCGTCGAGTACCGGTCGATATCCACCTTGGGATCCTGTGCCAACTGATCGAGGCCACCATCGATCGCGCCGGCGATGGCGCCGGCCACCATTTCCACGTCGAATTGCCTGAACGCGCCCGAATGCTGTCCTTCGATCAAGATGCTGGCCAGCCAGTCACGCTGTTCACGCTGAACGACCAGTTGCTGCTCCCCGACCGCTGCTGCCCCAACCGCCAGATGGCGCATGACCAGGACATCATGGCGTCGCTCACGCATCTGCCGAAGCTGGGCAGCGACGAACGAGCATAGCTGGGCCCACGCATCTTCTCCGCTTTCTGCCCTGGCTACTGCTGCCAAGAAGGTCCGCTCTCGCAGGCGTTCCATCACCGCCTCGAACAATCCATCCTTGCTGGTGAAGTAGTAGCAGATGATCCCCTTGGCGACCTTTGCTTCTCGCGCCACACGGGAAAGCGACGTATTCGCCAGCCCATGGCGCGCAACAACTCGGATAGTGCAATCGATGATGTGTCTGCGCCGTGCAGCCTCGAGAGCCTCTACCCTCCCCATGCCTCAGGCCACCTTGGCGATATCCGGCACGGCGTCCAGCAACATGCGCGTGTAGTCTGCCTGCGGGTTGTCGAAGATGGCGTCGGTGGGGCCCGTTTCCACCAGCACGCCATTGTGCAGCACGCCGACACTGCTCGACATCTGCCGGACCACAGCCAGATTGTGGCTGATCAGCAGATAGGTGAGGCCGAATTCATCCTGCAAGGACTGCATCAGTTCAAGCACCTGGGCCTGCACCGAGACGTCCAACGCCGAGGTCGGCTCGTCGCAGACGATGAATTCCGGCTGGCTGGAAAGGGCCCGCGCGACAGCGATGCGCTGGCGCTGCCCCCCGGAAAATTCATGCGGGAACTTGCGCATGACGGACGGATCGAGCCGCACCTTGCGCAGCAGGTCGGCGACCCGCGCCTCCACCTCGCCGCGGTTGCGGGCGATGCCCAGGGTTCGCATGGGCTCGGCCACGATGTCGGCGACCCGCCAGCGCGGGTTGAGGCTTGCGTAGGGATCCTGGAAGATCATCTGCACGCGCTTGCGCCGCTCCTGCTCCCCTGCCCCTCCAGCCCACATGTCATGCCCATCGACCAGGATTTTTCCCCCGGTCGGACGCACCAGGCCGACGATCATCTTGGCGCAGGTGGATTTACCGGAACCAGATTCACCGACAAGCCCATAGGTTTTGCCCTTCTCGATGGAGAAGGAGACGTTGTCGACGGCGCGGAACATTTGTGCGCGGCCGCGCAGCCGGTCGATCGCTCCGGGATTGCCGAGCTGGAAGTCCCGCGAGAGGCCGCGGATCTGCACGAAAGCGCCGGCGCCGTCGTTTGCCGGCGCGGGTACGGCCGTCGCGTCGGCACCACGGGCGATCGTCGGGATCGAGTTGATCAGCTTGACGGTATAAGGCTCCCGCGGGCGGCGGATGATCTCGCCCACGGTACCGGTCTCCACGATCCGCCCCTGGTGCATCACCACGATGCGGTTGGCGGTCTGGGCGATCACACCCATGTCATGGGTGATCAGCATGACCGCGGCTCCATGGTTGGCGCACAGCTTCTTCAGGACCTTGATGATCTGAGCCTGGACGGACACGTCGAGCGCCGAGGTTGGCTCGTCGGCGATGATCAGCTCGGGTTCGGCGGCGATGGCAAGGGCAATCACCACGCGCTGACGCATGCCACCGGAGAACTGATGCGGGTACGAATCGATGCGCTCGGCTGAATTGGGAATGCCGGCTTCGGTGAGCAGGTCGATGGCGCGCTGACGTGCCTCGGCTTCGCCCAGCGGCATGTGGGTGCGGATGGTTTCCACCAGTTGCTGCCCAACGGTGTAGAGCGGATTGAGGCTGGTGAGCGGATCCTGGAACACCATGCCGATGCGCTTGCCGCGGAGCCTGGCCTTCTGCTGTTCCGGCAGGTTGTCGATGCGCTCGCCCTTGAGTCGTATCTCGCCCTGGGTGATGCGGCCGGGGCGCTCGATGAGGCCGATGACGGCGGCACCGGTCATCGACTTGCCGGCGCCCGATTCACCAACGACTCCCACAACCTCGCCAGGCATGATCTCGAACGAGATGTCGTCGACAGCACGGAAGACGTCATCCCGGAACGGAAAGTCGACAACCAGATTGCGGACGGAAAGAACAGGTTCGGGCATCAGCGCAGCTTCGGGTTGAGAGCGTCGCGCAGCCAGTCACCAAGCAGGTTCACGGACAACGCGAGCAGGATCAGGGTGAGCGCGGGGAACAGGAGGATCCACCATTCACCTGAGAACAGGAACTGCTGGCCGATACGGATCAACGTTCCGAGCGACGGTTGGGTCGGCGGCACACCGACACCGAGGTAGGAAAGCGTGGCTTCCTCGATGATGGCGAGCGCCAGACCGATGGTGCCGATCACCAGCACCGGGCCGACCACATTGGGCAGCACGTGGCGCAGCAGAATGAAGAACGGATTGACCCCGAGTATGCGCGCCGCCGAGACGTAATCCTTCTGCCGCTCGACCAGCGTAGCGCCGCGGACCGTACGGGCGAACTGCGCCCAGTTCGCCAGCCCGATGGCAATGATCAACACCCAGACCGCCGCCCCTTCCTGCTGGCTCGGCGGGATGATGCCGCGGGCGATGCCGAAGATGAGCAGCGCGATCAGGATGGCTGGAAAGCTCAGCTGCACGTCGGCAACGCGCATGATGATCGCATCCCAGATGCCGCCCGCATAGCCGGCGACAAGCCCGAGGCCCACGCCCAGCACCATGGCGAACAGGGTCGCCATCAGGCCCACGAACAGCGACACACGGGAGCCGTACATGATGGTGGAGAGCACGTCACGGCCTTGGCTGTCCGTGCCCAGGAGGAAATACTTGCCCGAGAACGAAGATGAATTGGGCGGGGTGAAGCCGTCCATCAGGTTTAGCGTGGCCGGATTGAACGGGTTGTAGGGCGCCAGCCACGGAGCCCACAATGCCATCAGGATCAACAGCAGCGCGACCATGGAGGCGACGATCACCACCGGCGAGTGGCGGTAGGACCACACGACGTCGGAGGTGATAAACGTCTTCCATCGAGAAGCCTTGGCAGCGGGTACGGGCTGCTCGGGTGAATGGGGCAGATCGGTCACGATGCTACCTCCCGGTTCTGGCGCCGTCGCGAAGCCGCGGATCGACGATGAAATAAAGAATGTCGACGATGAGGTTGATGACCACAAACACCAGAGCCACGAAGACCAGGTAGGCGGCCATCACGGGCACGTCGACAGCGGCAACCGAGTTGACGAACAGCGACCCCACGCCAGGCCACTGGAACACCGTCTCGGTGATTATGGCGAAGGCGATCACCGAGCCCAGTTGCAGGCCGGTGATGGTGATCACAGGCACCATGGTGTTCTTGAGCGCATGGCCAAAATTGATGGCGCGCTTCGACAGGCCCCGGGCTCGCGCGAAGCGGATGTAATCGGTGCGCATCACCTCGAGCATCTCGGCTCGCACGAGGCGCATGATCAGCGTGAGCTGGAACAGCGACAGCGTGATCGCCGGCAGGATCAGCGAGCGCCGGCCGGATTCGGACAGGAGCCCCGTTCGCCACCATCCGAGATCGGTCACCTGCCCGCGCCCGAACGATGGCAGCCACTGCAATTCGACGGCGAAGATGTAGATCAGGCCGATGCCGATCAGGAA
>JAEYXQ010000008.1 GCA_023431205.1 Pseudomonadota bacterium | reverse complement strand
CGGTCTGGACGCGGCATGCTGGTCAGGTAACTTGCGCCGCACCACCCGGTTTCACCCCCCCCCCCCGGAGCGCATCTCGATGCTCGAAGTCCTGTTCTATGTCGCCATCACGGCCGAGGCGATGACGGCCGCACTGGCGGCGGGACGGCGGCAGCTCGACTGGTTCGGGGTGTGTCTGCTCGCCTGCGTCACCGCCCTTGGCGGCGGCACCACCCGCGACCTGCTGCTGGGTCACTACCCGCTCTACTGGGTCGGCAACCCCTATGTGCTGCTGCTGGTGTGCGGTGCGGCGCTGGCGACCATCATCGGCGCCCGCATGATGCACCGGTTGCGCTGGCCATTCCTGCTGCTCGACAGCGTCGGGCTCGTGGTCTTCACCATTGTGGGGTGCAATATCGGCATGGAGATGGGGGTGCACCCCATCGTCGTTATCGTTGCCGGCATGGTGACCGGCATCGTCGGCGGCATCCTGCGCGACGTTTTGGTCAACGAGGTGCCGCTGGTGTTCCAGGGCGAACTCTATGCCTCGGTCTCGATCGTCACCGCTGCGATCTACTATTTCGGCGTCATGGGCGGGTTGCCGAACGATCTGGTTGTGCTGATTGCGCTCGCCATCGGCTTCCCCTTCCGCGTGCTCGCCATCCTCTATGGCTGGAAGATGCCGAAGTTCGTCTACGACAAGGATCTGCGCTGACTCGTACGACAACCGGCCGGGGTGCTTCCTTGCCCCGGCGGCTTGTGGCAAAGAGCTGCCATACAAGTGTGGAGCAGTGATTTGCGTCAGACGTGGCGGTGGTTCGGCCCCAAGGATTTGTGCAGCATCGACGACATCACCCAGTGTGGTGCCGAAGGCGTGGTCAGCGCCCTGCACCATGTGCCGAACGGGGTGATCTGGACGCCCGAGGAAATCGCCTGGCGCCACCAGGAGATCCAGACCCGCCGTGACGGTTCACCCTCGGGGCTGACCTGGGACGTGGTCGAGAGCCTGCCGGTGTCGGAAGACATCAAGAAGCAGAAGAACGACTGGCGCGAGCACATCGCCAACTACAAGGTCTCTATGCGGAACCTCGCCGACAGCGGCATCGAGGTGATCTGCTACAACTTCATGCCGGTGCTGGACTGGACGCGCACCGACCTGCGCTGGACGGTGCCGAGCGGCGGCTCGTGCATGCGCTTCGACATCAACGACTTCGCCGCCTTCGACATCCACATCCTCGAGCGGCCCGGCGCCCCCGCCGACTACACCAATGCCATCGCCGACGAGGCAGCCCGCCGCTTTGCCGAGATGGACGACGACACCCGCAGGCAGCTCGCCCGCAACGTCACCATGGGCCTGCCGGGCTCGACGGAATCGATGTCGCTCGATGACGTGCGGGCTCATCTCGACGAGTATGGCGCGATCACGCCCGAGCAGTTGCGGGCGCACTTCATCGCCTTCCTCGAGGAGGTCGTGCCGGTGGCCGAAGACCTCGGCCTCAGGCTCTGCTGCCATCCCGACGATCCGCCATTCGCGCTCCTGGGCCTGCCGCGCATCATGTCGACGGAAGCCGACTACGCCACGATCATGGATGCGGTGGACAGCCCTGCCAACGGCATGACGCTGTGCTCGGGCTCGCTCGGCGCCCGCCCCGACAACGACCTGCCGGGGATGATGCGGCGGTTCGGGCCCAAGGTGCATTTTCTGCACCTCAGGAACGTCAAACGCGACAGCGATGCGGTGATGGGCTCGTTCTTCGAGGCCGAGCATCTGGGCGGCGACACCGACATGGTTGCCCTGATCGCCGAGATCATCGCCGAGGAGCGTCGCCGCAAGGCGGAGGGCCGTGCCGACTGGCAGATCCCGATGCGCCCCGACCACGGGCAGGACATCCTCGACGATCTCGGCCGCCGGGCGCAGCCGGGCTATCCGACCATCGGGCGGATGAAGGGCCTGGCGGAGCTGCGCGGCGTGATGACGGCGCTCGAGCACGCCAGGGTAAGCTTCTAGGTTCGATTTATTCGCGTTTTTGCACAACTGCGTACCAGTTGGCCCCGCCGGTTCACCAATTCTCAAGCCGCGGCGATCCAGTGTCGGGTGTTAGCACAGCGCGAGGCGTATCTTGGACGCACTGGCTCAGTTCCAAACCGTCGTGGACTGGTTTGTCCCCGAGCAGATGAAGCACGACCTGCACAAGCGCAAGCGCGTGCAGATGTTCATCATCAGCCACATCTTCGGCCCGTTCATCGCAACGCCGATCCCGCTGTTCCTGTGGTTCGCCGATCCGGCGCCGATGCCGCATGTGGCGATCCTGGCCGCCTCGATCTACGGCTTCTGGCCGTTCCTGGCGCTGGTGAAGCTGCTGCCGCGCCACTACACCGTGCTGGCCATGGCGTCGGTGGTGAACCTCACCTTCTGCATCCTGTGGGGCGCCTACAACTATGGCGGGGCCAGCTCGCCTTTCCTGGTCTGGCTGGTGCTCGTGCCGCTGCTGGGCTTCATGTATCTCGGCTCGAACTGGCCGGCCCGCATCTTCGTGTTCTCGCAGATCACGCTCGGTATCGCCGCGCTCTACCTGTTCTCGCTGATCCTTGCCTTCCCCAGCCACATCCCGGTCGAGAACATGGTCCTGGCGGGGGTGCTGTCGGCCCTGGGGTCCAACATCTACGTGTTCATGATGGCGGCCTATTACGCCAGCGTGGTCGACAGCCAGTCCGAACTGATGCGCGAGGTCGAGCGGCACCAGCAGACGCTCAAGGCGCTGACCAGCGCCAAGGAAGAGGCCGAGCGCGCCAATGGCGCCAAGTCCGAATTCCTGGCCAAGATGAGCCACGAACTCCGCACGCCGCTTAACGCCGTTCTCGGCTATTCGGAAATCCTGCTCGAGGATGCCGAACTCGACGGGCGCGGTGAACAGATCGCGGACCTGCAGAAGATCAGCGCCGCCGGCAAGCACCTCTTGGCCATGGTCAACGACATCCTCGACATCTCCAAGATCGAGGCCGGCAAGATGGCGCTGCACCTCGAAACGGTGGACCTCGATCAACTGATCGGGGAGGTGGAGTCGACGGCCCGGCCACTGGCGGCCAAGAACGCCAACACCTTCGTGGTCAAGCGGGACGGGGAACTGGGCGCAATCCGCGCCGACGCCACCAAGCTGCGCCAGGCCATTTTCAATCTGCTCTCCAACGCCGCCAAGTTCACCCAGAACGGCCAGATCGCCCTCGAGGTCAGCCGCCGTGGGGGTGGGATCGAAGTGGTCGTGGCCGATACCGGCATCGGTATCTCGCGCGAGCAGCAGAAGACGCTGTTCTCGAACTTCTCGCAGGCCAGTTCGAAGATTGCTGCGGTCTATGGCGGCACCGGCCTCGGGCTGTCGCTGAGCCAGAACCTGTGCCGGCTGATGGGTGGACAGATCGAGCTCGACAGCGAACTCGGCAAGGGCAGCCGCTTCACCATCCGGCTGCCGGCACGACCGGCGGAGCAGGCTGGTGCACCCGACACGACCAGCACAAGGCTCCACTCGCCCCTGCCGCCGCTTGAGCCCAGCTATATGGCCGACCTGGAGGCGGAGGCGATGGAGACGGCCGACCGGCGTCGGCACGATGCTGTCCTCGGCCCAGATCCCGATCGCGGCGAGCGCATCCTCGTCGTCGACGATGATCGAAGCTTCCTGCAGGTGGTCGAGCGGCTGCTGGTCCAGGAGCGCTACACCCCGATCTGCACCGACGCGCCGCAATCGGCGCTGCAGATTGCCCGCACGGTGAAGCCGGCGGCCATCCTGCTCGACATCCTGATGCCGGGCTTTGACGGCTGGGACGTGCTGGCGGCTCTCAAGGCGGATCCGGCCACTGCCGACATCCCCGTGTTCATGATCTCGATCCTGGCGGAGCGCGCGAAAGCCCAGGCCGCCGGCGCCGATGGCATTGTGATGAAGCCGCTCGACGGCAGCAAGATCAAGGCGGCCTTGGCCGGTATCCGTGCTGCGCGCGGACCGCAGAAGCGCTCACGCGCCGCGACCGCCTAGGAGTTCCCGATGGCTCTGGTACTCATTGTCGAGGACAATCCGATCAACCGTGACGTGCTCGGCCGGCGGCTCGAACGGCGCGGATTCTCCATCCGCTTTGCCGAGGACGGGCCGAGCGGCATCGCCGCCGCCAAGGCGCTGAAGCCGGACGTGATCCTGATGGATATCGGCCTTGGGGAGATGGACGGATGCGAAGCGACGCGCCGCATCCATGCCGATCCCGAAACCGCCGAGCTGCCGATCATCGCGCTCACCGCCAGCGCCTTCGAATCGGACCGGCAGAAGGCCCTTGCGGCCGGCTGCATCGACTTCGATACCAAGCCGGTGGACCTGCCGCGTCTGCTCGGCAAGATGCAGGCGGTGCTCGGCCCCAAGATGCCGGTTCAGGCGTAGGTCCCGGTCAGACCGCCGGCGTCAGGGGCGCATCCGAAAGCGTCCGGCGCAGTTGCGCCACCTCAAGCGGCTTCTGATAGGCGGCGGGGCAGTCGAGCCCGGCGAGGCGAGCAGACCGCTGCGCGATCATCAGGGTCTGGTCATCCTGCCCGCTGACGATGAGGATGCGGCCGCGATAGGCGCGCGCCGCCAGCAGCCGGAACAGCTCGAGCGCATCGATATGGGGCATGCTGATGTCGACGGACATCACCGCGGGGTGGAGTGCGTCCACCAGGCTGAGCACGCCCCGGGAGTCCGAGGTGGCAAAGGCCTCGTAGCCGCAACGCTCGGCGACGCGCACGATCAGCTCGGCCGAGGCGGCGTCGTCGTCCACTGCAAGCAGGCGCGGCGCACAGCTCATGGCACGGTCAGGCGGCCGCAGTGGAGCTGGCGACAGGCACGACGCGGCCTTCGTGACCGAGCCGGTATTCCAGATCGGCATCGCGCATGGCCTGGGCCAGGATCGCGACCCCCTGACGGATATCGTCGGCGGTGTGGCTGGCCATCACCTGGAAGCGGAAGCGGGCGGCGCCCTGCGGGACCGCCGGGTATTCGACCAGATTGGCGATGCCCCCCAGCGCCATCAGGTTGCGGCTGGCAAAGCGGCCGACGCCTTCCAGCCCAAGGCTGACCGGTACGATGGGCGAGGGGTCGCCCAGCACTTCGAGACCGGCGGCCACCATTTCGCTGCGCAGCAGCAAGATGTTGTCCATGAGCTGGCGGCGCAACTGCCGGCCTTCATCGGAACGGACGATCTCCAGCGCCTTGAGCACGGTTGCCGCCTGCACCGGCGACAGGGCGTTGGAGAAGGTGTGAGTGGCGCTGTAGTAGCGCAGGTATTCCGCTGTCGCGCGGTCGCGCACGGCGATGAAGCCGCCATTGGACGCGAAGGTCTTGGAGAAGCTGCCGATGATGATGTCGGCGCGCTCGAGCATGTTCTGCAGGCCAAGGTGCCCGAGGCCGTCCTCGCCGATCGAGCCGAGGTCGTGGGCGCAATCGACCAGGAGCGTTGCGCCATAGGTGTCGCAGAGGGCGCGAAGCGCGCCGAGGTCGGGCGTGTCGGAGTGCATCGAGAACAGCGACTCGGTGACCACCATGATGCCGTTTTCCCGGTCTTCGGCCCGAATGCGCTGGAGCTTGCGGGTCAGCGCGTCGAGGTTGAGGTGACCGTGGTAGTGGATGTTCTGCGTCGCGGCCTTGGCGCCTTCCTGCAGGCAGGAATGGGCAAGGATGTCCATGACCACATGGTCGCTGGCGCGAACGAAGCCCTGGATCGACCCATACCCTGCCGCCCAGCCGGTGGGGTAGAGCACGACCTGGCGGCCGCCGAGGAAATCGGACAGTTCGGTCTCGAGCCGCACCGAGTTGGCGGTGTTGCCGAACAGTGCCGCCGAGCCGGCGCTGTGGACGCCATATTCGTCGATGGCCTCGATTGCCGCGGCCTTCACGGCCGGATGCGAGGACAGGCTCAGATAGTCCTGGCTGGCGAAGTTGATGCCGGAGAAGGTTCCCCCGTTGTCGCTGCGGGCTTCGCAGCGCGCCTGGGGAGCCGTGGACGTGGAGCGGGCGTAGGGCCACAATTCGTGTTCACGCCGAAGGTCCTGCCAGGCGTAGAACGCCCCGACACGCCCGATCAGGTCCGGACCAGCCGGAGCGCGGAAATCGCGCAGGCTGCCGATCAGGGCGGCCTCCGGGGCAGTCGGCAAGGTCGAAGTCATAGGGGCACTCCAGGGCATCGGTCGGCATGGCCGTTTGCCGCTACCGTGGAGGTTCCCGTCTGAAGGGGGACTTAATCGGTGTCGTTTATTTCGTGTCACCAGAATAGCTTGGATGGTTAGCCTAATTTTGGCTTAACCAAATACCCCGGGTTTAGCGGCAGAGTGTCGGCATCGGACCACACGCAATTTTAAGTGGTGGGGGGCAAGGTCCACCTCATGGAAAGCGTCCCTGGCCCCGGCCTCTTCTCCGCTGTCGATCGGTTCGTCGATCGCGCCATTGGCGCGGACGGGCTTACCCGCCATCTGCGGGACAAGCTGCTTGCCCAGCAGATGGCTTCGGTCGGCCAGCTGTTTCCGGCCATCACTGCCGCGTCGCTGGTGGTTGCGGCCCTGTTCATGGTGCTGTCCTGGGGCAGCACCCTGGCCTGGCCGATGGCGCTGTGCGTCACCATCATCGTGTTCATGGCGCTCAATGCATCGCGGCTCGCGGCTCGACTGGGCGATAACCCGACGGCCGAGGCGGTGCGGAGTTGCTCGCGCCTGATGGTTGCGCATGCGGGACTCCTCGGTGGACTGTGGGGCCTTGCCTTCAACATGCTGCCGTCGGCGTCGGCTGCGGGGCTCACCGGCACCGGGACCATGGGGCTCGGCGGGCTCCTGATCATCTCCGCGGTGGCGCTGGTCAACTTCCCGCAGGCTCTGGCCGCCTTCACCATTCCACTGATCGTGGGGGGGCTGGGTGTGCTGGTCGGTGCCCAGGCGTCCAACGACCTGATGGTGCAGGGGGCGCTGCTGATGGCGTTCACCTTTGTCATGGTCACGGTGACCTTCAACCACGCTTCCGCCTTTGTCGCGCATCGTGCCTCGGAGCTGGCGGTGAAGGAGAAGGGCGAGATCATCGGGCTCTTGCTGGGCGAGTTCGAACAGACCACGTCGGACTGGATCTGGGCCTTCGACGCGCAAGGCAGCCTGACGCAGGTCTCTTCCGGCTTCACCAACGCCACGGGCGTGCCCGAGTCGGACCTGCTCGGTGCCGACTTCATCCACTTCCTGCGCTGCATCACGCCGCCCCAGGATCCGCTGATGGGCCGGATCGAGGAAGACGTGGCGCAGCGCGGCACATTCCAGAACCTCGAAGTGAGGGTGACCGCCGATGGCGAAGAGCGCTGGTGGAGCCTCACCGGCAAGCCGGCCTTCGACGAGGCGGGTGCCTATATCGGCTATATGGGCACGACCTCGGACATCACCGAGCGCAAGGCGGCGGAGCGGCGGATCACCGTGCTGGCGCACCATGATTCGATGACCGGTCTGCTCAACCGCACCAAGTTTACCGAGCAACTGGGCAGCTGTGTTGCTCGCCTCGAGCGCTACGGCACGCCCTTTGCGGTGATGTTCCTCGATCTCGACCACTTCAAGTCGGTCAATGACAGCCGCGGCCACATGGCCGGCGACCGGCTGCTGGTGCAGGTGGCGCGCCGCATCCAGTCGCTGGTACGCGAAACCGACCTCGTGGCCCGGCTCGGCGGCGACGAGTTCGCGCTGATCCTGCCGCACGACACTGACGCGGATCACCTTGCCGCGCTGGCGACGCGGCTCATCAACGCCATCCGCGAACCCTATGAGGTGGATGGCGACGATCCGGTGTCCATCGGCGTCAGCGCCGGCATCGCCATCGCGCCGATCAACGGCACCCGCCCGGACCAGTTGCTCCGCAACGCCGATCTCGCCCTTTATCGCGCCAAGGCCGACGGCCGCTCGGTCTACCGCTTCTTCGAGATGCAGATGGACTCCGAAGCGCGCGAGCGCCGCCTGCTGGAGGCCGAGCTCCGCGACGCCATCAGCAATGGCGAACTGGTGCTGCACTACCAGCCGCTGGTTTCTGCCAGGGATCACCGGCCCATCGGCTTCGAGGCCCTGGTGCGCTGGAACCATCCAATCCGCGGGCTGGTGCCGCCGGCCGAGTTCATCCCCATTGCCGAGCAGTCCAACCTCATCGTCGAGATCGGCGACTGGACCATCGAGCAGGCCTGCCGCACCGCCGCCAACTGGCCCGAAGGTCTGACGGTCGCAGTGAACCTGTCGTCCAAGCACTTCCACCGCTCCGACATTTCCACCGTGGTCAAGAAGGCGCTGGCGGTGTCCGGGCTCGATGCGCGCCGGCTCGAAATCGAGATCACCGAGGGGCTGCTGATCGACGATCCGGAGACCGTGATTGCCAAGCTGGCCGAGGTGCGCGAACTCGGCGTCACCGTCGCCATGGACGATTTCGGCACCGGCTATTCGAGCCTCAGCTACCTGCTGAAGTTCCCGTTCGACAAGATCAAGATCGACCGCTCCTTCGTCGATGCCGCCTCGGACGACGAGGTGGCGCGCGACATCCTTCGTGCCATCGCGTCGCTGGGCAAGACGCTCAAGGTCACCATCACCGCCGAGGGCGTCGAGACCGAAGCGCAGGCGGCGTTCCTCGCCGAGATCGCCTGTCACCAGTTGCAGGGCTTCCTGTTCGCCCGTCCGCTGGACGCCGTCGAACTGCCGCACTACCTGCTGACGCACGTGCCGACCCGCGCCGCGGCGGTGAAGGCGGAGGCGGAACTGGCGCTCGCCAGCTAGTCCTCGAGCAGGTAGCCGCCGGCGCGCGAGGGCAGCACCTCGGAGCCGACGATCTTGGCGATGCCGGCACCGGCGCGGACATATTTGGCTGTTGCTCGCGACAGGATGAAGCCGTCCGTCCCCGCCAGCAGCGGCCGGCGGGCAATGAAGGCCTCCGGACCATCCATGGCGATAAGGTCAGCCACCGGCTGGCCGCGGCTGACGCGGTCGCCGAGCCCGACTCGATAGGCCAGAAGACCCGGCGCGTCGGTGCGCAACACCTCCGTTGCCTCGAACGGAGTCGGCCCCGGAGCAGGGGACGGCCGCTGCCCCGGCTCGGCGTCGATCAAGCCCCGACCGGCGAAAAAGCCGAACAGACCTGCGGCATCTTCGGCGCCGATCGCATCGAACACATCGGCTTGGCCGCGATATTCCAGCGTTGCGGTTTCGGCCGCCATCGGGATCGGGTGGCCCGTATTGGCGCGCTGCGCCTTGCGAAAGAGGTTGGGCAGCACTTCGTCGAAGGAGCCGCCGCCGCTGTCCTCGGCGGTCAGGGTCGCGGCCACGCCCATCCAGTCCGCCAGGTCCTGCAGCCCGGGCATCAGTTCGGGTGAGGTGAAGATGTGCTTGAGGCTCTCGTCGTCGCAGTGGAGGTCGAGCACGATGTCGCTGTTCACCGCCGAGCGCAGCACCATCAGCCGCAGCCGCCGCGAGGCGGTGGTGGCGGTCTGCGCGTCGATCCAGTCGGTCACCGCCCGGCGGATCGTTGCAACATTGGCGGCGGCATCATCGGTCAGCCTGCCAGCCAGCCGGTCGGCGACCATCGGATACAGGTCGGGCCAGGCGCGGTTGTGGTTGAGGCCGCTGCCGATGTCATAGCGGCCGATATGGTGGCGCAGCGACACATGCGAGAGCCCCAGCGGGTTGACCGAGGGGAAGATGCTGAAGCGGGCGCGCAACTGCCCCGCCGCATCGGCGTCGCGCAGGCGCGGCAGCAGGTGGTGCAAAGCCATGGTGCCGGGCTGCTCGTCGGCATGGAGCGCTGCCTGCAGGTGCACGCGCACCGGGGCATCCTCGGGGCCGGCGGTGTACCAGCAGAGTTCGGTGGTCGAGCCGGGAGCGTCGCCGGCGATGGGCGTGCGGTGCAGTTCAAAGGTCATGCAAGGTACTCAGCGAAACCAGCGCGGGGCCCAGCGGAGGCCGGGCGCGGCGGGAAGATGCCGCATCAGGCGGCGATAGATCAGTCCGAAGACAAAGAAGACGACCAGCGAAACGGCCAGGAAGTAGAGCGCCGCCACCGGGAAATGAAGGTAGGCGTTGAAGTCGCGCTCGAACAGGTCCTTGGCAGTGACCATCAGGTCGCGCTGCGAGCCGATCACCGGCAGCGCCAGGTAGACCAATGCCGTGGCATGGAACAGGAACACCACTTCGTTGGTGTAGGCCGGCCAGGCCAGCCGGATCAGGTTCGGCCAGATGATGCGCCGGAACTGCTGCGACCGCGACAGGCCATAGGCGCGCGCCGCCTCGATCTCGCCGCGCGGCACTGCCCGCAGGGCACCGTAGAAGATCTCGGCGGTGTAGGCGGCGGTGTTCAGCATCAGCACCAGGGGGCCGATGAACAGCGGATGGAGCACGAAGCCGGAAACGCCGAGCGGCCGCCACAGGCTGACGTTGAGCGACAGCGCCAGCGAGTAGAACATGAAGAACTGGATGAACAGGGGCGAGCCGCGGAAGGCGTAGATGTAGATGCGGCTCAGCCGGGTGATCAGCGGGTTCCGCGATGCCTTGCCCAGGGCGAGGAAGATGGCCAGCACGAAGCCGAGCGGAATGGATGCGGCGGCGAAGTAGATGTTGAACCAGACCGCCGGGGCGAAGACCGCCAGTTCGTTGAGCAGCACCTCCATCAGCGGGCCTCGCTCAGGATGCCGCGTCCGGCCCGGCGCATCAGCGCTTCGAAGCCCTTTTCGGAAACGAAGGTCGCAAGGATGTAGAACACGAACAGCACGAGATAGTAGCGCCAGCGCCAGTCGTCATGGACGAGGCCCACGGCGGGCAGGAAATTGGGGGCGCCGAGCCGATCGGCCCACAGGACGATGTCGGCGATCTGCAACAGGCTCAGCAGCGAAGTGGCCTTGATCAGCAGGAGCCAGACATTGCTGAGGCCGGGCAGGGCGTACACCCACATCTGGCGGATGTGCACGCGCCACAGCACCTGGGCTGCCGACATGCCATAGGCGCGCGCCGCTTCGAGCTGCCCGTGCGGCACGGCGCGCATGGCGCCATAGATCACGTTGGAGGCGAAGGCCCCATAGACCAGACCCAGCGAGACGGAGGCCAGCAGCAGGTATTCCGTGGTGCCGAGGAACCAGTTCGCCTCGCGGCAGGGCGGCCAGGCTGCAGTCTGTGCGGCAATCGCATCGGGCGAACAGACCTGGGTCGCAATCACCCACTCCACCGTCTGCTCGAAGGCGAGGGGGAAGAACAGGAAGAACAGGACGTCCGGCACGCCACGGACAATGGACGAATAGACGGTGCCGATCAGGCGCAGCACGGCAAAGCGCGAGCTTTTCAGCGTCGCCCCGGTGAGCCCGAAGACCACCGCCAGCACACCGCCGATCAGGGCCGCCAGGATGGTGAACTGCACGCTGGCGTACCAGGTGAGGTGCTTGCCGTTGGTCAGGTAGCCGAGCCAGAAGGCGAGGTCTTCCATCATAGGGTATTCAGGCTCGCAGCTGTCTGGAGGTCAGATGCCCGGGAAGGGCGAAGCGGCGGCTCCCGTGGGAACCGCCGCCGTGAAGGTTACTCGGCGAAGTAGGGGCCGCGGCCTTCGAACCACTGGGCGATCAGCTTGTCGACGGTGCCGTCGGCCTTGAGGGCAGTGAGGGCGTCGTCGAAGGCGGTCTTGAGCTCGGCCTCGTCCTTGCGCAGGCCGGCGCCGACGCCGTTGCCGATCAGCACGTCTTCGCCGACGAATTCGATGGCGCCGCCGGACGCGGCAACCACGGGCTCGAGATAGGCGCCATCGGCGATGATGGTGTCGAGGTTGCCGGCGGCGAGGTCGGCCATGGCCTGGTCAGCGGTGGCGAAGGAGACCACCGTGTTGTTCGCGCTCAGGTTTTCCTCGGCATAGGCCGCCTGGATGGTGCCGCCCTGGACGCCGACGCGGACGCCGGAGAGATTGGCGAAGTCGAGGCTGGTGCCGGCAGCGGCCACATACTTGGACGGGTCGGGCGGGAAGTAGTTCTGCGAGAAGTCGATGGTTTCGAGGCGCTCGTCGGTGATCGACATGCCGGCCATGATCACGTCGTAGTTGCCGGCGAGCAGGTTCGGGATAATCGAATCCCAGTCGTTGATCACCCACTCGCAGGACAGGCCGGCGTGTTCGCAGATGGCGTTGCCGAGGTCGATCTCGAAGCCGGCGGGCTCACCGGCGTCGTTGAGGAAGTTCCAGGGAGCATAGGCGCCTTCGGTGGCGATGCGCACCGTTTCCTGGGCCTGCACGGTGGTGCCGAGCGCCAGCAGCGCAGCGGCGGTGAGGAGGAGCTTGTTCATCGGTTTCTCCGTTTGGTGTCGTTAGATCAGCGGTTCGGCGGCGGGTGCCGGCGGTGAGGCCGGAGCCTCGTGATGCGCCGCGTTGAGGAACTGGCGCAGGCGGGCCGAGCGAGTCTGGCCGAACACTTCGTCGGGGGTGCCCTCCTCCTCGACCTTGCCCAGGTGCAGGAAGATGACGCGATCGCTGACCGAGCGGGCGAACTCCATGTCGTGGGTGACCAGCACCATGGTGCGACCCTCATCGGCCAGCACCTTGATCACGCGCAGCACTTCCACTTCCAGCTCAGGATCGAGCGCGGAGGTCGGCTCGTCGAACAGCATCAGCCGGGGGTTGATGCAGAGGGCACGGGCAATCGCGGCGCGCTGCTGCTGGCCGCCGGAAAGCTGGCTGGGGTAGCTGTCGGCCTTTTCGGCGATGCCAACCTTGGCAAGCATCGCGCGGGCTTCGGCCTCGACCTCCGGGCGCGGACGGCGCTGCACCACCAGCGGCGCTTCCATGACGTTCTGCAGGATGGTCAGGTGGGCCCACAGGTTGAAGTTCTGGAACACCATGCCGAGTTCGGAACGGATGCGGCGGATCTGGTGCTCGTCGGCGATGTGGCGGTGCTGTCCGGTGCCCTTGAGGCGGATCTCCTCGCCATCGATGCTGATGCTGCCGCTGTCGGGCACTTCCAGCATGTTGATGCAGCGCAGCAGGGTGGACTTGCCGGAGCCGGACGAGCCGATCAGCGAAATGACCTCGCCCTCGCGGGCAGAAAAGGAAATGCCCTTCAGCACTTCGAGAGCGCCGAAGGATTTGTGCAGGTCGCGCACCGCGACCACAGGCGCCTTGTCTGCAGCAATCGCAGCGACTTCAGCCATATTCACCCGATGGGGTCCTGGCGGACCGCCTTCCTGACCGGCGGCTGCCTTTTTATGAGGCTGGCAGCCTTGACCGGCTTCAACAAAAGCAGAAGCCGCTGAGATAGCAAGCACAAATGCGCTTGCGGCGCCCGGTCGCTGTGGGCAGCGGGCCGGCAGTCGCCAATCCACGATGGCTCGCATAGGATGAGTGAATGTTCTTTGTTGCCTCCAAACTGTTCTGGCTGCTGGCGCAGCCGCTCAGCGTCGTGTTCCTGCTGCTCTTTGCCGGACTTGTGGCGCTGCTCGCCGGACGGCGGCGCCTCGCCGCGGCAGGGTTGGTGCTGGCTTTGCTGGTGCAGGGCCTTGTCGGCTTCACCAGCCTTGGCTACGTGCTGATCCAGCCGCTGGAAGCTCGGTTCAGCGTACCGGCGGAGCCGCCCGACGAGGTCGGCGCCATCGTCATGCTGGGCGGCGCCACGCTGGCGCGGGTCAGCACTGCGCGCCAGATCGCCGAACTCAATGCTGCCGGCGATCGGCTGGTGACGACACTATGGCTGGCGCAGCGCTATCCGGAGGCACCGGTCGTGCTGAGCGGCGGCTCGGGGCTCCTGAGCGGGGACACCGAAAGCGAAGCCACCACGGCCGAACGGCTGCTGGTGGCCCATGGGCTTGCCGCGGACCGGCTGCGGCTCGAAGGGGAATCCCGCAACACCGACGAGAATGCCGAACTCACGCGCGACCTGCTGTCGGGGGTGGAGGGGCCGATCGTTCTGGTGACCTCGGCCTTCCACATGCCGCGATCGGTCGGCCTGTTCGAGGCCCAGGGTGTCGAGGTGATCCCCTGGCCGACGGACTATCGCAGCAGCGGCCTCGAGGGCTTTGGCATCGACATCGCCAATCCGGTGAACAATCTCGAGGTGGCTTCGATTGCGACCAAGGAGTGGATCGGGCTGCTGGCCTACCATTGGACCGGCAGGACCGAGGAACTGCTGCCGTCTCAGGCGTCGAATTCGCCCGCCGGGACTTCCAGCCGGTAGGTGACATAGCTCGGGTCGAGCGTGAACTCGGCCTGGCCTCCCACCGACAGCGGCACGATCCGTTCCAGGATCAGGGTGCCGAAGCGCGGCTGGGCGGTGCCGGTCCTGGTCGGGAAGGTCTCGCGCCATTCCAGCGTGAGCGCGCCCGGCGGGGTCTCACCGATCTCGGCATTGAGCCAGATCTGCCCCGGCATCTCCAGCGACAGGGCGCCATAGGCGGCCGCATTGACGGCCAGTTCGTGGATGGCAAGGCCCAGATGCAGCGCCGCATTGGGCGTCAGGATGGGGTTGTCGCCGGAGACATGGACGTTCTGGTGCGCGGAGGGATGGACGCGGCGCAGTTGGGCCGAGATCAGCGTGTGCAGCGCCGTGCCGCGCCAGTCGCTGTCGGTCACCAGGTCCTGGGTGCTGGACAGGGCGTGCAGCCGGCCGCGGAACTTGTCGAGGAACTCGCCGACGCTGGCGGTGTGATTGGCCGTCTGCATCGCCACGGACTGGACGATCGCCAGCAGGTTCTTGGAGCGGTGGCTGACCTCTCGCAGCAATGCCGCGAACGCCGCCTGTCGCCGCCGATCTTCGCTGACGTCGGAGACCACCAGAATGCTGCCGCCATCATCGGGGATCACTCGCAGGGCGTAGGTGTACCGGTCACCGTCATGGGTGAGGTGGAATTCTGACGTGCCGAGCGCGTCACTGTCCCGAAGGGCAATTGCAGCGGCCTCGGGCAGCGCCTCGTCGGGGGGCTTGCCGATCGGAGCCTGCGGCCAGAACTCCGGCAGGCCCTCGGCCATGTCGCAGAGCCCGGCGGAATCC
Organism: Pseudomonadota bacterium; assembly: GCA_023431205.1. Lineage (GTDB taxonomy): Bacteria > Pseudomonadota > Alphaproteobacteria > Rhizobiales > Devosiaceae > Devosia. The sequence continues at coordinate 26,820 of JAEYXQ010000008.1, read as the reverse complement.
AGGTGGATGACGCTCACGCCGCGCCCCTGCAGCGCTGCCAGCAAGGCGCGCTGGCGCATCGTCAGGTCCTTGGTGTCCAGACTCGACATTGAGGGCCCCGGAAACAAAAGGCTTCGCCTGAGGCGAAGCCACAAAACAACTCAGGATCCTGCCGGCGGCGCTCAGGTGCGCCGGATCATGCCGACGATGAGCGAGATCACCAGGAAGGCAAGGAACAGGAAGAACAGGATTTGCGCGATACCGGCCGAGGCTCCAGCAATGCCGCCAAAGCCAAGGACACCCGCAATCAAGGCTATCACCAGGAAGACCAGTGCGTAGTAGAGCATGAAAACTCTCCGGAATTAGAAGTATTTGCCAGAAAACGGCTGCTCAGGACGAACGTTCCTTCACAACGTGAAAAAGGCCGGGGATGCCCCGGCCTTTCGCAACATAGTGAATGAACGCTCTCAGGCGGCGGCGCGCGAGCCTTCGTCGAAGAACAGCGCCTGGCTGATCAGCGCCTTGACCATGTCCGGGTTGAACGGCTTGGTGACAAGGAAGGTCGGCTCCGGACGTTCACCGGTCAGCAGCCGCTCGGGGAAGGCAGTGATGAAGATCACCGGCACCGAGTGGGTGTTGAGGATATCGTTGACCGCATCGATGCCCGAGCTGCCGTCGGCCAGCTGGATGTCGGCCAGGATCATGCGGGGATTGGTCTGGTTGAACAGGTGGACGGCCTCGCGGTGAGTGCGTGCGACGCTCACCACCTTGTGGCCCAGGCTTTCCACCAGCTGCTCGATGTCCATGGCGATCAGCGGCTCGTCCTCGATGATCATGATCTCGGTCGCCACCTGGCGCGAAATCTCGATCGAGGCCTGGTCGAGCAGCGAGGCGAACTCCGCATCGGAGACCGAGAGCACCTCGGCGGCCTGGGCGTGGGTGAACCCTTCCACCGCAACCAGCAGGAAGGCCTGGCGCGGGCGCGCGGGCAGGTTGGCGAGATTGGCGGCGGCGCGCTTCTCCCAGGCAAAGGTGGAGCTCGGCTCGGGCACCTTCACGGCGGAGGAGGAGAACAGTGCTGAGAACAGCTTGTAGACCGCGATCCTGTCGCTGGAGGCTTCAGGAAACAGCGAGATATCGGCGATGAGAGCTTCCAGTGTGGCGGCGACGTAAGCATCGCCCGACGTCTGCGACCCGGTGACGGCGCGCGAAAAACGCCGCAGGTAGGGCAGGTGCGGAGCAATCCGCATAGACAATGTCATAAAAGAGGACTCCCAGTGACGCTTAGGCTCGTGAACTCACGAAACTGCCCAACGGCGGAACGTGAAGGAAAGTTCCAATCGGCCTGGAACTTTTTTGATCCAGCGACATTGTATGCCCCAATGTGAGCTCACAACACACCGGATTTCCGACCTTATCATGATGAAGGATAAACTAGTGGCCCCCCAGCGGATGCGCATGCAGACTGGGCGGGTGGATGACGGCCTTGGCCCGAATACCGATATCGGTGCCCGCCTGCGCGCGCTTTATGGCGCGGTGCAGGAGGAAGGGGTGCCCGACCATCTGCTCGACCTTCTCGAGAAACTGGACACCGCCGAACAGGCGCAGCGTGCACAGCCAACCGGTCGGGATGGAGAGTAAGTCGTGGACAGCGAATCGACGTCCTTCAAGCGAGAGATGCTCGCCACGCTGCCAAGCCTGCGCGCTTTTGCGGTCTCCCTGACCGGCAAGCACGACAAGGCCGACGACCTCGTACAGGATACGGTGATGAAGGCCTGGGCGAAGCAGTCGAGCTTCGAGATGGGTACCAACATCAAGGCCTGGCTGTTCACCATCCTCCGCAACGAGTTCTATAGCCAGATGCGCAAGCGCGGCCGCGAGGTGCAGGACACCGACGGCGCCTTCACCGAACGTCTGTCGGTCCACCCGAGCCAGTATGGCTCGATGGACATGCAGGACTTCAAGAAGGCTCTGGCCCAATTGCCGGACGACCAGCGCGAAGCGGTTATCCTGATCGGCGCCTCCGGCTTCTCCTACGAGGAAGCGGCCGAGATCTGCGATTGCGCCGTCGGCACCATGAAGAGCCGCGTCAGCCGGGCCCGTACGCGCCTGCAGGACATGCTCAAGATCAACGGCGAGGCCGACTACGGTCCCGACGCCGTCTCCGCCCAGGTCACGACCAACAACTTCTAGGCCGGGGCGCCAAGGACACTGCGGATGGCGAATCCTAGTTGGTCTTCTGCCACCGGCTTGCCAAGAACAGGCACGGCGTCCAAGCCCTGGATGCCGTGCCGCAGTTCCGCGTCGGAGGTGATCGTCACGGTCGGTACGCTCCCGGCGTGCAACTCGGTGACGAGGTCCAGACGGTCGGCGTCGTTGAGCCGGCACTCCACCACGGCGACCGCCAAGTCGGGTCTGCGGGCAAGAAAGCCTCTCGCCTCAGCGACGTCGCGCGCCAGCAGGGTTTCGGTGAATCCCAGGCCTTCCAGCATGCGTTGCAGGTCTAGCGCGATCAGAAACTCTGCTTCTACGATCAGAGCGGTCTTGCCGGTGCACATTTGAGGGTTCCGCAGAATTGACGCGCATCTTGCGGGCCTCCCCCTTTGACCGTCATTCAACTATGACACTCCGTGCAACGAAATCGTACATGTCTGCGGGGACGTGGTGACAAAGGTGGCGGGCCGCAAATCCGCCATCGCGGCCGTCGAGCCTGCCGCTCCGAATCGCAGGGAACAAGGCGTGCGACCCAACACTGCAGGAACAGCCGGGCGTCGACGTCGGCTTGGCCTTCGGCGCCTGGCCCCGGTCATTGCCGTCGGCGTGGCCGTCGCGCTCGTCATTCTCGCCGTGGTGGCGGCGCTGGTGCTGGTGGGCGGGATCGACCGGCAGATCGCCGACATGGCCCGTACCTACGACGTGCGCAATTCCGCCCGCGAACTCAGCGCTGCCCTGGCGCAGGCAGAGAGCAGCCAGCGCGGCTACGTGCTCACCGCGGACCCGGCCTATCTCGAGTCCTACCGCGCCGATGCCGCCACGGCCGATATCCGCCTGCGTACGCTGACGGCTCTGGCCGAGCAGGATGCGCGGCAGCAGCAGCGCGTCAGCGCCCTCGCCGAGGAAATCGCCAACAAGGTTGCCGAGATGGAGCGCAGCGTCACCCTCGTCGCCGACGGCCGGGTCGATGCGGCCCGCGCCTTTGCCGGCACGGGCATGGGCGTCCGCCTCATGGAAGAAGCGACCCAGCGGCTCGAGCAGTTCATCCGCGAGGAGAACCAGAGCCTGATGGCGCGCAATGCCGAGATCGGCAGGTCGCGCCTGAGCCTGGTTGCGGCAATGGTGGCGGCACTCGCAGCCGCGGTGGTGCTTGGCTACCTGTTCCTGCTGCGCGCCCGGGAGGAGGTCCGCACGCTTGCCACGCGTGAAGACCGGTTGCGCTCGGCCAACGAAGAACTGGAAGCGCGGGTGGCGCAGCGAACCGCAGATCTCGAAGAGGCACGGGCCCATGCGGAACGGGAACGCGAGCGGGTGGAAGCGCTGCTGCAGGAAACCAGCCATCGCATCGGCAATTCCCTGGCGACCGTATCCTCGCTGCTGGCCCTGCAGTTGATGCGCACCGCTTCAGCCGAGGTTCGCCAAGCCCTGGAGGCGGCGCGTTCGCGCGTTCATGCCATCGCCTCTGCACATCGACGGCTGCGTCTCGGCGACGATCTTGAAACCGCTGTGGCGAGCGACTTTCTTGGCGCGGTCATCGATGACATCCAGACCACGACCGACGCGGCGAGCGGGATCGGCATCGAAGCGGCGATCGACCCGGTGGTGATCGGGGCAAGGGATGCAACCACGCTGGGCATCCTTGCCGGTGAACTGGTGGTCAATGCACTCAAGCATGCATTTCCCGACGGCCGCACTGGCACCATCAAGGTGGGCTTTGCGTTGGATGCTGCGGGCGTGCCGACGCTGGTGGTCGCCGATGACGGCGTTGGCCTTCCGCCCGGGCAGGCGGAAGGGGACAGCGGCCTCGGTTCGGTGATCGTCCGGCAACTGGCTTCCCAGTTCGGGGGAAAGCCCGAATTTCAATCACCGTCAGGCGGGGGGCTGACTGTCACCATCCCGCTGCCGGACCTGGTCAAGCTAACGCCGCAAGGTTGAGCGGTGCGGAGGATCGATTGCGCATCGTTGCCGTACTCAACCGCGATGGCGGAACGCTCAAGACCACCGATCTCGACCTGCTCTGCGAGCGCGCGGTGGCCATCTTCGCCGAGCGCGGCCACGACCTCGAGTGCCGCGTGGTGGATGGAGGCGCCGTCGAGTCGACGCTGCAGGAACTGGCCGCGACCAGCGGTGTCGAGGCGCTGATCGCCGGTGGCGGAGACGGCACCATCTCTTCGGCGGCCGCCATCGCCTATGCAGCGGGACTGCCCCTGGGGGTGCTCCCCGCCGGCACCATGAACCTCTTCGCCCGCAGCCTGAAAATACCGCTCGATCTCGAGGCAGCGCTGATCGCGCTGGCCGAGGCGGAGATTGTTGCGGTCGACATCGCCACCGCCAATGATCGGACCTTCATCCACCAGTTCAGCGTCGGCATTCACGCGCGGCTGGTGCGCATCCGCGAAGGCATGAGCTACGGCAGTCGCACCGGCAAGATCCTGGCAAGCCTCAGGGCCATTGCCGCTGCAGCGGTCAGCCCGCCCCGCTTCGAGGCGGACCTTCACACCAGCAAGCGAACCGAGCGCCGGCAGGTTTCGGGCATCTCCGTTTCCAACAACCCACTGGGCGAGGGCCAGCTTTTTGCCGAACGGCTCGACCATGGTGTGCTCGGCGTCTACCTCGCCGCTCCGATGAACACCTCGGCGCTGCTGAAGCTCGCCATCGACCTGTTTGCCGGCACCTGGCGGCAAAGCCCATTGGTGGAGGAGCGTGAAGTGGATCAACTCACGCTCAGCTTTCCGCACCGTCGTCGCGGCAACCACGCGGTGATCGACGGCGAACTGGTGGAGCTCGAGAAAAGCGTGCGCATCGTCATCCACCCCAAGGCCTTGAAGGTCCTGCGCCCGACCAGCGGCTGAAATTTTTTGCTGTACGGGAACCGGATGTTCTGTCGAACGTTTGGGGCCGACAGCGATCGGGAATTGATGCTGCAGCGGGGCAGCATTTAGGAAGCACAGTGCCAGAATTCAGGGGGCCACTGCCCGCGGCAATCCGCAGGGTGGTTGATGATAGAGGGCGGCTCAACGCCCTTGCTGCATTGGCTCAGCCAGCCGGCGAGACCGACGGCGATTTCGATCGACTCAGCCGCACGGCCGCACGTCTGTTTCACGCCGAATTCGGGTTCATTGCGCTTGTTGATGCCGAGGGGCAGCTGTTGCAAGGCGTGCATGGGGCGTCACCCGAAGGGATAACCGACGCCAATTTTGCTGCCTATACCCTCGCCGCCACGGCGGGAGAGGTGCTGTTCGTCCCCGACACCACCGCCGATGCGCGCTTTGCCGAAAGCCCGCTTGTCACCGGCCGTGAGCACGTCCGGTTCTTCGCCGGGGTGCCGATCACCTATTCCGGCCACCGGCTCGGGGCCCTGTGCGTCCTTGGTACCAGCCCGCAGGCTGGCGTTTCTCCCGAAATCAATGAGCAGATGTTCGACCTCGCGGCGCTTGCGAGTACGCTGTTCGGCCTCAAGGACGAGGCGCGCGTCCGGGCCCGCACCGCCGCCGCGCTGATGCGCGAAGAGTGGCGGCATGCGCTGACGCTCGAAGCCGGCAAGGTGGGAAGCTGGGTATGGGACATCGGCACCGACGAAGTCTCGTGCAACGACATGTTCCGCCGCATGCACGACCTGCCGGAGACCGGGCCGATCTATTCAGCCCAGGTGCTTGAGGCTACCCATCCCGCCCACCGCAGCACCGTCGAGGCGGGCCTGCGCGCCAGCATCAGCCAGGGTGTCGACTACGAGGCTGAGGCGCGCGTTGCGTCCACCGGGCGCTGGCTCAGCATGCGCGGACGCGTCTACCAGCGCGACGCCGACGGCCGGGCCATGGTGATGATGGGCGCCAGCATCGACATCACAGAAAGCAAGGAGAGCGCCGAGCGCACCCGCGTGCTGCTGCGCGAACTCAACCACCGCGTCAAGAACACGCTGGCGATGATCCAGTCGGTGGCGCGCCAGACCATCCGGCAGAACCCGGATCCCCAGTCGTTCATCGAGGCTTTCTCCGGGCGGCTGCGCACCATTTCGGATGCCCATGTGCTGCTCGCCGACCGGGACTGGATGGGGGTTCAGCTCTACGAGGTGATTTCCTCCCAGCTCGGCCCGAATTTCCTGATCAAGCCGGATCGCGCCCATGTTCGCGGCGACGACGTGACGCTGCCCGCGGACCATGCGCTGGGGCTCGGCCTGATCCTGCATGAACTCACCACCAATGCGCACCGGCATGGCGCCTGGTCGAACGACACCGGTGTCGTCAACATCGAGTGGGACGTGCGCGAGCGGCCGCAACGCGGGCTAGAACTGAAGTGGTGGGAAGAGGGCGGTCCGCGGGTCGTGCCGCAGGACTATGGACTGGGGGCCAAGCTGATCGAGCGCAGTCTCGCCAAGGTGCTCGATAGCCGCGTCGACCTCCGCTTCGATCCGGAGGGCGTGCGCGCCCATGTCTGGTTGCCGCTGCCCTAGCGGATCGATATCGGAACCTAGAGTTCGTCCTTGCCCTTGCGGGCGTTGCGCACCAGCACGAACGCCGCTGCGGCAACGGCCGGGATGGCCAGCAGGCGCAGGCTCGGCGAGCGAACCACCGCGGGCAGGGCAGTCAACGCCGCTGTCGTCGCAAAGGCGCCGGCTTCGCTGGAGCGGCGGCGCTGGGCGATGTCGCGACGCCGGCGGGCCTCACCCATGCGGATGGCAAGCAGCACGATGCCGGCGATCACCAGCATGGCTACGCCGATCACCAACGCGGCGTAGATGGGGCCGATGACCTCGGCCAGGGCCAGGTACGCCGCTACAAGCAGGAAAATCAGACCGGTAACGGTCAACGCCCCGATGACCGCATAGACGATCATCAGGGTGCGGACGCGGTCGGTTATTGCCTCGATCTCGATTCCGAGAAGCGCGGCCAGCGGCCCCAGCAATGGCATGGCGGTCAGTGCCGGGTCAGCAGTGCCAGGATGAAGCCGATGCCCATGGCACTGGCCACCGCGGTCAGCGGCTTCTCGCGAATGGTGTCGGTGAGCTGCTTTTCCATGGCGCCGGCTTGGCTCTGAGCCTCGTCCAGAACGTTCTGGCCCTTGTGGCGGAGGTGGCGCATCTCGCCCTTGGCGACTTCACGCACTTCCTCGACCTTCTCGCCGGTCAGCTTGGTGAGGGTGGCGGCAATGGCCTTCAGGTCCGCGTGCAGCTGGGAGACCTGAGCCTGAAGCTCGGCTTCCCGCGCGTCTTCGGCGACGGATGCCGCTGCCGCTTCGGCCGCGGCTTCTGCGGTCGATGCCGCGCTCGATGCTGTACTTCCCCCGCTGGCAGTGCGCTTGCGGGTGGGGGCGAGATCAGGGGTATTGGCCATGTGACGCTCCGTTGGCGATTTGCTCGCTTAACGTGTGCAAATCACTCTCGGTTCCCCAAAAGAAAGCACCCCGGAGCGCCAGAGGCGTCCGGGGTGACAGGGTGCGGGCGAAAGGGGGGCGACCTTCGACCCGCGGGGCGCAGCTTCCGTTTGGGGGACCAGGGGACAGGCTGCGCCCTTTTACTTGTGCCAGTGCTAGATGCGACCCATCAGCACCAGAATAAGAACCACGACCAGGATCACCCCGAGAATGCCGGACGGGAAGTAGCCGAAGCCACGGGAATAGCCCCAGGTCGGCAGTGCACCGATCAGCAGCAGAATGAGGATAATCAGAAGAATAGTACCCAAGCCCATTGGTGATCTCCTGTCGGCTTGTTGACGCTTTGGTAGGCCGGACTAGAGGATCGCGAGCATCAGGGCTGTGGCAGCGGCAAGGATGAACAACGCCGGGGCAAGCGCACGCGCCACTTCGGCATAGTGCGTCTGGCCATCATAGGCCTCGGTCCACACCGCAGAACTGCGGGCAGCGTTTTCGAGTGCCTTGATTTCCACGTGGGTCATTCCCGCCTCCACTGGCCAGCCTGCTGGCCTCCGTTCCAGTCGGCGCCGTGTTGGCGCTGCCCTAAGAACGGGGCATGGCGGAATTTGGTTCCAGAGCCGGTTTTCCGCCGCCGTTCGAGGCTGGATCGGGCTATTCCGCCGCTGGCGCAGGGGCCGCGGTGGCCGCGTCGAGTTCGGACTCCAGCCGCGCCTCTTCCTCGGCCTTCGGCTTGCTGAACCGGGCGAGCAGCAGGTAGGCGACCGGGGTGAGATAGAGCGTCGAGATCGCGGCAAAGCCAAGGCCGCCGACGATCACCCAGCCCAGAGCCGCGCGCGCTTCGGCGCCGGCGCCCTGTGCCAGCACCAGCGGCACGCCGCCAAGGATGGTGGCAATCATGGTCATCATCACCGGGCGCAGCCGGATGTTGGACGCCTGCTCGATTGCTTCGGCGACCGACAGGCCGCGGTCACGCAACTGGTTGGCGAACTCGACGATCAGGATGCCGTTCTTGGCCATGATCCCGACCACCAGCACCAGCCCGATCTGGCTGAAGATGTTGAGGCTGCCGCCGGTGACCAGCAGGGCATAGAGGCTCGCCGCCACGCCGAACGGCACCGTCGCCATGACGATGATGGCGCTCCAGAAGCTCTCGAACTGCGCCGCCAGCACCAGCAGGATAATGACGAGCGCAAAGCCGAAGGTGAGGAACAGGCCGTTGGTCGCGTCGCCCAGCGTCTTGGCTTCGGCCAGCGGAATGATGGAGGTTCCCTCCGGCAGCAGTGGCCGGGCGATCTCCTGGAGCTGCTGGTAGGCGTCTCCAAGCGCCAGGCCATCTTCGAGGCTCGCCGTCACCGTTACCGCCCGCCGCTGTTCCTCGCGGCGCAGCGATGGCGGCACGGCGGATTCGGTGATGCTGGCGATGGTCGACATCGGCACATAGCGCCCGTCACCGGCCTTGATGAACAAGGTCTCGAGGTCACGCGGATCGTTGACCGGGTTGGTGGTCGACACCATGCGCACGGTGTAGCTCTTGTCGGCGATGAAGACGCTGCCGACGTCGCTGCCGTCGACCATCGCCTGCATGGTTGTGGCAAGGCCGTTGATGTCGATGCCGAGCGCATCGGCGCGGGCGCGGTCGACGGTCAGGGTCAGCTGCGGCTGGGTGGTGTCGAAGTTGACCGAGACGCGTCCGAAGCGGCCGTCCGCCTCCAGCTGGTCGGCGATGGCTTCAGCGGTTTCCGCCAGCACCGCGTAGTCCGACCCGACGACGCCGAACTGCAGGCCCGAGCCGCCGCCGCGAATGCCGAGGCTGTTGCCCTGGCCGACAAAGGCCCTGACACCCGGCACCTGGGTCATCAGCGCATTGATGTCGGAGGCGATCTGCTGCTGGGTGCGCTCACGCTCGCCCCACGGCGCCAGTGTCAAGGTCAGCGACCCGCCGCTGCCCCAGCCGGAAATCACGAAGATCGATTCCACCTCGCCGCTCTCCACGAACGGCTGCAGCATGCTCTCGACCTGGGTCAGGCGAGTGCGGACGAAATCGAGGCTGGCGGTATTCGGCGCCGAAACCCGCAGATTGATCTGCGAGCGGTCCTCGGCCGGGGTGATCTCCTGGCGCAGGCTGCCATAGACGTAAAAGGACGAGGCGGCAAACAGCAGCGCAACCAGCACCACCACCAGAGGGTTCTTCAACGCCAGTCCCAGTGTCGCCCGATAGAAGCGGGCGAAGGCGCGGCCGATGGCGCCGAACACGCCGCCATGCCCCTGCCCCTCGCCGGCCCTGAGGAAGCGCGAGGCCACCATCGGCCCCAGCGTCAGCGCCACCACCGAGGACAGCAGCACCGCAATGGCGAGGGTGAAGCCGAACTCGCGGAACAGCCGCCCGCTCTGGCCTTCGAGGAAGGAGAGCGGGATGAACACTGCCGCCAGCGTCAGCGTGGTCGCAACCACGGCAAAGAACACCTCCTGCGTGCCGAGCACGGCGGCGGCGCGCGGGCCGGCGCCCAGATGCTTGCGGCGCACTATGTTCTCGAGCACCACGATGGCGTCGTCGACTACCAGCCCCGTCGCCAGCACCAGCGCCAGGAGCGTGATGATGTTGAGGGAGAAACCCGCCAGGTAGATGCCGGCGACGGCGCCCAGCAGGGCGATGGGCATGGCCACGGCCGGCACGATGGTGGCGCGCCAGTCGAGCAGGAACAGGTAGATGATGGCGATCACCACCACGAGCGCCACGATCAGCGCGATCTCCACCTCGTGGAGCGCGCCCTCGATGAATACGGCGTCGTCGCTCGAGATCTTGACCGTGACCCCTTCGGGCAGGGTCTCGTTCAGGGTGTCGACCGCGGCGTGGATCGCCTCGGAGATGGCGATGGTGTTGGATTGCGCCTGCCGGACGATGCCGAGCCCGATCCCCGGCTTGCCGTCGGAGCGGATGGCCGAGGTGCTGGCGCCGGCGTCGAAGACCACAGTGGCGACATCGCCCAGCGTGGTCTTGCCGTTGATGATGATGTGCTCGAAATCCTCTGGCCGGCTCACTTCCGACAGGGCGCGGACGGAGATGTTCTGGTTGGGACCGTTGATCGAGCCCGCCGGCGTGTCGAAGGCGATGGTCGACACCGCATTGCGCACGTCGGCCACGGTCAACCCGAGGCTGGCAAGCTTGAGCGGGTCGATGTCGATCTCGAAGGCGGTGCTGCGGGTGCCATAGACCTGCACCTCGGCAACGCCATCCACGGCGCGCAGGCGCTCCGCCACCACCGACTCCACCACCTCGCTGAGTTCGGCAACGCTCATCCGGTCCGAGGTCACTGCAAGCTGGATCACCGCCTGCGCGTCGCTATCGGCCTTGAAGATCGTTGGTTCGTCGACGCCGTCCGGCAGGCCGCGGTTCACCCGGCTCAGCGCGTCGCGCACGTCGGAGGTGGCGATGTCGAGATTGGTGGAATCGCTGAATTCCAGCGTCACCCGGCTCTGGCCCACCGAGGAACTGGAGGAGATTGCGGTGACGCCCTGGACCCGGGCCACCGCACCTTCCACCACCGCGGTGATCTCGCGGTCCACCGTTTCGGCAGCGGCGCCGGGGAAACTGGTCGAGATCGACAGCACCGGCTGTTCTACCCTGGGCAGTTCGCGCACTTCCACGCCCAGGAGCGCCGCCAGACCCGCCACCATGATCAAGGCGTTGAGCACCATGGCCATCACCGGCCGGCGGACGAACAACGCTGCCAGGGTGCCGCCGCGTTCATTCTTGCTGGCAATCGACATGGCGCGTCCCCTTACGGCGTTGTCGCTGCAGCGGCAGTGGCAGCGCTGCCGTCGGGGCCGTCGAGCAAGGTCACCTCGGCGCCTTCGCTCAGTTGCAGGATCCCTTCGGTGATGATCGCATCACCCGCCGACAGATCGGCGCGCACCAGAACCCCGTCGCTGTTGCGCTGAACGATCTCGGCCATCACCCGCCTGGCGCGGCCGTCCTCGTATTTCCACACATAGGACCCTTCGGTCGACCACAGGATCGCCAGCGGGTTCACCGCCGGGAACTGTTCGCCCGGGAAATCCAGGGCCACCGAGAAGCTCATGCCGGAGCGCAGGATGCCGTCGGGGTTGGGGATTTCCGCCTGCACCTGCAGGGTGCGGCTCGCCGGGTCGATGCGGTTGTCGATCGCGCTGACCTCGCCGGCGAAGCTGCGGCCGGGCAGGGCGACGGCGGAGACCGTCACCGGCATGCCCCGCATGATATTGGCGGCGTAGCGTTCGGGCACCCAGAAGTCGATCAGCACGGACGAGGTGTCATCAATGGTGGTGACGGTGGTCTGGGCGCCGACATAGTTGCCGGGCGTCACCCGCAGCAGCCCGACCGTGCCCGCGATCGGGCTGGCGATGGTGCGCCGCCCGAGGGCGACCTCGGCATTGCGCAGTTCGAGTTCGGCATTGTTGGCGGCAAGTTCGGCGGCGGTGAGTGCCGTGGTCGCGACGAGGCTCGAACTGGCCAACCCCTGGGTGCGGGTGAGCGCAGCCTTGGCGTCCGCGACGGCAAGCTGGGCCCGGTCATAGGCGATCTGCTCGGCCGCCGCATCGAAGCGGGCGATCACATCCCCGGCGGCGACCTCCTCGCCAGGACGCACCAGCACCTCGGCCAGCTCGCCCCCGGCAGGCGCCGTGACCGTCACCGAACGGACGGCCGAACCCTCGCCTACAGCGGTCAGACGGTCGTTGATGGTGGCCATGGTCACCGCAGCGGTGACGACATTGGTTTGCCGGCCCCCGAAGCCACCGGGGCGCCCGCCACCCGGACCCATACCCGGCATGCCGGGTCCACCGCCGCCGCCGGGGCGACCCGGCTGCTGACCCGGCGCATCCGGGCCGAAGGGCAGGGAGATGCCTACCCGTGCCAGCGTTTCCGTCGAGCCGGGGGCGAAAAATACCCAGGCGAGCGCGGCGCCGGCGAGGACAACGAGGGAGGCGAGTATTTGCCGGATCAAGAGCGGTCTCGGATCATCAGAGCTATGGGAGACGAGCGCCTGGCCCGTGCGCAAACTCTAGCAGCCACGTCATATTTTCAAAGTTACAATGCGGCAACGTCCCCGACACGAACCCGTGTGCGGCCCCCGGTTCAACCGTTGCGGCCGAGCCGGCTGACCGCCATGCGGATGTCGCGCTCGGTGTCCTTGAGGTGGAAGCGCATGGCTTCGGCTGCGGCGCGGGCATTGCCGTCGCGGATACTCTCGAGGATCCGCTCATGGGCGGCAATGGTATCGAACACGCTGTGGCCGCGCTGCTCGTGCCCGCGCCGGCTGATATAGAAGCCCTCGCGCAGGGGGCCGGCCATGGCCTCGAACAGCGCCCCGAGCACGCGGTTGCCGCTGGCCAGCGCCACCGCCTCGTGAAAGGCGCCGTCGGCGGCGTGGAAGCGCGTCTCCCGCTCGGGGTCGGTGAGGCCGTCGCTCCCTGCGGCGTCGCGCATGGAGGCCAGCGCGTTCTCGAGCCCCAGCAGGCCGGCGCGATTGGCCCGCTTGGCGGCCAGGGTGGCGGCCTGCACCTCGAGCGACAGCCGCACCTCAATGATATCGAACAGCCCCTTGGGGTCGTGGCTGATCAGCATGGCGAGGAAATCGCCGAACGCGGCTCCGTCCGGTTCCCGCACCACCGCCCGCTTGCCGCGCGACAGCACGACGAGCCCGCGTCCCTCCAGTTGTTTCAACGCCTCGCGCAGGGTCAGCCGGCTGACGCCGAAACGCTTTGCCAGTTCCGCTTCGGACGGCAGGCTGGTGCCCGGCGCCAGTTCCCCCACGATCATGACTGCGACGGCCTCGGCGACGCTCCCCGCCGCCGTGCCGACATCATGGCCCGGTGTGATCTGATCCATGAATATTCCTCCACCTGTCAGATACCATCGGAATTCTTTGCCTGTCCATGGTGCGGCACCGGTGCCGTTTTCGGTGCCGGCAGACGACGGACGGCGTCTTGAGGTGCGTACCGCAGACCGCCGGTTCTCCACGCTCCTCGGAATCTTCATGAGTCGAAAAATATACCATCCCGGCAAGCAAAGGAGCTTTACAGAAGGTATCTGACCATCCTAGCTTGCGCGCGTGGCCGGGAGGGCCATGCGGCACCAGCCGCGAGTGGGAGGACGTTCCAGTGCAGGTCCAGCCGCAACACCGCAGTGTGTGCGCTTAAACTGTGTCTGGCCGGGCTTCCGCCGGCGGACAGCACGCTGGCGGCCGAACTCCGGCTGCGCGCTGCTGCTCCAACCTCAGACTAGCCAATTCTCGAAGAACTTAAGGGAGTCGAGACGTGAAACTCATCAAGACGCTTGCCACCGTGCTGGCAGCCAGCGCCGTGGCGCTGACCGCCACGACGGCGGTCTTCGCGCAGGACAAGGGCCTGATCGGCATTGCCATGCCGACCCAGTCCTCGCTGCGCTGGATCTCGGACGGCAACGAGCTCAAGGCCGCTCTGGAGGCCAAGGGCTACACCGTCGACCTGCAGTATGCGGAAGACGACATTCCGAACCAGCTCTCGCAGGTCGAGAACATGGTCACCAAGGGTGCCCAGGCGCTGGTCATCGCCTCGATCGACGGCACCACGCTCAGCGCCGTGCTGCAGCAGGCTGCCGATGCCGGCATCCAGGTTGTCGCCTATGACCGCCTGATCCGCGAGTCCGAGAACGTCGACTACTACACGACCTTCGACAACTTCCAGGTCGGCGTGCTGCAGGCCAACTCGCTGGTGAAGGGTCTCGAAGAGCGCTTCGGCGACCAGAAGCCCTGGAACGTCGAGCTGTTCGGCGGTTCGCCGGACGACAACAACGCGTTCTTCTTCTATGACGGCGCGATGAGCGTCCTCCAGCCGCTGATCGACTCCGGTGACATCGTCGTCAAGTCGGGCCAGCAGGGCATGGAGACCGTCGGTACCCTCCGTTGGGACGGCGCCGTGGCGCAGGCCCGCATGGACAACATCCTGTCGGCCAACTACTCGGACGGTTCGGTCGTGCACGGCGTTCTGGCCCCCTATGACGGGCTGAGCCGCGGCATCATCTCGTCGCTGCGTGGCGTGGGCTACGGCTCGGGCGACCTGCAGTGGCCGATCATCACCGGCCAGGACGCCGAAGCTCCGTCGGTGAAGGCGATCGTTGCCGGCGAGCAGTACTCGACCGTCTACAAGGACACCCGCGAGCTGGCCAAGGTCACCGCTGACCTCGTCGACACCATTGCTTCGGGCGGCACGCCGGAAGGCCTCGACACCACCACCTATGACAATGGCGTCAAGGTTGTGCCGTCGATCCTGCTGACCCCGTACGAAGTCGATGCTTCCAACTACCAGGAGCTGGTGATCGACTCGGGCTACATTAAGCCGGAAGACATCCAGTAAGCACTGGTGAAGCGAACAACAGGGCCCCGCGGCGACGCGGGGCCCTTCCGGATTTCAGCGGCACAGCGCCGCGCTTGCCCCTGCGGCGGGCGAGGCATAGAGAGTCCAGGCCAGCCGCAGGACGGCAAGAACTGACAGAGCCAGCATGACCAATACCATTCTGGAGATGCGCGGCATCACCAAGACCTTCCCCGGGGTCAAGGCACTCTCGGACGTCAACCTCGATGTCCGTGAAGCCGAAATCCACGCCATCGTGGGTGAGAACGGGGCAGGCAAGTCGACCCTGATGAAGGTCCTGAGCGGGGTCTATCCCCACGGCTCCTATGACGGCCAGATCATCTACAAGGGCGAAGAACAGCACTTCAAATCCATTCGCGACAGCGAGCACAAGGGCATCGTCATCATCCACCAGGAGCTGGCGCTGGTGCCGCTCCTGTCGATTGCCGAGAACATCTTCCTCGGCAACGAGCAGGCGACCGGCGGCATGATCGACTGGGACGAAACCCGCGACGGCGCGCGCAAGCTGCTGGCGATGGTGGGCCTCAGCGAGGACCCCGATACGCTGATCACCAATATCGGCGTCGGCAAGCAGCAGCTGGTGGAGATCGCCAAGGCGCTGTCCAAGCAGGTGCAACTGCTGATCCTCGACGAGCCGACCGCGTCGCTGTCGGAAAAGGACAGCCAGGCACTGCTCGACCTCCTCCTTGAGTTCAAGAAGCAGGGCATCACCTCGATCCTGATCAGCCACAAGCTGAACGAGATCAGCCGCGTTGCCGACCGCATCACCGTGATCCGCGACGGCCGCACCATCGAGACGATGGACACCGGCGACATCACCGAGGATCGCATCATCACCTCGATGGTCGGCCGCTCGCTCGAAGACCGCTATCCGGCGCGGGACCCCAAAATCGGCAATGTGGTGTTCGAGGTCCGCAACTGGAACGTGTTCCATCCGCTGCACCGCGAGCGGCAGGTCATCCGCGACGTCAACCTGACCATCCGCGAAGGCGAAGTGGTCGGCATCGCCGGCCTGATGGGATCGGGCCGCACCGAACTGGCAATGAGCATCTTCGGCCGCTCCTATGGGCAGCGGATCAGCGGCGAAGTGCTGGTGCGCGGCGACAAGGTGGACACCTCCACCGTCGGCAAGGCCGTCGCCCGCGGCATCGCCTACGCCACCGAAGATCGCAAGACCTACGGTCTCAATCTCATCGACCACATCAAGCACAACATCACCATCGCCAATCTCGGCGGGGTGTCGCAGGTTGGGGTCATCGATGATCTCGCCGAGCTCGATGCCGCGAACGACTATCGCAAGCGGACCAATATCCGCTCCTCGAGCGTCTACCAGGCGACCGGCAATCTGTCGGGCGGCAACCAGCAGAAGGTCGTGCTGTCCAAGTGGCTGTTCGCCAATCCGGACGTGCTGATCCTAGACGAGTCGACCCGCGGCATCGACGTCGGCGCCAAGTACGAAATCTACACCATCATCAACAAGCTGGCTGCGCAGGGCAAGGCGATCCTCGTCATCTCTTCGGAGATGCCGGAACTGCTCGGGATCACCGACCGCCTCTACGTGATGAACGAAGGCCGGATCGTCGGGGAAATGCCGACGGCCGAAGCCAGCCAGGAGAAGATCATGCGCGCGATCGTGCGCGCTGAAGGGAAGGCATCATGACCACTGACACCGCCCAGCCGGGCATTACGTCGACCGGCGAACCGGTCAAGGTTCAGGAGCTCAGCATCTGGAGCGCGCTGCAGGCCAACATGCGCGATTACGGCCTGCTGCTCGCGCTTATCCTGATCATGCTGTTCTTCCAGTATTTCACCGCCGGCGTGCTGTTCAAGCCGGTGAACCTCACCAACATCATCCTGCAGAACAGCTACATCATCGTGATGGCGCTGGGCATGCTTCTGGTGATCGTGGCAGGCCACATCGACCTGTCGGTCGGCTCGGTGTCCGGCTTTGTCGGCGCGCTTGCGGCCATGCTGATGGTGGGCTGGCGCTTCCCGCCCGAGTTCGCCTTCCTTGCCAACCCGCTGGTCGCCGGCGCCATCTGCCTGGTGGTCGGCGGCATCATCGGCGCGGCGCAGGGCTACCTGATCGCCTACCACAAGATCCCGTCCTTCATCGTAACGCTGGCCGGCATGCTGATCTTCAAGGGCCTGTCGCTGGCGATCCTCGCCGGCAAGTCGGTAGGTCCGTTCCCGGCCGAGTTCCAGCTGCTGTCCGCCGGCTTCATCCCCGACGTGATCGGGCCGACTACCCTGGTCGCGGCCAGCGAGGGCGTGCAGCCGCTGGTGCTCCACACCACCACCATGGTCATCGCCATCGTCGCCGTCGTCGCCATGGTGTTCTTTGCCATCCGCGGCCGCAACCGCCGCAAGGCCCGCGGCTACGAGAACGAGCCCTTCGGTCTGTTCGTGGTCAAGAACCTCGTCATCGCCGCCCTGGTGCTGTTCTTTGCGTACATGCTCGCCTCCTATCGGGGCCTGCCGAACGTGCTCGTGGTGATGGGCGTGCTGATCGCGCTATTTGTGTTCCTCACCAAGCGCATGACCTTTGGTCGCCGCATCTATGCCCTGGGTGGCAACCTCAAGGCGGCAGCTCTTTCCGGCATCAAGACCGAGCGGCTGACCTTCTACGTCTTCGCCATCATGGGCGTTCTCGCCGCGCTCGCCGGCATGATCTATGCCGCGCGCCTCAACTCGGCGACGCCGAAGGCAGGGCAGGGGCTCGAGCTCGACGTGATTGCGGCCGTGTTCATCGGTGGCGCCTCGGCGCTCGGGGGCGTCGGCCAGGTCGCCGGTGCGGTGATCGGCGCCTTCATCATGGGCGTGATGAACAACGGCATGTCGATCATGGGCGTCAACATCGACTGGCAGCAGATGATCAAGGGTGTCGTGCTGCTCGCGGCGGTGTTCTTCGATCTCTACAACAAGAACCGCGCCGCCTGACAGCAGGCATCGTTCATCAACAAGGCCGCCGGAGCGATCCGGCGGCTTTTTTCATTCATTCGCGGTGCAGCTTCAGCTCATTGCTGGTCAGAAACCGTTCATCTTCGTTCAGGTTTCCACCTCGGCGTCCGGCCGCGCACCCCACTCCGTCCATGAGCCGTCATAGACCGAAACCTCCCTGGCGCCGGCAATTTCGAGCGCCAGCGCCAGCGTCGAGGCGGTGATTCCCGAGCCGCAGGAGGTGATCACCGGCCGGTCGAGGGCAATGTTGCGCTCGGCAAACACTTGCCGCAATTCCTCGGCCGGCCGCATGACGCCGGCATGGCTCAACAGGCCCACCGGGACGTTGAGGCTGTTGGGAATATGGCCGCTGCGCAGTCCGGCACGGGGCTCGGGCACCTCGCCGTGGAAGCGCTGGGCCGGTCGGGCGTCGACGATCTGGCTGCCCCGATCGCGGCTGCGGTCCCGCACCGCGTCGAAGTCAGCCACCCGATCAGGATCGAAACGGACCTCGAATTCGCGGCGCTCGCGGGACACCTGCCCAGGCTCCGTCGGGCGCTTTTCCGCCCGCCATCCGGGCCCGCCACCCTCGAGAATGCGGACATCCTGGGCGCCCATGACCTTGAAGGTCCACCAGACGCGCGGAGCCGAGAACAGCCCCACCTCGTCATAGACGACGATCGTCATGTCCTCACTGATGCCGAGTGCTCCGACCATGCGGGCGAAGTCGGCCGGCGTCGGCAGCATGTGCGGCAGCTCCGTGGTCCGATCGGCAATGCCGTCGATGTCGAAGAAGACGGCCCCCGGGATGTGCCCGTCCAGATACTCGGCCTGGGCGTTGCGGGCAGCGCCGGGCATGTGCCAGCTGCCGTCGACGACGACGACGTTCGGGTCGTCCAGGTGTTCTGCCAGCCACGCCGTTGTGACGAAGGGGTTATCCAACTTATCCTCCTGGGTCCGCACGCGTGTAAACTGTGCGCCTGAGCCCGTGCTTCCACAAGCGCGTCATATCAGGCGCAGGAATGAAAAAATGAGGGGGAAATTTCGGCGATCAGAAACCCGGCGCCGGACCGGAACTCTCGCGCAGCACCAGTTCCACCGGCCATAGCTCGTGAATGTCCTCGGTCGGCTTGCCGCCCAGCAACTGCAGGATAAGTTCGGCGATGCGGGTGCCGGCGGCCCGGATGGAGGACCGGGTGGTGGACATGGTGGGGTACATGTTGTCGGCGTTCAGATAGGGGAAGACGTCGTCGTGCGCGATCATCGACACCTCCTTGCCCAAGGTGAAGCCGGCCTGCCGGATCGCGCGGAAAATGCCGAGGGCCGTCATCATCGAGCCGGCGAGAAACGCGGTCGGGCGCGGCTTCAACTCCAGCATCGACTGCGCGAGGCGAAACGCCACCTCGTCGGTGAAGATGGAGTTGCTCATCAGCGCCGGATCGAACGGTACCCCCCGCGCCGACAGGGCGGCGAGGTAGCCGATTTCCCGATGCTCGGCGAAGGTGCGGCCGCGCACGCCGTTCATCAGGGCGATCCGCCGGTGGCCGAGGTCCAGCAGATGGCTGGTGGCGCGCTCGACGGCGCCGGTATTGTCGATGTCGAGCCAGGGGACCGGCCTGTCCCCATTGGTCCGCCCATGCAGCACGAAAGGAAGCTTGAGATCCATCAGTACCTCCGCCCGCTCGTCATGAAGCTTGGGGGAGTGGAGGATGACGGCGTCGACCTTCTGACTGGCGGCGAGGCGCCGATAAGCGGCGATCTCGTCCTGGTAGCTCTCCACCGTGGTCACCAGGATATCGATCTCCTCGGTGGCCAGACGCTCCCCCAGTCCCGAGAGGAACTCGCTCATATGGGGCCCGAGCTCGTCGGCTCCGCGTAGCACCAGGCCAACCGCGCCGGATCGGCCGGTGGCCAGACGCAACGCGCTGGCGTTGGGGCGATAGCCCAGACGCGCAGCAGCCTCTGCAACGCGGAGGCGGGTTGCCTCGTTGACCTCGGGGTAGCCATTGAGGGCGCGGCTGACGGTGGTCTGAGACAGGCCGAGATGTTCGGCCAGATCCTTCAATCTCATTGGCGAATTGGCCCTGGAGCGGTGCCTTGGCAGCCGCCAACTCAAGGCGGGCGCGCAGTTCTGCGTCGCGCCGCTCTCCTCCCTTGCTCATTCAAAGCGATTTCAAATTTTGACGCAAGAGGGTGCTTGCGGCGATCACGTCTTGAGGTGCGTACATCAGCGCAAATCAGGCTGCGTTAACCTCTTTGAGCGCTCGGGTGTGCGTAACCAATTGAATTTACGAGGTTTTTGCTCGTGACCTTCGGAAATCTCTAAATTTGCTCGGCCGTGCCGCTTGACAGCTTTTCGCCGCTCTGGTTCATTTTCATTCAAAGCGCTTTGAGATGTCAGCGGGAAAGCTGCACGCCAAAGGGCTTTGTGGGAGGATGATAGCCAGACGGCGTGCAGGTCACGGCGTCCTTCGGCGCGCCTCCCAACGTTGGCTCATTCGGGAGGATAACTAATGAAGATCAACAAGTTGCTCGTCGGTCTGATGACGAGCGTGACGTTGGTGGCCGGCGCCGCACAGGCGGTCGAGCTGTCCGTCGTCTCCGGCGACACCGGCAATGGCCTGGCCTTCCTCGAGGAGCAGTTGGCCAAGTTCGAAGAGCAGACCGGTCACAACGTGACAGTCGTGCCGATGCCGTCTTCCACCACCGACCAGTTCGGCCAGTACCGCCTGTGGCTCGCCGCCGGCAACGCCGACATCGACGTCTACACCACCGACGTGATCTGGGCTCCGCAGCTCGCGGATCAGTTCCTCGACCTTACCGAGGCTGCTGCCGACGTGATCGACCAGCACTTCCCCTCGATCATCGAGTCGCAGACCGTGGACGGCAAGCTCGTTGCCATCCCGGCCTACACCGACGCGCCGGCGCTGTTCTACCGCACCGACCTGCTCGAGAAGTACGGCAAGGAGGTCCCGACCACCTGGGCCGAGCTCAAGGCGACCGCCCAGGAAATCATGGATGGCGAGCGTGCCGACGGCAACGCCGACATGTGGGGCTTCGTGTTCCAGGGCAACGCCTATGAAGGCCTGACCTGTAACGCCCTTGAGTGGGTGAAGTCCTATGGCGGTGGCCAGATCGTCGAGGCCGACGGCACCATCTCGATCAACAACGAGCAGGCCGTCGCTGCGCTTGAAGAGATCAAGACCTTCATCGGCACCATCTCGCCGGAAGGCAACCTGGCCTACATGGAAGAAGAAAGCCGCGGCGTATGGCAGCTCGGCAATGCCGCGTTCATGCGCAACTGGCCCTACGCCTATGCACTCGGCCAGGGTGATGACTCGGCGGTGAAGGACAAGTTCGACGTCGCGCCGCTGCCGGCCGGCGAAGGCCCCGAGGCTCGTTCGGCGGCAACGCTGGGCGGCTGGAACTATGCGGTCTCCAAGTACTCGCAGAACCCTGATGCGGCCATCGAACTGGCCCTCTTCCTCGGCTCGGCCGAGATCCAGAAGGAGCGTGCGATCAACCAGTCCAACCTGCCGACCATCGAGTCGCTCTATGACGACGCGGACGTGCTGGCTGCCGCTCCGTTCATGGCCAACTGGAAGGAGATCTTCCAGAATGCCGTGCCGCGCCCGTCTGCTCCGACCCAGGAGAACTACAACGAGGTCTCCTCGCTGTTCTGGTCGGCCGTTCACAACACCCTGTCGGGCAATGGCTCGGCTGCCGAGAACCTGGAAGTTCTCGAAGCTGACCTCGACGAGCTGCTGAACTAAGCTGAACGCCTGAACTCGGGTGCGGGGACTGGTTTCCCGCACCCAGCTGCAGCCCGACTGATGCGGAGAAGTCGATGACCACCGAGGCCCTGGCGTCCCCTGCCATCGCACCCGGCAAGCGTGCCCGGTCGGAGCTGATGCAGCAGCGCGCTCGCGCTGCGCGGTGGTTCCTGCTGCCGATGATGATCGCGCTGTTCATCGTGGCTGGCTGGCCGCTGCTGCGCTCGATCTGGTTCTCCTTCACAGATGCCACTCTCAACGACCTCTACGGGGCGGAGTGGATCGGCTTCGGCAACTACCTGCAAATTCGTACGCTCGAGAGCGGCCGCACCATCTATCGTGGCGTGCTCGCCGATCCCGACTGGTGGAATGCCGTTTGGAACACGGTGCGCTTCGCCTTCTGGTCGGTCGTGTGGGAAACGGTGCTCGGCATGATCGTCGCACTGGTGCTCAACGCCGAGTTCCGCGGGCGTGGTATCGTTCGTGCCGCCATTCTTATTCCGTGGGCCATTCCCACCATCGTCTCGGCCAAGATGTGGGCCTGGATGCTGAACGACCAGTTCGGCATCCTCAACGATCTCGGCATGCGCCTGGGACTGTTGAGCCAGAAGGTCGCCTGGACCGCCTCCGCCGACACGGCGATGCTGGCAGTGCTGGTCGTCGATATCTGGAAAACCACGCCATTCATGGCGCTGCTGATCCTTGCCGGCCTGCAGATGATCCCCAAGGACATCTACGAGGCGGCCGATATCGACGGCATCCATCCGGTCAAGCAGTTCTTCCGCATCACCCTGCCGCTGGTGCGCCCGGCGCTGATGGTGGCGATCATTTTCCGCGTGCTCGACGCCTTGCGCATCTTCGACCTGATCTACGTGCTGACACCGAACTCCGACGCGACCAAGACCATGAGCGTGATCTCGCGCGAGAACCTGTTCGAGTTCAACAATTTCGCGGAAGGCTCGGCGCAGTCGACCTTGCTGTTCCTGATCATCGCGCTGTTCACCATCGTCTATATCTGGCTGGGCAAGGTGAACTTCGACGGGGGAGACCGCTGATGGGCGCGACCTTGAACCCCTGGAAGCTGATCAAGACGGCGCTGTTCTACCTCCTCGTGGTGGTGATCGTCGTCGTCAGCGTGTTCCCGTTCTATTACGCGATCCTGACCAGCTTCAAATCGGGAACGGACCTGTTCCGGATCACCTACTGGCCCACGTCCTTCAGCCTCGACAATTATCGCGACGTGCTGACGACGGGCTCGTTCCCGCAGAACTTCGTCAATTCGGTCTTCGTCGCCTCACTCACGGTGATCCTGGCACTGTTCCTGGCGGTCACCGCCGCGTTTGCGCTCAGCCGGGTGCGGTTCCGCGGGCGCGGGCTGCTGCTGATGACGATCCTTGCAGTCTCGATGTTCCCGCAGATCGCGGTGCTGGCGGGGCTATTCGAACTGATCCGCTTCCTTGGCATCTACAACACGCCCTGGGCGCTGATCTTCTCATACACGATCTTTACGCTGCCCTTCACCGTGTGGGTGCTAACCACCTTCATGCGGGACCTGCCGGTGGAAATCGAAGAGGCAGCGATCGTTGACGGCGCTTCGCCCTGGGTGATCATTACCCGCGTGTTCATGCCGCTGATGTGGCCGGCGCTGGTCACCACCGGCCTGCTGGCCTTCATCAGCGCCTGGAACGAATTCCTGTTCGCGCTGACCTTCACCTCGTCCAACAGCACCCGCACGGTTCCGGTGGCGATCGGCCTGCTCTCCGGCGGCTCGCGCTTCGAAATCCCGTGGGGCCTGATTATGGCCGCCTCGGTGATCGTCACGATCCCGCTCGTCATTCTCGTCCTCATCTTCCAGCGCAAGATCGTGAGCGGGCTCACCGCCGGCGGCGTCAAGGGCTAAGGAGTTTTTCCAAATGGCTGCAATAGAGCTTCGCAACGTCCGCAAGTCCTTCGGCGCGGTGAACGTGATCAAGGGCGTCGATCTCGACATCCGCAAGGGCGAGTTCATGGTGTTCGTCGGCCCCTCCGGCTGCGGCAAGTCCACGCTGCTGCGGCTGATCTCCGGCCTTGAGGACATCACCTCGGGAGAGATGCTGTTCGACGGCAAGCTGGTGAACAATCTGGCGCCGTCCAAGCGCGGCATCGCCATGGTGTTCCAGAGCTACGCGCTCTACCCCCACATGACCGTCTACGAGAACATGGCGTTCGGGCTGACGCTGGAGAAGGGCAAGGGCAAAGACGAGATCCGCCAGCGCGTCGAGAAAGCGGCAGACATGCTGCAGATCCGCCAGTATCTCGACCGGCTGCCCAAGCAGCTGTCCGGCGGCCAGCGCCAGCGCGTCGCCATTGGGCGCGCCATCACCCGTGATCCCAAGGTGTTCCTGTTCGATGAGCCCTTGTCCAACCTCGACGCGGCGCTGCGCGTGGCGACCCGCATCGAGATCGCCAAGCTCCACGAGGAGATGGACAACGTCACGATGATCTATGTGACGCACGACCAGGTGGAGGCGATGACGCTCGCCGACCGTATCTGCGTGCTGCGCGACGGGCTGGTGGAGCAGGTCGGCACGCCGATGGAGCTCTACGAGCGGCCGGATTCCATCTTCGTTGCCGGGTTCATCGGTTCGCCGAAGATGAACTTCATCACCGGCGAGAAGGCCGACCGGTTCGGCGCCAATACCATCGGCGTGCGCGGCGAGCACATGGTGGTCAAGCCGAGCGACGGGTTGTGGAGCGGCACGGTCATCCATACCGAAAATCTGGGCTCGGACTCCTACCTCTATCTGGAGATGGGCACCGAGGAGCCGGTGGTGGTGCGGCTCGACGGGCCCAACACCTACCGCTCGGGTGACATGGTGCAGGTGTCGCCGATGGAGGACAAGATCCACCGCTTCGATGGAGCCGGCAAGCCGATCCGCTGATCGAGATCACATTCGCCGCCCAGCGCGCAACTTCATTCACATCCCCATCATTCCCGCGAATGCGGACCCTGACCGGCGACGGGCAGGGCTGCATGTGCGGGACCATGACGCAGAGACAAGGCCAATGCTCGGCCGCTTCCTCCCGGCCGACCGACTTCAAGGAGACCACCCATGCCGATCCGTACCCTCGTCTGGGGCGAGAACGTCCACGAACAAAAGAACAAGGTCGTGGCGGACAACTACCCCGACGGCATGCACAACCAGATCGCCAAGCTGCTTGCGAGCGATGCCAACATCGTCACCAGAACCACGACGCTGCAGGAGCCCGAGCATGGCTGCACCGTGGAAGCTCTGGCGGAAACCGATGTGCTGATCTGGTGGGGACACGCCGCTCACGGCCAGGTGCAGGACGAGATCGTCGAGCGTGTGGCCCAGCGTGTCTGGGAGGGCATGGGCCTTATCGTGCTTCACTCCGGCCACTTCTCGAAGATCTTCAAGAGGTTGATGGGCAGTCCCTGTGCGCTGAACTGGCGGGAGGCTGGCGAGCGCGAGCGTGTGTGGGTGACGAGCCCCGGCCACCCGATTGCCAAGGGCCTGCCGCCCTACTTCGAACTCGAGATGGAAGAAATGTATGGCGAGCCCTTCAGCGTGCCCGATCCGCTCGAAACGGTGTTCGTCTCCTGGTTCCAGGGCGGCGAGGTGTTCCGCTCGGGCCTGACCTACCGGCGCGGCGCCGGCAACATCTTCTACTTCCGGCCGGGTCACGAGACCTATCCGACCTACCATGACGAGACGGTCGGGCAGGTGCTGCGCAATGCAGTGAACTGGGCCTACAACCCCAACACCTATCCCGGCCTGTTGAAGGCGCCGAACGTTCCGGTGGGCGAGGCTCTGGAGAAGATCGAGGAGCGCGGGCCGACCCTGCACCAGGGCCGCGAAGGCTTCCGCTGACGTAATGCCGCGGGGCGGGGTTTCGTCTTCCCCGACCCCTGAAGCGCAGGTAAACACCGCGCCGGAGAGGCCTACTCCCCGGCGCGTTGCAGCGGCCGGCAGCGGCCGCTGACACCGATAGAAGTCGAGCGTGCGGCCGAGGCCGCTGAAGGATTGAACCTATGCGTATCCTGATCCTGGGTACCGGCGGCATGGCCAATACACATGCCAAGCATTTCGCGGCCATCGACGGCGTAACGCTGGTTGGCGGCGTTGACGTCGACCCGGCGCGGGTGGAGGCGTTCAACAATACCCACAATATCGAGCGCGGCTTTGGTTCGCTGGATGCGGCGCTGGCCTGGGGCGAGTTCGATGGCATCGCCAACGTCACGCCGGATTCCATCCACCACCCGACGACCATGGCGGCGCTCAAGGCCGGCAAGCATGTGTTCTGCGAAAAGCCGCTTGCCACCGACCACGCCAAGGCGATGGAGATGACCGAGACGGCCGAGCAGCTCGGGCTGATCAACATGGTCAACCTGACCTATCGCAACGTTGCCCAGCTCCAGAAGGCCCGCGAGATCGTGCAGTCGGGGCAGGTGGGCAAGGTCAAGCATTTCGAGGCAAGCTATCTGCAGAGCTGGCTGGTATCGAAGGCCTGGGGTGACTGGCGGACCGAGTCTCAGTGGCTGTGGCGGCTGTCCAAGAAGCACGGCTCCAATGGCGTGCTGGGCGATATCGGCGTCCACATCCTGGATTTTGCCGCCTACGGGGCCGGCAGCGATTTCTCGAAGGTGTTCTGCCGGCTCGAGACTTTCGAGAAGGCCGAGAACAACCAGATCGGCGAGTACGATCTCGACGCCAATGACAGCTTCGCCATGACGGCTCAGCTTGAGAACGGGGCCCTGGGCGTGATCCATGCCACCCGTTGGGCCACGGGTCACTTCAACGAACTGCGGCTACGCATCTATGGCGAACTGGGCTCGATCGAGGTCCAGCATCGCCACGACTGGTCCAAGCTGTTCACCTGCCTTGGGCCGGACGCCGAGACGGGCACCTGGACCGAGGTCGAGGTGGAGCCGGTCCCCACCAACTACATGCGCTTCGTCGAGGCCTTCCGCTCGGGCAAGAACCTCGAGCCGAGCTTCCGCCACGCCACCAACATCCAGAAGGTGCTGGACCTGGCCACGGTCACGGATCGCGACCGCGCCGAGCACGCGGTCTAGAGCAGGACGCGCGAACACCTCCGGCGCGACCCGGAACGGCTGAGCGGTGGCGGCGAGACCGGAGTCTCGGTGAGTACG